>NZ_JBSHIT010000002.1:0-509580 GCF_053619115.1 Arthrobacter sp. NPDC055585
AACCGGATCCGAGCCGGATCCGAGCCGGAGCTGCGGCGCAGAAAGGGCGGGGGTGCAGCTGATCGCTGCACCCCCGCTCTTTGTTTTTTTGCCCTAGAGCCGGGCCGGCTGGCGGACCGGCTCAGCGGGATACAGAGCTGCCGACACCTGCCGGGCAACATGCAGGACCATCGGCGCCACCCGTTCCAGCGGATCTCCTGCACGCCCCACGAGGGAGATGCTGGCCACCGGCTCCCTTCGGCTGCGCACCGCCGCGGCTACACATCCGATGCCCGAAAAACTCTCACCCGTCTCATAGGCGACACCGCCGCGCTGTCGGACCCGGTTGAGCTCGGCGTAAAGGGCGGCCAGGTCGGCGATGGTCTGCGGCGTGGCCGGGGTGAGCCCTTCCCTGAACAGCTCATCAACCCGCTCGGGATTCATCCAGGCCAGCATCGCCTTGCCCAAAGCCGTGGCATGCGCGGGCGCGCTGCCTCCGACCCGGGACGGAACCGACACTGCTGACGGCCCGCCGATCTTGTCCAGGTAGTGCACGCTGGCGCCATCCATGACGGCCAGGTGCGCCACCATCCCGGTCCGCACAGACAGGCTGTGCAGGAGCGGTGCCGCTTCAGCACGAAGCTGGCTGTGTCCGTTGTCCAGCCCGCTGTACCGCAGTGACCTCCATCCCATGCCATATCCCTCGGGAGTGTGCTCAAGCCACCCCATCTGGGCCAGCTGGTCCAGGATCCGGTGTGTGGTGGAGCGGGGAAGGTGGGCGCGGGCTGCGATTTCATCCAGCAGCAGCTTCACGTTGCGGGGCTGGAACGCTTCCATGATCAGGGTCATGCGGGCAACCATCGACGGCGGGGCGCCGCCTGCATCCTGCAGCGGCCGGACAGCCGGCGCCTGGGCAAGCGCGCTCACCGGGACCGCCGGGAGTACGCGCATTCGGGACGCCGCAGCGCCGCCGTAAAGGAGACATTCATCCTTGAACCTCCAGTGACTGTTCTGACGGCACATGTGATGTGTGCCACTTCCAGCTTCACTGTACAGATCACTACAGGAGAGCGCCAGAGTTACACGCAGAACTGCATCCCGCTCTCCGGGACTGCCGGCGCAGGCCACCAGACACGGCGGCATACTGAAGCCTCGATCAGGGAGAATTCATGACTGCAACCACCGACACAGCAACCGTGAGCCAGGCGGACATAGCCGCTGTGGCCCAGCGGCTGCGCCGGGCCGAGAGCACCGGCATGCCCGTTGATCCCGTCCGCGGAATCCTTGCCGGCGGCGGCATCGACGCCGCCTATGCCGTCCAGCGCGCCAACGAAGACGCCTGGACCGCTGAAGGCAGGCGTATCGCCGGACGGAAGATTGGACTCACCGCTGCCTCGGTCCAGGCCCAGATGGGAGTGAACCAGCCGGATTTCGGGGTGCTCTTTGCCGACATGTGCCTCGCCGACGGTGAAACGATGGCGGCCACGGACGTCCTGCAGCCCCGGATCGAGGCAGAGGTTGCGCTGGTCCTGAAGAAAGACCTTCCGCACCCGGACACCACGGTTACCGAACTGGCAGCAGCGGTCGACTACCTGCTCCCCTCCATCGAAATCGTCGGCTCGAGGATCCGGAACTGGGACATCTCCATCCTGGACACCATTGCGGACAACGCCTCCTGCGGCCGGATCGTGACCGGGCTGAACCCCGTCCTCCCATCCGCCGTGGACCTCGCCTCCGCCGGCATGGTCGTGGAAGTCAACGGCAGGGTCGTCTCCGTCGGCTCCGGTGCAGCCTGCCTGGGGCACCCATACCGGGCCGCACTCTGGCTGGCCCGGCGCATGGCCGGGCTTGGCCGTCCGCTTCAGGCCGGAGAAATCGTCATGACCGGAGCCCTCGGGCCCATGGTCAGCTTCCCGCCCGGCGCCAGCGCCGTGGCAAGCATCCAGGGACTCGGCCAGGTCCGCATCAACCTAGAGGAGAAATAGTGGCAAACACGCAAAACGCCGGCAGCGAGCGCTGGCCGGTAGCTGTCATCGGCCCCGGAAACATCGGAACCGATCTGATGATCAAGATCCTGCGGGGCTCCTCCCGGCTTCAAATGGGAGCCATGGTGGGTATTGAGCCCGGCTCCGACGGTCTGCGCCGGGCAGAGAGCATGGGCATTCCCACCACGTCCGACGGCGTCCGCGGGCTGCTGGAAATGCCGTCCTTCAAGGACATCCGCGTTGTCTTCGATGCCACCAGCGCCTCCGCCCATGCCGCGAACTGGGAACTCCTGCGCGACACCGGGGTGCGGGTCCTGGACCTGACCCCGGCCGCCGTCGGACCCTACTGCATCCCCGTGGTCAACCTGCAGGACCATCTGGACGCACCCAACCTGAACATGGTCACCTGCGGAGGCCAGGCGACCGTTCCCATGGTTGCCGCCGTTTCCCAGGTGGCACCGGTGAGGTACGCGGAAATCGTCTCCTCGGTTTCTTCCCGCTCGGCCGGACCCGGAACCCGGGCGAACATCGATGAGTTCACGGAAACTACTTCCCAGGCGCTGGTCCACGTGGGCGGCGCGCAGGAGGGCAAGGCGATCATCATCATGAATCCCGCCGAGCCGCCCATGCTGATGCGCAACACGGTCTACTGCCTGGTGGAAGGAACCCCGGACCACGCGGCGATTGAAGCCTCGATCCTGTCCATGGCTGCACGCGTCCAGGAATACGTTCCCGGCTACAAGCTCAAGCAGGCCGTCCAGTTCGAGGTCTTCGGTGCCGGGAACCCCCTGCACCTGCCCGGTTCCGGAAGCTTCACCGGCACCCGCGTCACCGTGATGCTTGAGGTCACGGGCGCCGCTCATTACCTGCCCGCCTACGCGGGCAACCTGGACATCATGACCTCCGCAGCCAAGGCCGTAGCCGAGCGCTGGGCCGAACTGGCCGGGGTCGGAGAACACAGCAGCACACCGGCAATGCAGGAGGCGTAAGAATGGCCAAGCTCTATATCTCAGACGTCACCCTGCGTGACGGCATGCACGCGATCCGTCACCAGTACACCGTTGACCAGGCGGTTTCGATCGCCGCCGCACTGGATGCAGCCGGCGTCGCTTCGATCGAGGTGGCCCACGGCGACGGGCTCAACGGGTCCTCCTGTGTGTACGGCTTCGGCGCCCACACGGACCTCGAGTGGATCTCAGCCGTAGCCGCTGCCGTCAAACAGGCAAAGGTAGCCACCCTCGCCCTGCCCGGAATCGCAACGATCCACCATCTCCGGGATGCACGCAGCGCAGGCGCCTCCGTGGTCCGCGTCGCCACCCACTGCACCGAGGCGGATGTCTCCGCCCAGCACATCGCAGCAGCACGCGAGCTGGGGATGGACACCGTCGGGTTCCTGATGATGTCCCACATGTCCCCCGCAGCGGAGCTGGCCGCCCAGGCCAAGCTGATGGAGTCCTACGGGGCCACGTGCGTCTACGTTGTTGACTCCGGCGGAGCCCTGACCATGCCCGGCGTCGCCGAGCGGGTGGATGCCTTCCGCCAGGTCCTGGATCCCGCCACGGAAATCGGCATTCATGCCCATGAGAACCTTTCGCTCAGCATCGCCAACTCGCTCACCGCCGTCGAACACGGTGCCGTGCGGGTCGATGCGTCCCTGGCCGGGATGGGCGCAGGGGCAGGCAATGCACCTCTGGAAGCGTTCATCGCCGCGGCGGACAAGTTCGGCCTGGAACACGGCTGCAGCCTCCCCGCCCTGATGGACGCAGCAGATGACCTGGTCCGTCCGCTGCAGGACCGGCCGGTCCGGGTAGACCGCGAAACGCTTTCCCTGGGGTACGCCGGCGTGTATTCGAGTTTCCTCCGCCATGCCGAGGCCGCCAGCAGCCGCTACGGCATTCCAACCACGGACATCCTGATGGAACTGGGCAAACGGCGTATGGTCGGCGGCCAGGAAGACATGATCGTGGACGTAGCCCTGGACCTGATGGCACAGCAGCACTAACCGGTGAATGAACGTTTGTGAAAGGACAACTAATGAGCGCTGTCAGCACGCCAGAGCGCACGCCGTCGGGCAACCCGGTGGACTTCCGCAACGTCCTGGGCCACTTCCCCACCGGCGTTGTACTGATCACCGGAATCGCGGACGACGGTTCACCGGTGGGAATGATCGTCGGTTCCTTCACCTCCGTTTCCCTCGATCCGCCCCTGGTCGCTTTCCTGCCCACCCTGGCTTCCCAGACCTTCAGGAAACTGCGGACCGCAGGCTCCTTCTGCGTGAACGTCCTCGCAGCGGACCAGGAGGATCTGTGCCGCCGGTTCGCCGGCCGGGCTGAAGACAAGTTCGACGGCGTCAGCTGGTCCCCGTCGCCGTCGGGCGCTCCGGTGCTCGAGGGCAGTGTCGCCTTCATCGACTGCACGTTTGATTCGATCAACGACGCCGGTGACCACCACATCGTGATCGGTGCGGTCCAGGTCCTGGAAGTGCTCCGTCCGGTGGCACCGCTGCTGTTTTTCCAGGGCGGCTACGGCCGCTTCGCCCCGATGTCCATCAGCGCCGCCTTCGATGCCGACCTGATCGCAGGGGTGCGGCTTGCCGAGCGGGGACGGGCCGAGCTGGAGCGCCTGGCCGAAGACATCGGCGCCGAGTGCACCGCCATGGCAGTGATCAGTGACCAGATGGCGGTCACGGTGGCGGCCTGCGGCTCCTCTGCCGGATCCACCGCCCGGATCGGTGAGCGGATTCCGCTTATGCCGCCCATGGGAGAACTGTGCCTGGCCTGGGAAGAACCCGCTGCCATTGAGCGGTGGCTTGCCCGTGCCGTTCCCAGCGACGAGTGCACACCGGATCAGTACCGCGGGCGCCTGGCCGCGGTCCGGGAGCGCGGATGGTCAGTGACCATGCGGGGAAGCTACCGGGACGAGGAAATCTACGAGGCACTGCGCGAGTATTCCTCCGGCTGCTACACGCCGGCGCAGGAGCGCCGGATCCGGGAAATCATCTCCCGCACCTCCAGCAGCTACGCACCCGTAACCCTGGAGCCGGGACAGAGCTACGACGTCGATTCCGTCCTTGCGCCCGTCCGCGATGCTGCCGGGAACGTACGGCTGGTGCTGCGGCTCTCCGGCCTTCCGGGGCCGGCATCCGCCGAGTCCATCCAGGCGTGGGCACAGCAGCTGCTGCAGTCCGCGCGCAGTGCCGAAACGCTCCTGGGGTCCGGGAGCTGAGAACTGCCTAGTCCGCCGGCCCGGCCCCGGCCGGCGGACCCGTGGTTTCCAGCTCACACTGGGCGAGCGCGGCGGCACGGTACAGGGCTGCGCAGACCAGGTCGGTGAGCAGTTCCGGATCCCAGGGCTGGTCATCAATCTGCCGGCTGAGCATGAGGCCTTCCAGGAGCCTGAAGAGGCATTCGGAGAGATAGGCCGCCAGCCGCCCGGTGTCCGGGAGGCCTGCCGGGAGAACCGTCCGGAACCACTGTGTGGTGGTGTCCTGCATGTCCTGCAGCACCTGTTCCAGGCGGCGGCGTTCAGCTTCCGGCACCGCACCGCGCTGCAGCAGCAGGAGCAGGCCCAGCCGCAGCACTGAAGTTTCGCCGGCGAAACCGGCAACGGTCGGCAGGAGAACACCCTTCAGCACCGCGGACCAGTTCCCGTCCGCGGGGCGCGGGACGAAGACCGGGCGCCCGTCTTCCCAGCGCCGGCACGCGCTGGCAACCACAGCGGCCAGCAGCTCGTCCTTGTCCTTGAAGGACCAGTACAGCGAACTTGCGGGCAGCCCTGCCTTCTCGCAGACCCGGGCAACCGTGACACCGCCGTAGCCGTACTCTTCGATGGTCTCTTCCGCAGCCCGGAGGAACACTTCACGGGGTCCGTCCGGCTCCCCTGCGGTTCCCGGCTGGCGCGGTCCCTGTCCCGGTCCGGTGCCGGGGTGCGGGGCAGGCTGTGTGTCCAGCCCCCGTTCGGCCAACCGGTCCGCAGCGGCATCCAGACAGCAGGCGAGCAGCCAGGTAACCCAGCGTTCCTCGAGCACCTGGGATCCATGCCGCTGGATAAATGAGCTGTCACGGATGGCAACAGTGAAACGTCCCATCAGCACTCCCGCGTCCTGCCGCTTGTGCATGGCGGGAGGCAGCGAGCGTTCCCACCACTGCCCCAGCCAGGTGAAGCTCTCGCTGCGGATTTCAAGGAAACGGGTGCGGCACGTCAAGTTGGTCTGCGGACGCACCACGGACAGCTGCAGGCCGAAGCGCCAGTAGTCCATCCCTTCGTCTGCGGGAGGAAAGGCCAGAAGCTTGCCGAACAGATCCGCACGGCGGGGCTCAAGCGGCCGGGAGTCCAGCCAGTTGGGCGTGCCCTGGGCCTGCGTCCGGAAGGCGTGCTCCAGTGCAGCGGAAAGCAGCTGGTCCTTGTCCGGGAAATGCCAGTAGATGGAGCTGGCACTCAGCCCGGTGGCCTTGCGGATCATGGTGACCTTCGTCCCCTCATATCCGTGCCGGGCAGCCAGCGAAACCGCCGTTTCCAGGATCAGTTCCCTGGTCCGCTCACCCTGGGGGTTGGGTCGGTCGGTCTTGCGCTGCGCCAATGCCTGCCACCTGCTGTTCTCGGATCTGTCCACTCACCGTGCCTGCCCTGAGCCTACCCACATTCGGTCCGCGCCCGCCGCCGCCGTCCGGCTGCCTGGCTGCGCGCCACGGGCAAAGATGCGGACCAAATCACCTGTGACCGGTGTCTCGAATAACACCCTTTGCGCTCACAGTGGCTAGTATTAACCCACTGTGGTTCTCTTATCCCTCATCGCGACCCATTCTGACGTAGACCTGGAAACCGTCGCCCGGCTTAGTGCGGGTGCGCCCAAGGTCCCTTCCTCCCTGCTGGAAAACGGCCCCGCCGTCGCCGGTGCCGTGGTTCTGGCCACCTGCAACCGCTTTGAGGTGTACTGCGAGGCCCGTTCGGAGGCAGACGTCGAAGCTGCCCGTTCCGCGGCCATCGCAGAGATCAGCCGGCACTCCGGCCTGGACGAGGATCTGGTCTCCCGCTCCTTCACCACCAACACGGGCCAGGACGTCGCCAAGCACCTGTTCGCCGTTGGCGCAGGCCTGGACTCCGCCGTAGTCGGGGAACGCGAAATTGCCGGACAGGTCCGCCGGGCGCTCATTGAAGCCCAGGAGAAGGGCACCGCCAGCGGAACCCTGACCCGCCTGTTCCAGACAGCTTCCCGCACCGCCAAGGACGTCGGCGCGCTGACTGCGCTGGGCAAACGCGGGCTTTCAATCGTTTCGGTCGCCCTGGAGCTGGCCACTGACCTCTCCGTCGACGCCGACTGGCGGAAGAAGGCCGTTGTGGTCTTCGGTACCGGCGCCTACGCCGGAGCCACCATGGCCCTGCTCAAGGAGCGCGGCTGCACGGACATTTCCGTCTATTCCTCCTCCGGGCGCGCAGAATCCTTCACCGCTTCCCGCGGCGGAACCGCACTGGACCGGGACTCCCTCGGAGCGGCCGTTGCCCGCGCCGACGTCGTCATTGGCTGTTCGGGCTCGGACAACCAGGTCAGCGCCGATGACATTGCCCGCGTCCGCGCCGGTTCCACCAACCCCCTGATCATGATTGACCTGGCACTGACGCACGACTTCGATCCGGCTGTCAGGGAGCTCGACGGCGTGGACCTTATCACCCTTGAATCCGTCCGTCTGGCTGCTCCGGCCGAGCAGGCCGAGTCCCTGCAGCAGGCCAACCGGATTGTCACCGATGCAGCCCAGTCATTCTCTGAGGCCCAGCTCAGCCGGGAACTCGACTCCGCGATCGTGGCTCTGCGGCGCCACACCCTTGGCGTCCTGGACAAGGAACTTGAAAAGGTCCGCGCGCAGCACGGCTGCACCGGTGCCGCCCAGGAAGTTGAATTCGCCATGCGCCGGATGGTCAAGGCACTGCTTCATGTCCCGGCTGTCCGTGCCCGGGAACTGGCTGCCAGCGGCCAGCAGGAAGACTACATCCGCGGCCTTGAAGCCATCTACGGCATCAACGTGGACCAGCCGAAGGAAAAGCCCGGGGAAGACCCGGCGGATACCGCCAAATCCGCCTAAGGCAGGCGTGCGTACCGCCGTTCTGCGGCGTTCCGTATGTTCCCGACGGCGGTCAGTAAACCGGCTTATCCGGTTCCACCGTGCGGACCCAGTCCAGGATCCCCCCGTCCACGTTGAAGGCGCGGTCATAGCCCCTGCTGCGCAGGAACGCCGTCACTTCCGCTGACCTTCCACCGGATTTGCAGTGGACATAGACGGTGCGTCCAGGTTCCGGCATTCCCTCACCGGCAAGAATGTGTGCCCGCGGCACCAGCCGGGCGCCGTCGATGCTCACGATCCGGTGCTCCCCGGGCTCCCGAACGTCCAGCAGGTCGAAATCCGTCTCTCCTGCCGTTCGTGCAGCGAGCAGGCGGGAGAGCTCCGCGGCGCTGATGCCGGGGACCGCTGCCGGAGCCTGCGCTCCAAGGCCGCAGAAGACCTGGTAATCGAGCAGTTCCGTAACGGGTGCCCGTTCCGGATCCCGGCGCAGGCCCACCTCACGCCAGCTCATGTCCTGGGCATTGAACACCAGCAGTCTGCCCAGGAGTGTGCGCCCGGTCCCGGTTATGAGCTTGATGGCCTCGTTGACCATGACCGAACCAATCTGCGCGCACAGCACCCCCAGCACTCCGCCCTCGGCGCAGGAGGGAACGGATCCGGGGGCCGGGGGTTCGGGATAGAGGTCACGGTAGGTGGGTCCGTGCGCGGACCAGAATACGCTCACCTGGCCGTCGAAGCGCAGGATCGATCCCCAGACACACGGTTTGCCGAGGATCTCCGCGGCATCACTGATGAGGTAGCGGGTGGCGAAGTTGTCCGTTCCGTCCAGGATCAGGTCATAGCCGGAGAAAATCTCCAGGGCGTTCTGCTCATCCAGCCGGACTTCGTGGAGAATCACCTCCACCAGGGGGTTCAGGGCAAGGACGCTGTCCCGGGCGGAACGCGCCTTCGAGGTCCCGACGTCGTGCACGGAGTGGATGACCTGCCGCTGCAGGTTGGAGGTATCCACAGAATCATCATCGAGGATCCCCAGGGTTCCCACGCCCGCGGCTGCAAGGTACAGCAGAGCAGGCGAGCCCAGTCCTCCGGCACCTATGACCAGGACTTTGGCATTCTTCAGTCGCAGCTGCCCTTCCTCACCGAATCCCGGCAGGATCAGGTGCCGGGAGTAGCGTTCCTTCTCTTCCTTGCCCAGCCGCGGGGCGGGCTCGGTCAGGGGCGGCAGGGCGGTTGCCGTGTGAATGCTCATGGCATCCAATCTAAGCCCCCGGGACCGTGCATTCGAGGCTCTTCCCCGCCGGGGCGGCCCGGCTTGCCTTCCCCCGCGGTTACCCGCGGGTAAACTGTTGTTCGATGACCCGGGCCACTGTCCGGGCAAAGTTGGAGAGGTTCCTTACACGTGAGCAATCAGCCTGCCGGCAAGTCCACCCGGCTCCCCCGGGAAGAGCGGCGCCGGCAGCTGATGCGGGCAGCACAGGAAGTGTTCGTCAGCCGTGGCTTCCACGGAGCTGCGATGGACGAAATTGCGGACACCGCACAGGTCAGCAAGCCCGTGCTGTACCAGCACTTTCCCGGCAAGCGGGAGCTCTACCTCGCACTGCTGGACGATCATCTGGGCACCCTCACGCAGTTCCTCCAGACCGCGCTGACTTCCACCACGGACAACAAACTGCGTGTCCGGGAGACCATGCGGGCCTACTTCCGCTTTGTGGCACAGGACAGCCAGGGCCACCGGCTGGTCTTCGAGTCGGATCTGACCAGCGATGATGAGGTCAGTTCCCGGATCGAAGAGTTCAACGCACGGTTTGCCAGCGACATCGCGGACGTCATCGCGGAGGACACCAGGCTCTCCCACATCGAAGCCACCCTGCTTGGACGGGCGCTGGCCGGAATGGCGCAGGTCAGCGCGCGGTACTGGCTCGAAACAGACGGACACCTGGACATCGATGCGGCCAGCGAGCTGGTCTACCGTTTAGCTTGGCGCGGAATCAGCCGGTTCCCCAAGGAAATCTAGAGTAGATTCATCCCCACTTGAGTTCATTTAAACAGGAGGCACCACGGTGGAAGTAAAGATCGGTATCCAGAACGTCGGACGCGAGATCGTGTTCGAGTCCGGGCAGAGCGCGGACCAGGTCGCCGACACCGTCGCCGAAGCAATCAAGGGCTCCAAGGAACTGCGTCTGACAGACGAAAAGGGACGCCTCATCATCGTTCCGGCGGGAGTCATCGGCTACGTTGAAATCGGCGCCGAGGAAGTACGCCGCGTCGGATTCGGCGCCCTCTAGGCATCATGGCCGAAGTGCTGCTTGCTGCCGCCGCAACGGCGGCAGCCGGCTTTCTGGTCTGGGGCGCCGACCCGCGCCGCAGCACTTACGGCATTCTCCTGCTGCCGGGGATCTCCCTGGCAGCAGGGCTTGCCCTCTGGATCATCCTGCAGTTCACTCCGGCAGTCACCAGCGCCTCATTCTCCTGGCTGACCTGGGCCCTGCCCGTTGCGGCCGGGCCGGCAGCCGCTGTGGCTGCGGCTCTGCTAACCGTTTACAGGCGCCGTCCGAGGGACAGCGCCGAGCGTGAGCGGATCCTGAAACTCTAGCCCTCAGCCGTTCCCTTCGCTGCCGAGCACGGCTTTCAGCTCCCGCGTGAATACCGGGGCCACAGCTTCATGGCCGGCCCTGCCCAGGTGCAATCCGTCCTCGAGCTTTGAGTCCAGGGAGTACCTCTTCCACCAGTCCTTCGGGCTCACGAAGTCCAGCCCTTCCTCCGCAGCGACCCGCGCCAGCAGATCGTCGATCTCCGCGCGGCGGCCGGAGCCGTCACCGATCACGCCAACCATGACGATCCGTGTTTCCGGATAGGTCCGTTTGATCTCCCGAACCAGCTGCTTGGCGTTCTGCCGAATCTGTACATTCCCCGCTTCGGCTGCATCGTTGCCTCCGCCCTGGAGGATGACCAGGCCCGGGTTGCCCGCGGGCAGCAGCCATTCCTCGGCTTCGAGTGCCTCGGGATAGCTGTGCACCGTGCCGTTGCCCTTGGTGTACCCGGTGCCGCCGGCACCCAGGATCGCCGGCTTGTAACCCAGTGCCGCCAGCCCTTTCCCCACCCAGGTATCCCGGCCGGCCTGCGAATCCCCGATAACCACAGCTGCCTCTTCCACCGCCGGGTCGTAGGACATGATCCTTCCCAGCCGGGGCGCGAACATCAGGGTGCCCTTCTGGAAGTCGGTGCGGTAGTCACCGGCAAAGCTGTACTCAGATGTAACCGGCCAGCCCAGGGTCCGAACCGATGATTTCCACCGCTCAAAGATGTCCGTGCGAAGGGCGCGTATGCCTGTCTCCGGAGACCAGACCAGCGTCTCGGTCCCATAGGAGAAGTAGCATCCGGGGGCAGGCACCGAACACTGCGGAGCTGCGGCCGGTTCCGGCAGCGGCCGGCCGGCCTCCGCCCGGGCCTGGACAAAGATTTCCAGGGCCGACCAGGCCTCCGCCGGGACACCCTGCGGAGGCGGGGTCTTTGCGCCCGGTTCACTGCCGGGCAGCTCAGGTACCGGAACTTCTGCGGCGGCCGCAGGGAGCGGCTGCTGCGCCGGCAGGGCGCCGCAGCCCGACACCGCGGCCACGGCCCCGGCTGCTAGGACGGCGCAGACGATCCGGCGCAGCAGACCGTTTGAATCCGAACTCATGCTGCTCCCCAGCCTTTTCCTGCACATGCCTGTTGCGTCATGGCCTGCGCAGTCTTCCTGCACGGCACGGGATCAACGCTACAGGCGCATACTGCCGCCCCGGCGGAACCTGCACAAACGAATCGCCGCCGCTGCCGGGTCAGGCAGTAAGCCCCAGAAGCGACATCCGCCGCGAGTGGTTGCGGGTGAGCTGGCTGAAGAGGTCACGGATCTGGGCGTCGTAGGCCTCGCGGCTGGGGAATCCGTCCAGGCCCTGGGGCAGTGCACGTTCAATCACTACGCGCTGGGCCTGGGTCAGCGCCTCCCCCACCAGCCGGCGCCCCCACAGCGCAAGGCGGGACGCCAGACGCGGATCATCCTTCAGCGATTCCTGAAGCCGGGCAAAGAGCACTTCGCCCGGAGCCTCGCTGCCGGTTGTCTGCAGGGAAGCGATCAGTTCGGAGCTGGCCGGATCCAGAAGGGACCCAAGCGCGGCGTAGAAGTCATCGGAAATAGCGTCGGTGACGTAAAACTTCATTAGGGATTCGTACCAGTCCCCGGGCCGGGTCCGGTCGTGGAACGCATCGACGGACTGCTGGAACGGTGCCATGGCGTCCTCCGCATCGATGCCCATTGCCTCAAGGTACGCCGTAACCCGCTCGAAGTGGTTGTACTCGCGCACTGCGAGCCTCCCCAGCGCCGCGCGGTCCCGCAGGCTGGGCGAGAAGCGTGCGTCAGAGGACATCCGCTCAAAAGCGGAAAGTTCACCGTAGGCAATGACTCCCAGCAGGTCCGAGAGGAACCGGCGGTATGCCTCCGGTGTGCCGTCTGCCTGGTCCTGGCCCGTCGCCGGTGCTGCGTTGTTCTCGCTCATATGCCCAGCGTACCGGTGTGTCCGGGCTCTCATTCGCTTCGCCGGCGGCGGTGTCGCAGGAGCCTGCGCACCGGGCCGCCGCCCCGCCAAACTCGCTGGTGCAGCCTAATGCGGCCCGTCAGGGCTGTACCGGGTAGACTGGAAGGGTAGTAAATGGATGCCCGGTCGTTCCCACGTTCTTGAAACCTTCATGAAATGCCGGTTGGAGACACTAACCAGCCGGCTGTGAGACCCGCAGTACCTACGCGAACTTGATATTTTCCGGCCGCTGCCTTTGCCGAATGCAGTTGGAGTGGCCAGCAGTCCTTAGCCCGCGATCGGCTTCCGCTGGACGCATCACCTGCGCGCCATCCGCTCCGGGATGGGCCCCATGCCCTCTCGTCGAGCGCGGCGCCGCAGAATGCCTAACTGAACGGTATGTAATTGAACACTGAACTTTCCCAGGTCAGCGATGCGCAGCTGACCGCAGATGACAGCAATGAAGAACTCGAAGTCACCGAGACCATCGCAACCACGGATGCCGCGGCCGAAATCCCGGAACTGACGTTCGCAGATTTTGGTGTCCGCAGCGAGATTGTTGACTCCCTCGCCGAGGCTGGCATCACGCACCCCTTCCCCATCCAGTCGATGACCCTTCCGGTTGCCCTGGGCGGCCACGACATCATTGGCCAGGCCAAGACCGGTACCGGCAAGACCCTCGGCTTCGGCATCCCCGCGCTGCAGCGGGTAGTGGCCCCCGCCGACGAGGGTTACGACGCCCTGCCCGCCCCGGGCGCCCCGCAGGCCCTGATCGTCGTCCCCACCCGTGAACTCGCGGTGCAGGTTGCCAGCGACCTGACGACGGCGGCACGCCGCCGCGGCGCCCGGATTGTCACCATTTACGGCGGCCGGGCGTACGAACCGCAGATCGAAGCGCTTGAAGCAGGCGTTGAAATCGTCGTCGGCACCCCCGGACGCCTGATCGATCTGCACAACCGCCGCCAGCTCTCACTGAAGAACGTACGCATTGTGGTTCTGGATGAGGCTGACGAGATGCTGGACCTCGGCTTCCTGCCCGACGTCGAGACCCTCATGGCAGCCACCCCGGCCACCCGCCAGACCCTGCTCTTCTCCGCAACCATGCCCGGCCCCGTCGTCGCCATGGCCCGCCGTTACATGACCAAGCCGACGCACATCCGCGCCGCTGATCCCGAAGACGAGGGCCTGACCAAGAAGGACATCCGCCAGGTTGTTTACCGGGCCCACAACCTGGACAAGAGCGAAGTCGTGGCGCGCATCCTGCAGGCCCGCGGACGCGGCCGCACCATCATCTTCACCAAGACCAAGCGCACCGCGGCCAAGCTCTCCGAGGAACTGGTGGACCGCGGCTTCGCAGCCGCCGCCATCCACGGCGACCTGGGCCAGGGCGCCCGCGAGCAGGCCATGCGTGCCTTCCGCAACGAAAAGGTCGATGTACTGGTCGCCACCGACGTCGCCGCCCGCGGCATCGACGTCGACGACGTCACGCACGTGATCAACTACCAGTGCCCCGAAGACGAGAAGACCTACCTGCACCGCGTAGGCCGTACCGGGCGCGCCGGCAACAAGGGCACGGCCGTCACATTCGTTGACTGGGACGATGTTCCCCGCTGGGGCCTGATCAACAAGGCCCTGGGCATGGACCAGGCCGAGCCGCTCGAGACCTACTCTTCCTCCCCGCACCTGTACACCGACCTGGACATTCCCGAGGGAACCAAGGGCCGGCTGCCGCGCAACAAGCGTGTGCTGGCAGGTATCAATGCGGAGAAGCTTGAAGACCTCGGCGAAACCGGCAAGTCCGGCGGACGCCGCGCGCCGCGCTCCGATTCGGGCCAGCGCTCCGGCGGCCGTTCCTCCGACCGCAGCCGCGGCTCCCGTGAAGGTTCGCGCGACGGTGCCCGCCGCAGCCCGGAGAAGGCCGCTGAAGCGCCCGCCGCCGCAGCCGGTGAAACCGCCAAGGCAGACCGCCCGCGCCGGAACCGCAGCCGCACCCGCCGGCGCAACGGCGAGGTTGTCAGCAAGGCACCCGCCGCCGAATAGGCCGGGATCACCTCCACACGGATGAGCACACCTAACTGGACGCCGGACGGCGGGTCGCTGATAGTCCACGCAGACAATGCGGACTATCTGCCGACCCTGCCGGACGGCTCCTTTACCCTGATCTACGTCGACCCGCCGTTCAACACCGGGCGTGCCCAGCGCCGGCAGCAGACCACCATGGTCCGCAGCGCCGAAGGCACAGGCGACCGGACGGGGTTCAAGGGCCGCAGCTACACGACGGTTAAGGGCCTGCTCTCCAGCTACGACGACGCGTTCGAGGACTACTGGGCGTTCCTGGAACCCCGCATGGCAGAAGCCTGGCGGCTGCTGTCCGACGACGGCACCCTCTACGTGCATCTGGACTACCGCGAGGTGCACTACGTGAAGGTCATGCTCGATGCGCTCTTTGGCCGGGACTGCTTCCTGAACGAAATCATCTGGGCCTATGACTATGGCGGCCGGGCCAAGAACCGCTGGCCCGCCAAACACGACAACATCCTGGTCTACGTCAAGAACCCGGCTGCCTACCATTTCGACAACACCGAGGTGGACCGTGAGCCCTACATGGCTCCCGGCCTGGTCACGCCGGAGAAGGTAGCGCTGGGCAAGCTGCCCACGGATGTCTGGTGGCACACGATCGTCTCGCCTACGGGCAGGGAAAAGACCGGCTATCCGACGCAGAAACCCGAAGGCCTGCTGCGCCGTGCCGTGGCTGCCTCCAGCCGCGAAGGCGACTGGGTGCTGGACTTCTTTGCAGGCTCCGGGACACTGGGCGCGGTAGCCCACAAGCTGGGCCGCCGGTTTGTCTGCGTGGACGCGAATCCACAGGCGATCGAGGTCATGGAGCGCCGGCTGGGGCATGCGGCGCAGGTGCTCATTCCGGCCAGGCCCAGAAAGACAAGGCGAGCCCCGGCGAGTGTGCCGGCAGCAGCGCCGGCGGACGCCGTCGACGCCGGGCAGTAACTTTTTCGGACAAAAGCGCCGCCGGGGCAGGATTAGATCCTGCCCCGGCGGCGCTTTTTCAATCTCTGAACACGGCCGGGGGCTAGCTAGATGATGCTTCGGCCCTCGCGGCGGGACTGAATCCAGTCCCGGAAGAATCCCCGGCAGATGACCGCGAGGATACCGGTAACGATGACAGGCCACATCAGAACATAGACGGTAAGCCAGAATGCTGTCATGGGGTGTTCGCTCCTTACATGGTGCGGTTATTGGGTCGGTGAAGGTCAGGCTCGGGCGGCGGCTGCATCCTCTGCGGGCCGGCGGTCGTAGTCACCGATCCGCTGCTCAATAAGCCCGAAGTCGAACTCGTTCCGGTTGCGGAAGGACAGCAGGAAACAGAGCACCGTGCTGACGGCGTAAGCCACCAGGGACCCCGTGAGTACCTCATAGTCATGCAGGAACCCCATGACAAACGGCGCGGACAGTACTGCTCCGGCCGCACCGGCAGCCAGCGCCGGCCGCAGGCCAAAGAAGCCGAAGCACATAAGTCCAAGGACAACTCCAATGCCAACTACGGATATGGCGTCGAAGAGATACCCGGTGGCTCCGTCCATGGAGATCCAGCCGAACCGCACCGGGATAAAGACGGCCAGGGCTGCCAGCACCGAGATGGTGAAGGCCTTGTTCGTGACCTTGTTCCAGTAGAAGCTGGCCAGCACCGGGAAGACGAGCGCGCCCCAGAGCGCACCAACGAACACCAGCAGGTCGAGGATATTCATCCGGCCGCTGGCAAAGTAGAGGCCTGCTGCGGTGGCAAGCACCATGGAGATCCGGCCTATAAGGAGCATGGTTTTGGGATTTGCCTTACCCTTCCGGGCCACATTCTGGCCGTAGACGTCGGCCATCATGATCGATGAAAGGGCTGAGAGATCAGAATCGGCAGTGGACGAGAGTGATCCCAGGATCATGATGAAGAAGACGCCCAGGAGAATCGGCCCCAGATAGGTTGAGGCCATCTGCGGGATGAGGTTGTTCAGATCTCCTTCAGCCGGGTTGATGCCCAGATACAGGGCCATGACGCCGAGCATGCCGACGCCTATCACCGTGGCTCCGTAGCCGATTGTGGCGGTGACAAAAGTCTTCCTGATCAGGTCCTCCCTGACCGCGAACAGGCGCTGGGCTATGGTTTGGTTTCCGATGGCGTAGGCGAGGACCGCGGCGATGTAGGGAGCACCCTGGTTCAGGAACGCTTCGGAGGAGAAGAAGCTGGACTGCTCCGCCGTCAGGTTGACAGCACCCGACTCGAACATGCCCGGCCCTCCGGCCGCAAAGAACACCATGGGGATAATCACTGCCACGGCTCCGAGCATGGCCACCACCTGGGCAAAGTCGGTGAGGACTGACGCCCTGAACCCGGACCAGAGCGTGTACAGCAGGACCCCGGCAGCTACCGCGACGATCCCCTGCTGGAAGCTGAACGGCGACAGCAGCGCAACCAGGGCCCCGCCGGCAATGAAGTTTGAGGTCAGCGAAATAACGCTGCCCACCACGTTGGAGCCCGCCAGCATCAGCTGGCTGGATTTTCCATGCCTGGCCCTCATCACTTCTGCCAGGGTGTGCGCCTTGGGCGCGACTTTCCTGATCCGGCGTCCGAACGGGTAGATGAACAGGATCATCAGGGCGCCCCACAGCCCGTAATGTATCGGTCCCGAAATGCCGTAGGTGTACCCGGACGTGGCCGAGGCGTACATGGATGACGCCCAGATCCACGTGGCAGTCATGCTGGCGGCCGAAACACCGAATCCGATCTTGTTTCCCGCGGTCATGTAACCGTCGGCATTTTCATTCTTTTTGCCAATGAACGTGGACATAAGAAATGTCCCACCGTAAAAGAGGACAAACAGCGAAACTACTGTCCACGCCCCCAGCTGATAAAACTCCATTCCGTCGTCAACCACATTTTCCTCTCCTCCGCAGCCGGCTAGGCCCAGCGGGTCATCAATGCGAAAAGGCCACCGATTCGTTCGGCGGGCCTTGCGAAAGACGGCAGGCGCGGTGAGCGGAAGTGTTCCGCAAGACCCCATAAGGCTGCCTGCACATCGGGGAAGCGGCGCCCGCGGCGCCGTCAAGGGTGTGGTGAGTTCACTCAAACCACGGCCGGCAGCACAGCTGCCTTCAGGATGCCCCCTGTTGCGTCAAGGCACAGGTCTCCGTTCCGCGAACACCACCCCATGGCATCCGCGGACAATTGACAACATAACATATTTCATCAGCGAAATATGAAAAAGAATGGTATCCGGTTCCGCATCACGGCCGAACTACGCCGAATTCCAGAGCAATACCGCGGTTTTTTGAGAAATTGACGAAAATAGGCTAGCCGGCCTTCTTGGACGCGGCGGCGGTGTACTACGGAGTGACGATTGCGGTGCCCGTGCCGAGCTCGGCAATCCGTTCCAGCACCTCCGCGCTGGTGGTGTTCTCCCCCAGCAGATTGGGCTTGCCGGTCCCGTGGTAGTCGCTGGACCCGGTCACCAGCAGTGAATGCTCCTCGGCGAGCCGGCGCAGGTACGCGCGGCCGTCCTCCGGATTATCCCGGTGCTCGATCTCCAGCCCGGCCAGGCCTGCACCGATCATCTTCCGGTAGGTGGGCTCCCCCACCACGCGTCCGCGGGAGGATGCTTCCGGGTGGGCGAAAACGGGAACACCGCCGGCCTCACGGATCAGCCGCACGGCGTCGGCCGGGTCCGGAGCGTAGTGCGCCACGAAGTACCGGGAGCGGGCAGTCAGGATTCCGGTGAACGCGGCCGACCGGTTCGGCACCACCCCCGCCGCTACCAAAGCATCCGCGATGTGCGGACGGCCAATAGTGGCCCCGGGCGCGACCTGTTCCTGCACATCTGCCCAGCTGATCGGGTAGTCCTCGGCCAGCCGTTCCACCATGCGCTCAGCCCGGCTTACGCGGGCCGTGCGGGACTTTGCGATTTCGGCCAGCAGGCCCGGGTGGGAGGGGTCATGGAGGTAGGACAGCACGTGCACGCTGATTCCGTCCTCTGTGCGGCAGGAAACTTCCATGCCCGGAACGAAAACCAGTCCCAGTGCGCGTGCCGCTTCGGCTGCCTCGCCCCATCCTGCCGTGGAGTCGTGGTCCGTCAGGGCTACGGCGTCCAGGCCGGCAGCGGCTGCGGAGGCCATCACGGCTCCGGGCGCTTCGGTGCCGTCGGAGACATTGGAGTGGGTGTGCAGATCGATTCTCACACCTACAATCTACGCGGTCCGGGGCGCGGATCCGGTGCGCGGATCCGGTGCGGGCACCCCGCAGCCGCCGGCGGATGTTTGGCCCTGTTAACTGCCGGTGAGAGCATATACAGGTGAGTACTGAAGCCAATTCAATGAACCCCGCCCAGTCCGGCCTTGAGGAACTGTCCGAGGGACAGCCGCTTGAGGACCGCGTGAACAACCGCTCCCAGCGCCCCACGTCGCAGGCGTTCAAGGACTTTATGTCCTCCGGCTGGGCGTCCGCGTCCGATGAGCTTCCGGAGCAGTCCGCAGTAGCGCCGCACGCTGCCGCCCGGCGCCGTGCACTCTCCGAGCGTTTCAAGGGCGAGCGCCTGGTTATCCCGGCCGGCCCCCTGAAGGTCCGCTCCAATGACACCGATTACCGGTTCCGCCCGCACTCCGGGTTCGCCCACCTCACCGGTCTTGGCCTGGACCATGAGCCTGACGCCGTCCTGGTCATGGAACCGGTGGAAGAAGGAACCGGCGACGACGGCGGCCACCACACCGCCACCCTGTACTTCCGTCCGCTGGCCGGCACGGACAGCGAGGAGTTCTACTCCAACGCCCGCTACGGTGCGTTCTGGATCGGTTCGCGGCTGGGCCTGGAACAGGTCAGCGCACTGGTTGGCCTGAGCACCCGCGACCTCTCCGAAGCTGAAACCGCCATCACCTCCAACGTGGGCGATCCGCAGTTCGGCGGCGTATCCGTCCGGCTGCTGCGCAAGGTTGACGAGATGGTTGACGCCCTGGTGGACACTGTCCGCTACAACACGGCCATGGACCCGGAGAACATGGACTTCAGCGCACTCGATGCCCGCGATGAAGAACTCACCGAGGCCCTCTCCGAACTTCGCCTGGTGAAGGACGCCTGGGAAGTTGAGCAGATGCGCGAAGCGGTCGCCGCAACCGTGAACGGCTTCACGGAAGTTGTGAAGATCCTTCCCCGTGCCATTACCCACCCGCGCGGTGAACGTGTGGTTGAAGGCGCCTTCTTTGCCCGGGCCCGCGAGGAAGGCAACGATCTCGGTTACGACACCATTGCCGCCGCAGGCAACAACGCCACCGTGCTGCACTGGATCCGCAACAACGGTGAGGTCAAGGCCGGAGACCTGCTGCTGCTGGACGCCGGCGTGGAAGCGGACAGCCTCTACACCGCTGACATCACCCGCACGCTGCCGGTCAACGGCACCTTCTCCGAGGTCCAGCGCCGTGTGTACCAGGCAGTGCTCGACGCCGCCGACGCAGGCTTCGCAGCCGCGAAGCCGGGCAACAAGTTCCGCGACGTGCACGCCGCAGCGGTCCGTGTGCTGGCCGAGCGCCTTCAGGACTGGGGCCTGCTCCCCGTTCCGCTGGAGGAAGCCCTGTCCGAGAACGGCCAGCAGCACCGCCGCTGGATGCCGCACGGCACCAGCCACCACCTGGGCCTGGACGTGCACGACTGCGCGCAGGCACGCCGTGAGCTCTACCTGGACGGCATCATCGAAGAAGGCATGGTCTTCACCATTGAGCCCGGCCTCTACTTCAAGGAAGAGGACCTGACCATCCCCGAGGAGTACCGCGGAATCGGCGTGCGAATTGAGGATGACGTCCTGATCACCGCAGACGGCGCCGAAAACCTCAGCGCTGCCCTGCCGCGCGATCCCTCCGACGTTGAGGACTGGATGGCAGGCATCTACGCCTCCTAGCCTTCCCTTCTCACCCCGAGATAACAGAAACTGCCCGTTTGAAGCTCCAAACGGGCAGTTTCTGTATGTTCGGGAAGTGAACTGAGGCTAGCGTCCCTCACCGGGAGCGCTCGGGTTGTCCTCACCCGGAGCGGCCTCGCCGGAGGAAGGCTGCTGGTGCGCTCCTGCCTGAGGCGCGTGTTCCGGAGCGGGGCCTGCCTGCTGCTGGCCTTCCGGGGCCGGGCGCTGCTGCGCGGCTTCGGGAAGGCGCACTCCGTAGCGCGGGCGTCCGTCGGGCAAGTCCGGGAACTGTCCGCGGGGTGTGCCCGAGGCTGCTGCCGGCTGCGGCGCCGGCTGCTCCTGGCCCGGGTTCGGCTGGGCTGGAACCTGATGGGCTCCTGCCTCCGGGCCGGCCGCCGGTGCACCGGGCGTACCGTCGCTGCGTCCTGCTCCGCGGGTTCCGTACGGGTCAGCCCAGGAGGAAGGCCGCTCCGGCGCCTGACCGGCATACGGCGGCTGCTGCTGGTAGGGAGGCTGCTGCTGATACGGCGGCTGCTGGAACGGCTGGCCCGACGGCGGAGCCGGGTGTCCGCTCTGGCCCACCATGGGCAGCTGCGACAGCAGGCGACGGGCCTCGTTGGCAGCCTCAGGAGCCACAATTACGTCGTAGCTGGTGGCGATCACCTGGCTGGTGGAGGTGAAGTCGCGGCGGCCGCGCTGGAAGGCATATGCCAGGACGCCGAAAAGCAGCCAGAAAATGGCACCCAGCGCCATGGAGGGAATCAGCGACAGGTAGGAGTCACCGCCGCCAAAGAGCATCAGGGCAAGTCCCACGAAGAGGCCGAACCACGCACCGGTTGCCGCGCTGGACATTGCCACGCGCGGATAAGTCAGCCGGCCGGTCACCCGTTCCACGGACTTCAGCTCGTTGCCCACGATGCTGACCAAGTGGACGGGGAACTTCGAATCCGCCAGGTAGTCGACCGCCTTCTGGGCGTCCAGGTAAGCCGTGTAACGGCCCACCAGCTCACCCCTGGGAAGAGTTCGTCCGGGGTCCCGCTGCGATGAGGCGCCAAATAGGTTCGACATTCCCCTATTCTTTCGCAGTTAGGGGGTTTGTGGACCCATGTATCGCTGGCAGTGAACGTCCCACGCCAGTGCGGCCGTTCGAATGCGCCGAAGACGCCGCCGCCAAGTAGCCTAAGTAGGGTGAGCACTAATCCTACGCGCGTCTTTATTGCACGGCTGCTGGGCCTGGATGTCTTCGACCCCCTGGGCGACAGGCTGGGCCGCCTCCGGGATGCCGTGGTGCTGGACCGCGGGGCAGGCCGCCCGCCCCAGGCCGTGGGCATCGTCGTCGAGGTCCCGGGCAAGAAACGCGTCTTTGTGCCCATCACTCGCATCACCTCCATGGACCCCAGCCAGATCATCTGCACCGGCCTGGTCAACCTGCGGCGGTTCCAGCAGCGCGGCGCCGAAATGCTGGTGGTTGCCGAGCTGTTCGACAGCCGCGTTGTGCTGGCCGACGGCAGCGGCGAGGCGACCGTGGAGGACATCGCTATTGAGCAGAACCGTGCCGGGGACTGGCATGTTTCAAGTCTTTTTGTGCGGCGCGGGGGCGGCGGTTCCCGGCTGCGCGGACTGCGCCGCCGGGGCGAGCTGCTGATCATCGAATGGTCCGAGGTAGGCCAATGGGATATCACCGGCCCGCAGGCCGCCACTCAGTTCGTCGCCCAGCATGATGACCTCAAGGCCGCAGACTTCGCCGAGGCCCTCCATGAGATGAGCGGCAAGCGCCGCATCGAGGTAGCCAGCGAACTGCAGGATGAACGCCTGGCCGACGTGCTGCAGGAACTGCCCGATGACGACCAGGTGCAGATCCTGCAGTCCCTTGACGTTGAGCGTGCCGCCGATGTGCTCGAAGAGATGGACCCCGACGACGCCGCTGACCTGCTCAACGAACTCCCCGAGGAGCAGAAGGAAGAACTCCTGCAGCTGATGGAACCGGAGGACGCCCGTGATGTGCGGCGGCTCCTGCAGTATGAAGAGGACACCGCCGGTTCGCTGATGACACCGGTCCCGGTGATCCTGCCGCCCGAGGCAACGGTCGCCGAGGCCCTCGCGCACGTGCGCCGGGAGGAACTCACCCCGGCCCTCGCGTCCTCAATCTACGTGTGCCGTCCGCCGCTGGAGACGCCCACGGGCCGCTACCTCGGCGTCGTGCACATCCAGCAGCTGCTGCGCACCGCTCCCCCGGAAGCCCTGGGCAACATCCTGGATACTGATCTCGAGCCGGTGCGGGACTTCGCGAACATCGCCGAAATCTCCCGGATGCTGGCAACCTACAACCTGAACTCGCTGCCGGTGGTCAATGACACCGGACGCCTGGTGGGAGCCGTGACAGTCGACGACGTCCTGGACCACCTGCTCCCGGATGACTGGCGTGCCTCCGAAGACACCGGCCCCATAACGTGGCAGGGAAGGAAGAATGGCTGAGAAGAACCGCCCCCGCACTGACGGCCTCGACACCCCGCGCACCGCCCGGACCAGATGGTTCCCGCGGCTGTCTCCAAACCCCGATGCCTTTGGCCACGCCACTGAGAACTTCGCCCGGTTTATGGGCACCCCGCAGTTCCTGCTCTACATGACGGTATTCTGCGTTGTGTGGCTCGTCTGGAACACCTGGGGACCTGAGCCGCTGCGGTTCGACAGTGTGGCCCTAGGCTTCACGCTGCTGACCCTGATGCTCTCCCTGCAGGCTTCCTACGCGGCTCCCCTGCTGCTGCTGGCGCAGAACCGCCAGGATGACAGGGACCGGGTCTCCATGCGGCAGGACCGCGAGCGTGCCGAACGGAACCTGCTGGACACCGAATACCTCACCCGGGAGATCGCCGAGCTGCGCATCGCCCTGCGGGAAGTCGCCACCCGAGACTATGTCCGCTCGGAAATCCGCGGCCTCCTCGAGGAACTCCTTGAAGCCAATGACACAGACGGCCAGCGGCGCAGCAGCCGCCGCCGCGGCCAGGACGGCAGCACAACCCCGCCGTCCAAAGCCACCTCAGGTGCAGGAGAAGACTAGGCAGTGCCCGAAACACACGAACATCTGGCCCAGCTGGCCCGCGCGGCCATGGAACGGGTCATCGACCCCGAGCTGCGCCGTCCCATCACCGAACTCGGCATGCTGCGCAGCGTGGAGGTCGACGACGCCGGCAGCGCCCGCATTGGTGTCCTGCTCACCATCGCAGGCTGTCCGCTGCGCGGAACCATTACGGCCGACGTCGAACGCGAGCTGGCGGGCGTTCCCGGCATCACCTCCGTGCACGTCGATCTCGACGTGATGAGCCCGGCACAGCGTGAGGAACTCAAGGAGAAGCTGCGCGGTCCCGGCGGTGCCCGCGGCGTCCCGTTCAGCCGTCCGGGCTCGCTGACAAAGGTTTATGCCGTTGCCAGCGGCAAGGGCGGGGTGGGCAAGTCCACTGTGACCGTTAACCTGGCCGCGGCGATGGCTGCCTCCGGGCTGCGCGTGGGAGTGGTCGACGCCGATGTGCACGGCTTCTCCGTCCCGGGCCTGCTCGGCATTACGGCACCGCCCACTCGGGTTGACGAGATGATCCTGCCGCCGGTGGCGTACGGCATCAAGACGATCTCCATTGGCATGTTCCTGGACAAGAACCAGCCGGTTGCCTGGCGCGGACCCATGCTGCACCGTGCCCTGGAGCAGTTCCTCACCGACGTCTATTTCGGTGACCTGGACGTGCTGCTGCTGGATCTGCCTCCGGGGACGGGAGACATCGCGATTTCGGTCGGGCAGCTGCTGCCCTCTTCAGAGATTCTGGTGGTGACCACGCCGCAGGCGGCCGCAGCGGAGGTCGCGGAGCGTGCCGGTACGGTGGCGGCGCAGACCGGCCAGAAGGTGGCCGGTGTCATCGAGAACATGTCCTGGCTGGTCCTGCCCACCGGAGAGCGCATGGAGCTTTTCGGTTCCGGCGGCGGCGCCCTGGTATCCGAACGGCTGGGGTCCATCCTCGGCTATGACGTTCCGCTGCTGGGCAGCATTCCGCTGGATGTGCGCCTTCGCGAAGGCGGGGATGCCGGTCTTCCGGTTGTCCTGGATGAAGCTGCTGCCGGTCCGGATACGGCCGGGGGCGAACTCCGCCGGATCGCAGCGGAACTGGCGGGAAGGCCGCGGGGCCTGTCCGGGCTCAATCTTTCGGTGACTCCGCGCGGCTAGGCGCAGCAGCACGGCAGCGGGGGATGAACCTACGTGGCCTCGGCGTCGAACGGTGCAGGCTCGCCTTCGGCCAGGCGTTCAATGCGCTGCACGGGAGGCGGCGGCGCTGCTGCAGTGCGTACCGGTGCAGAGGCGGCCGGGGATTCGGCTCCGGTGCGGGCCGCAGCCGGGCGGACGGATCCATTGCTGCGGGCAGTGGCCGGGCGGACGGCGTCCTCAACGTCGTCGAGCAGCGCTTCCTTGATAATCCGGCGGGGATCGTATTGGCGGGGATCCAGTTTGCGCCAGTCAACGTCGTCAATTTCCGGGCCGACTTCTTCGCGCAGCTGTTCCCGCGCACCGGTAGCCATCCGGCGAAGCTCGCGGACCAGCCGGGCCAGCTGGGAAGCGTACTCAGGCAGGCGTTCGGGACCAAGAATGGCCACGGCGAGGATCGCCAGGATGATCAGCTCATAGCCGTTAATTCCGAACACTTTTGAAGGTTACCTTTTCCGGCTGGACGAGGGCCACTTTGAACGTGGACTCAAAGTGAACGTCCCGCACCGGCGAGCAGTGCAAGGCCGTGCATAACCCGGTCAACAGCGCCCGAATCCGCGTCCCTGGCGGGCACCAGCAGGCGGGCGGACTCGCTGAGGGAGAGTTCTCCCACAACTGAAGACAGGGTTTCTTCCGGGACCGAAGTGGCCAAAGTGTAAGTAACATTCCGCGCAGAGAGCACTGCCTCGCCAGGCCGGTCCTCATCACGCCATATCCGGGGGGCCGTCGCCGGCGCACCGGAGGGCGCGCTGAATCCCTCTTCCTCCACGGGTTTGCCGCTGACGGCGTGCAGGACCCGGGGGTTGGCGTCTCCCTGCCGCGGACGCTGCTCGTAGAGCGTGATGCTCTCCCCGTTGCGGGTCAGCTCCAGGGCCACGGCGGGATGTCCCGCTACCTTCAGGGTGCGCGCCGAGGCGAGCGTAAAGCCAAGTTCGGTGAGTTCCGGGCAGGACCATCCGGCGGCGCGCAGGTGTTCGACTTCTTCGCTGGACAGGCTCCGCTGCTCTGCAAGCTGGTTCCAGCCGGCCATCAGGTGTGCCTGCTGCGGAGCCGAGAGCGGTTCCTCGGCGAGGCTTCCCAGCACATAGGCACCGGCGAGCACAAAGCCTGAGACCATCGTCAGGATTCCGCCGATCGCCACGGCATAGCGTCCGCGCTCCCGGCCGGCCGGCGCCTGGAACTCGCCGGCAGCGGCTCCGTCTGCCACGATCCGGCTGGCCAGGTCTTCCCGCGGGGAGGGCACCTTCATTGCCTTCAGCCGGCTGCGCAGCCGGCGTTCTTCCTCCACCTGGCAGCGGCATGCAACGCAGCGTGAAAGATGGTTCTGGACGGCGGCACGTCTGCGTGCCGGCAGTTCCTCGTCCAGGAATTCGCGGAGATGGCGTTTGGGGTGGCGCATATGCTCTAGCTGGCTCCTGCCACGCGGGGAAGCTTCAGTCCTACTGAGGGGGTGCGGCGCTGGGCCGGGTCACGGTGCGCCAGCTTTTCCTTCAGCATGCTGCGGCCGCGGTGGATGCGGGAGCGGACTGTGCCCAGCTTCACGCCGAGGGCATGCGCGACCTCGTCGTAGGAGAGGCCTTCCAGATCACAGAGGACGACGGCGGCGCGGAAGTCCGGCGGCAGTTCCTCCAGGGCGCGCTGAATGTCCACATCCAGGTTGTTGAACTCGAAGCTGCGCTCCGGTCCGGGGCCCTGGCTGGGAAGCCTGCTCTCTGCTTCTTCGCTCATCCCGTCGAACCGAATGCGGCTGCGGCGCCGCGCCTGGTCCAGGAACAGGTTGGTGGTGATGCGGTGCAGCCAGCCGTCCAGGGTTCCGGGCTGGAAGTTCGCGAGGGAGCGGAAGACGCGGACAAAAACTTCCTGGGTGAGGTCCTCGGCGTCGTGCTTGTTGCCGGTTAGCCGGTAGGCCAGGCGATACACCTTGGCAGAATGGGTTTCCACCACTTCCTGCCAGGTCGGACGCACCCAGTCAGTTTCCGCGGATGCTTCAGCAGCAACGTCCAGTGTCCCCGTCACGGTCTTCCTCCCTTCGCAACGTAATCTGCGGCCCGCAGCAGTCGGCCGTGCACGCCTGCAGGCTGGTGATCGTCAGTAGGTTCACCATCCATGTTTGCGCATATTTCTGGGAGTTCGCTGTTAGCACGCCCTGTGGAGGGAGACAAGTGGAGGCGGGCAGTCTTTGTGCGCACTCCGGCTCCGCGGTACGGCGCACGGTGCCCGGCTGGGCGGAATAACGCTTCGGTGGCCTTAAGCTTGTAGTGCCGCAGTGTCCGCCGCGGAACCCGCGGCGCCCCGCCTGTTTTCTCCGGCGTTTCCGGCACGCGCAAAACTTCTGGATGATTCGAAGAAAGAGACAGTGCACCCATGAGCGCCGACAAGCAGAGCACGTGGTCCTACACGGAGGGACTGCCGTTCGAGGATGAAGTCCTGCTCCGCGCGCGCGAACGTTCCCATGAACTCGGTGTCACCCCGGTCAGCTCCGGGGTGGGTGCGGCGCTGACCGTGCTGGCGGCGTCGTCCAAAGCCCAGACGGTGGTGGAGATCGGAACCGGTGCTGGGGTCTCCGGCGTCTGCCTGCTGCGCGGCCTGGGCGCCGGTTCGGTGCTGACCACCATTGACTCGGACGTGGACCATCTGCGCGCGGCCCGACTGGCCTATTCGGAAGCCGGTATTCCCGGCAACCGCACCCGTACCATTTCCGGCCGTGCCGCCCAAGTGCTGCCCCGGCTGACGGACAATGCGTACGACCTGGTATTCGTCGATGCCGACAAGCCGTCCTTCCTGCTCTATGCCGAACAGGCGGTGCGGCTGCTGAAACCGGGCGGGCTGCTGATTATCAACGGCGCGCTGGACAATGGGCGGGTAGCCGATCCGGCTGCACGCGAGCCGCTGACGGTGACCATGCGCCAGGTGGGCCGGCTGATCCGGGACAACGATTCCCTGGTCTCAGCGCTGCTGCCCACCGGCGACGGACTTCAGCTGGCGGTAAAGACGGCACCGGCCCGTTAGGCGTTTTCGGCCCGCGCCCGCGCAGCCCGCGCGCGCAGGAACGAAATCAGCAGCCTGGCACCAAAGCCCGTAGCTCCTTTGGAGTACTCATGGGTATCCGAGGAGACTTCCATGGGTCCGGCGATGTCCAGGTGGATCCAGGGTGTTCCGTCGACAAACTTCTCCAGGAAGAGTGCAGCGAGGATTGCTCCGCCTCCGGCTTTGGCCCCAACGGGGGCAACATGGGCCAGGTCCGCGGTATCGGATTCAAGCAGATAGTCGTAGTCGGGCACCAGGGGCAGCTGCCAGAGCGGCTCTCCGCTGCTGCTGGCGGCAGCTTCCAGTGCGCTGAGCAGCTGCGGATCATTGCCGAAGAGAGCAGCGTGGCGTTTGCCCAGCCCCACCATCGCGGCACCGGTCAGCGTTGCGACGTCGATCAGCGCCGTGGGCTTCAGCTTCTGCACCGCGAAAGCAAGCGCGTCGGCAAGCACCATGCGGCCTTCCGCATCCGTGTTGCCGATTTCCACCGTGGTCCCGTTGTAAATGCGCACAACGTCACCGGGCCGGTAGGAAGCTCCGTCCAGGGCGTTCTCGGCAAGTGCCAGCAGCCCGGTCACTTCGAACGGAACCTGGAGTTCAGCGGCGGCCTGCACGGCAGCAAGGACCACGGCGGATCCTGCCATGTCCATTTTCATTGCCGGCATGGATTCGCGCGGTTTCAGGGAGATGCCCCCTGAGTCAAAGGTGATGCCCTTGCCCACCAGAACCACGCGGTCCGCCGCGGCGGAGCCATCCGGCCGGTAAGTGATGCGGGCCAGGCGCGGTCCGTTGGCCGAGCCGGAGCCGACGGCGGTGAGCCCGCCGAAACCTTCGGCCGCAAGTGCCTGCGGATCGCGGATTTCCACGTCCAGGCCGTGGGCGGCTGCCACGGCAGAAGCCTGCGCTGCGATCCACTCCGGCGTCGCAGTGTCCGGTGGAGTGTTGGTCAGGTCCCGGGCCAGCCATGCTGCACGTGCAGAGATTTCCGCAAGTTCCAGGGCCTGCGGCGCCAGGCCGGTCACTTCCATTTCCTCAGCCATCGGTTTTCCGGGCTTTTCCAGCCCGGTCCGTGGTGAACGGTAACCGCCCAGGAAAAAGCCTTCAAGGAACGCCTGCTGTGCCTGAGCGGTCAAAGAATCAATCACGCTCATCCGGATCTTCCGGGCGCCGAAGGTGGCACGGGCCAGGCTGGCACCGGCTCGCCGCAGGCTCTGGTGGGATTCATCCCCCACACCCAGATAGATGAGTTTGCCGGGCAGGTCGGTGGATCCCCGCGGCGGTTCAACAACGAGGTGCTCCCCCGCTTTGCCGGTGACACCGGCGGCCTCGGCCCGTGCGGCGACGTCGATCCCGTAGCGCACGGCAGCTTCCACTGCCCCCCCGCCGCGGTTCGGGAACCGCCCGGTCCCCGGACGGCCCGGGCGCTATGGCAACGGCGAGGACGTCAACGCCTTCCTCCGGCTTCGGGGATAGGCCTGAGTCCGGATCCCCGGGACGCTCCGCCAATGGAGCGATCCCGGAAACCCTTGTCATGGACATCCTGCGCGGTGCCCCGGGGGCACCCGCAGGCTTTGAATTCTGCCTGGAAGGACGCATGCACCCAGCCTAGCTGGTGACGCCGAGGAGGCATTCCTTGAGCTTGCCCGCTTCTTCAGCATTCAGTTCAACGACAAGCCGTCCGCCGCCGTCGATGGGCACCCGCAAGATCAGGCTGCGCCCTTCCTTGGTGACCTCCATAGGTCCATCACCCGTACGCGGTTTCATCGCAGCCATCTTGAAGTTCCCCTTTCAAAAGTGCACTGCGGGGTTATTCCCCGAGTAATCACCGTTCCTGCTGCCGCGCGCGCCCCCATGGTTGTTAGGGTGCCGAGCGGCATTTGGTGCCATTATTCCGCACAAACCGTAAGCAGGCGAAATTTCGGTGTGTCTGAGGACACATGTCGCAGGTGACGGGGATTACGCGGGAGGTTCAGGAATGGACCGGAATTCACATGCAGCGAGGTGATCGTTTGCGTATCCGGTGGCCTGCAGCATCGCATATGCGGTCACCGGGCCCACGAATCTGAAGCCCCGCCGCCGCAGTTCCCTTGACAGGCTGCGGGACTCTTCGGTCTCTGCCGGTACGTCGTCAGTGTCCAGCGGCGCCGGCCGCAGCGGGGTGCGGTGTTTTTCCAGCAGGGCGGCAAGCGTTTCACCGTCCGGCAGCGCCAGCAGGGCCCGTGCATTCTGAATCGTGGCGCGGATTTTTGCCTCATTGCGGACAATCTCCGGGTTGCCCATCAGCGAAGCCACCTCTGCCTCGCCGAAGCCGGCTACGGTGTGCGGATCAAAGCCTGCGAAGGCACTGCGGAAGGCTTCACGTTTGCGCAGGATGGTGATCCAGCTCAGCCCGGCCTGGAACCCTTCAAGACTCAGCCGCTCGAAGAGCGCGTTCTCCCCGTGTACCGGCCGACCCCATTCGTTGTCGTGGTAAGCCAGATACGTCGCACTGCCCAGCGCCCAGGGGCAGCGCAGCCGCCCGTCCGGACCCGCAAGCGCAGCGCTCACGGTTCCTGCCGCCCGGTGCCCTCTTCCCGCGGCTGCACCAGGGCATGGCGGCCAGTGCGCGGCTGCGTACGGGTCTCCGGCCCGGCATGCTCCGCCTGGCCCTCCTGCCGGTTCAGGGTCTCCGGCTCCCGCAGCTGGGCCAGGGCGGCATCACGCTCCAGCAGCGCGGAGGCCAGCTTTTGAAGGACCTCGTCCACTTCATCCATCCGGTATCCGCGCAGCGCCACGGAGAACTTCAGGTCCGCTATGTCCGCCGCACCGGGGTTCTCCGGAAGAAGCACCGGAGGAAGCCGCGCATCAGGTTCACCAAGCACGTCTGCAGGCACGGCACGGTACACCCCGGTGTCTTCAGCGCCGCGGCGCCGCGCACCAATCCGGCCGGATGCAAACACCGCCACGGCACCCACAGCGGCAATTCCAAGGAACGCAAGCAGGATCATCACCGGACCATCGTCGCAGATGTGTCCGCCGGCGGTCAGAGCGAGAGGTGCCCCGCACTGTCAGCGATGATGAGTTTCACGGCCTCGGCCGGGTCATCAACAACATGCACCAATTCCAGGTCCTTGGCGGAAATCATTCCCTCTTCCAGCAGCGTTCCGCGCACCCAGTCCAGCAGCGGCGCCCAGAAGTCCGTGCCGATCAGCACGATCGGGAACGATGTCACTTTCTGCGTCTGGACCAGGGTCATCGCTTCGAAAAGCTCATCAAGGGTTCCGAAACCGCCCGGCAGCACAATGAATCCCTGTGCGTACTTCACGAACATGGTTTTGCGCACGAAGAAATAGCGGAAGTTGATGCCCAGATCCACCCAGTCGTTGAGACCGGTTTCGAAGGGCAGTTCAATGCCCAGCCCAACAGAGACTCCCCCGGCCTCCACTGCGCCCTTGTTGGCCGCTTCCATGGAACCGGGGCCGCCGCCGGTGATCACGGCCAGACCAGCTTCTGAAAGCAGGCGCCCCACGGCCTCACCGGTCTCATACCAGCGTGAGCCCGGCAGGCTCCGCGCCGAACCGAACACACTCACCGCCGGGCCCAGCTCGGAGAGCGTGCCGAAGCCCTCAACGAACTCGCTCTGGATCCGCAGCACCCGCCAGGGATCAGTGTGGGTAAAACTCGTTCCGTCTGCGCTGTCGAGCAGGAACCGGTCCGACTGCGGAACACGGGCCTGCCCCCGGCGCAGTTCCACCGGGCCGCGTCGTTTCGCCGATGCCGGACGGGTGAAGCCTTCTTCGTCGCTGATAGCCATCTACCAAGGCTAGCGTCACAGGCGTGATGAGCACCTCATCGTGCATCCCCGGGCGGGGCCGGTGTCATTTGGTTTCTCTTGAGTCACGATTTGTCCACGTCAGAGTGATCGGGGACACCGGGGGTTGAATTGTTCGCTATCTTCTACCTATGACCAGTGACACAACATCAGGGCAGCCGGTGCCTGAGCAAGCAGGCCCCCTCGTCTCGCTGAAGAACGTAAACAAGCACTTTGGGGACCTCCATGTGCTGCGGGACATCAACCTTGATGTGGCGCGCGGCGAAGTAGTTGTGGTGATCGGCCCCTCGGGGTCCGGCAAATCGACACTGTGCCGCGCCATCAACCGCCTCGAGACCATTGACGACGGCGAGATCACCATCGACGGGAAGGCACTTCCTGCAGAGGGCAAGGCACTCGCCAAGCTGCGTGCCGACGTCGGCATGGTTTTCCAGTCGTTCAACCTCTTCGCGCACAAGTCCATCCTGGACAACGTGGCCCTGGGCCCCATCAAGGTCAAGCGGACCAAGTCCGCTGAGGCCAAGGAGAAGGCGATGGCGCTGCTCAAGCGCGTCGGCGTCGACAACCAGGCCAATAAGCTGCCCGCGCAGCTGTCCGGCGGCCAGCAGCAGCGCGTCGCAATCGCGCGGGCGCTGGCAATGAAGCCGAAGGTCATGCTTTTCGATGAGCCGACTTCGGCCCTTGATCCGGAAATGATCAACGAAGTCCTGGACACCATGGTGGAGCTGGCCCAGGAGGGCATGACCATGATCGTGGTGACCCATGAAATGGGCTTCGCCCGCAAGGCAGCAGACCGCGTGATCTTCATGGCTGACGGCCAGATCGTTGAGCAGGCTGCACCGGAAGAGTTCTTCACCAACCCCAAGAGCGACCGGGCCAAGGACTTCCTCGGCAAGATCCTCGCCCACTAAGGCGCCACCGGTTTTTCACCCACCCTTTGAGGCAAGGCTGCGGGCCCCCACGGGCCTCCGGCCGCAATGCAAGGAGAAAAAATGCGCAATACCCGTTACGCAGTTGCCGCCATGGCAGCAGCTGCCGCACTGACCCTGTCCGCCTGCGGCGGCGACTCCGGCACCGATTCGGCTGATTCCGGCGACGGTGAGACCATCCGTGTAGGCATCAAGTTCGACCAGCCGGGCCTCGGCTTCGACGAGGGCGGCTCCTACAGCGGCTTCGACGTGGATGTGGCCAAGTACGTAGCCAACGAACTCGGCTACGGCGAAGACCAGATCGAATGGATCGAGACCCCCTCCGCCCAGCGCGAGAACATGCTCGAAAATGACCAGGTCGACATGATCTTCGCGACCTACTCCATCACGGACACCCGCAAGGAAAAGGTCGCTTTCGCCGGACCGTACTTCGTTGCCGGCCAGGACCTGCTGGTACGCGCCGACGATTCCGAGATCAAGGGCCCGGAAGACCTCAACGGCAAGATCCTGTGCTCGGTCACCGGTTCCACCTCAGCACAGAAGGTCAAGGACACCCTGGCCAACGAAGCAGAGCTGGTTGAACAGCCGAGCTACGCCGAGTGCGTCACGGCCATGCAGGGCGGCGCCATTGACGCCGTCACCACCGATGACATCATCCTCGCCGGCCTTGCTTCCACGGACGCCAACAAGGGCCAGTTCAAGGTTGTCGGCAACACCTTCTCCGAAGAGAAGTACGGCGTCGGCATCCAGAAGGACAGCGACAAGTGTGAAGACATCAACGCTGCCATCGAGAAGATGATCGAAGACGGCGCGTGGGAAGAAGCCATCAAGAAGAACACTGAAGGCGCTGACTACACGTTCAACGCCGAGCTGAACCCGCCGACCATGGACGCCTGCGCCTAAGCGGCCCGCCTCCGCTTAGGTTTCGGCGGCAACGTTCGGGGCAGGGCTGCGGCCCTGCCCCGAACTCCGCTCCATATATTTTTACGGAAGAGGTGACATATGGAAGGTTTCCTCGAGCTCTTCGGCGAATACGACGTCGTCGGGGCCTTCTGGGTCAACATCCAACTGACATTCTGGGCCGCAATCTGGTCCCTGGTGCTCGGCACCATCCTGGCCGTGATGCGTATTTCGCCGATCGCCAGCCTGCGCTGGTTCGGCACCGCCTACGTGAACATTTTCAGGAACACTCCGCTGACCATCATCATGGTCTTCGGCACCCTGGCTCTCTGGTCCCAGCTCCAGGTCAGCCTCTCCAGCGATTTCAACCTCAACTTCTTCCGGCTCGCCGTCCTCTCCCTCTCGGTCTACCACGCAGCGTTTGTCTGTGAGGCAATCCGAAGCGGCGTGAACACCGTGCCGCTGGGCCAGGCCGAAGCGGCCCGCTCCATCGGCCTGTCCTTCCTGCCCGCGGCCTGGCTGATCATCCTGCCGCAGGCTTTCCGCGGTGCCGTTGCCCCGCTGGGCAATGTCCTGATTGCATTGGCGAAGAACACCACTGTCGCCGCTGTAGCATCGGTGGCTGAAGCCTCCGGGCTGATGAAGACCATGATCGAATTCCGGCCTGATCTCATGACGCAGATCTTCCTGACCTTCGCACTTGGTTTCGTGCTTATCGTGATCCCCATCGGCCTGCTGACAACCTGGGCCTCGAAGAAACTGGCGGTGGCACGATGAGCCAAAGTGTCCTGTTTGACGCCCCCGGACCCCGGGCGCGCCGCCGCATCATGGTCGGCAACATCCTGGGTGTGCTGTTTATCCTCGGCGTCCTGGCCGTAATCGTGAACGGCCTGGCCGAGAAGGGCCAGTTCGACGCCGCCAAGTGGGATCCCTTCGTCGAGGGCCGCACCTGGGAGTACTTCATGCTGCCCGGCCTGCTTGAGACGCTGAAGGCGGCAGGGGTCGCGATCGTCACCTCGATCGTCTTCGGCCTGGTCTTCGGGCTTGGACGGCTTTCCTCGGTGAAGGCCATCAGCTGGGTGGCCGGCGTGATCGTGGAGTTCTTCCGCGCCGTGCCGGTACTGCTGATGATGATCTTCTTCTACCAGTTCCTCTCGAAGTCCACGCCGGTCCCCTCCTCGGACGTGCCGTTCGTGGCCGTGGTCCTGGCACTGACCCTGTACAACGGCTCCGTGATTGCCGAGCTGGTGCGCTCGGGTGTGTTCGGCCTGCCCAAGGGCCAGCGTGAGGCAGGTCTGGCGATTGGCCTCACCCGCAGCCAGTCGCTGCGCATCGTAGAGGTGCCGCAGGCCCTGGTGGCCATGCTCCCGGCCCTGCTTAGCCAGTTCGTGGTCATCCTGAAGGACTCGGCACTGGGTACCTTCATTGGTTACACCGAGCTGCTTGGCTACGCCCGCAGGCTAGCCTCCGGCGAAGGCAACATCCTGCCGGCGCTGCTCGTCACGGCGGCGATCTTCATTGTTTTGAACATGATTCTGACTTTCGTGGCCCAGCGGCTCTCCCGCCGGCTTGGGGCACGTGCAGGAACCCTGCTCAAGGCTGACGACGCTGTTGAACCTGAAGGGGTTCCTGCACCCGCGAAGTAGTCCTCACCGCATCGAGATAACAGAAAGTGCCCTTTAGAAGCTTCTAAAGGGCACTTTCTGTTATCTCGATGAGGTGGCCGCTAGGAAGCGAGCCAGGTTTCCAGCGCGCGCAGGCAATGGCGGATGGCCCCGGCGCTGACGTGCTCATTGTCGGAATGGGCCAGCAGTGCGTCGCCGGGTCCGAAGTTCACGGCCGGGATGCCCAGGGCACTGAACCGGGCGACGTCGGTCCAGCCGTACTTCGGCTTGGGCTCGGCTCCCACGGCCTCAATAAAGCTCGCGGCAGCGGGCCGGTCCAGGCCCGGCCTCGCACCGGCGGAAGCGTCGGTGCGAACCAGGTCGAAACCGTCCAGCAGTTCCCGTACATATGCCTCAGCCTGGGCCACGTCCTTGTCCGGGGCGAAGCGGTAATTGATCTCCACCACTGCCGAATCAGGGATGACGTTGCCAGCGGTTCCGCCATGGATTTTCACGGCGTTCAGGGATTCGCGGTAATCAAGTCCTTCAACCCGGACGGTGGCCGGCTGATGGTCCCGCAGCCGCACGAGAATCTCGGCAGCGCCGTGGATTGCGTTCTCCCCCATCCAAGCCCGGGCCGAGTGTGCAGCCTTGCCGGTAGTGCGGGCCTGGAACCGCATGGTGCCGTTGCAGCCGCCTTCCACGGTTCCGTCCGTGGGCTCGAGAAGAATCGCGAAATCAGCTTTCAGCCACTCCGGAAATGACTTCTCCAGCCGGCCCAGGCCGCTGAGGGAAGCATCTACTTCCTCATGGTCGTAAAAGACGAAGGTAATGTCCCGGCTGGGGTCCGTGAGGCCGGCGGCAAGCGCAAGCTGGACGGCGACGCCGCCCTTCATGTCTGTGGCACCCCGCCCGTAAAGAACCTCCCCGTCCCAGCTCGAGGGTACGGTTCCGCGGGAACCCGGGACGGTCGGCAGCGGGACGGTGTCCAGGTGTCCGGCCAGGATCACCCTTTCGCTGCGGCCCAGGTTGGTGCGGGCCATCACGGAGTCGCCGTCGCGCACCACTTCCAGATGGTCCAGGCCCTGCAGGGCCGCTTCGACGGCATCTGCAATGGCGGCCTCGTTACCGGACACACTCTCAATGTCCATCAGCGCCGCGGTCAGGTCAGCGACGTCGTCGAGCAGGTTCAGGGGTTTGGCAGGTAATACGGTCACCGCTCCAGACTACCGCTCGGTAGAGTAGAACCCATGACTTCAAGCACTTCCTCAGCCCCCACCCCACGCACCGCGTCCGGTCTCGGACTGGCCACCGTAGCCGCAGACGGCACGGTCCTGGATGTCTGGTACCCCCGTCCCGCCCTTGGCACCCTGGAGAACGACGCCGCGCTGGCAGCCGAACTCGGGAAAACCGCAGAGGCCATGGCTGACGAGGTCCGGGGAACGCGCGGCGAGGTCGTCGAAACCCAGATCGACCTTGACGAGGCGCCGGCAGCAACCGCCGACGCGTATCTCCGCTTGCATGTCCTCTCCGCCCGCCTCGCAGCTCCGAACACCATCAACCTTGACGGCATCTTCGGTGTGCTCCCGAACGTTGTGTGGACAAACTTCGGCCCCTGCCAAGTGGCAGGTTTCGACCAGGTCCGCGTTGGGCTGCGCGCCCGCGGCGCGGTCACCGTCTACGGCGTGGACAAGTTCCCCCGCATGGTGGACTACGTCCTGCCCACCGGCGTGCGCATCGCCGACGCAGACCGCGTCCGTCTGGGTGCACACCTGGCCGAAGGCACCACCGTTATGCACGAAGGGTTCGTCAACTTCAACGCAGGAACCCTCGGCACCTCGATGGTAGAAGGCCGGATTTCGGCCGGCGTAGTTGTCGGTGACGGCTCCGACGTCGGCGGCGGCGCGTCCATCATGGGCACCCTCTCCGGCGGCGGCAAGGAGCGGATCACCATCGGCGAACGTGTGCTCCTGGGCGCCAATTCCGGTGTAGGCATCAGCATCGGAGACGACAGCGTTGTGGAGGCCGGCCTCTACATCACGGCCGGCACCCGTGTCAGCGTCTCAGACCCCGAAACCAACGAGGTCCGCACCGTCAAGGCAGCAGATCTCTCCGGCGTTCCCGGCCTGCTGTTCCGCCGCAACTCCTCCACCGGCGCCGTCGAAGCCCTCCCCCGGCTGGCCCGTACCGTTGAGCTGAACGAAGCCCTGCACGCGAACTAGGACCCGGACTAGGGAGGCAGGGCAGTGGCCCGCACCGTGCAGCCTGCGGCACGGCGCAGACGCATCAGCGTGCTGCTTCTTGCTGCCGCAGCCGCGGCGGCAGTTCTGCTCTGCCTCCTGGTCCTGGCCATCAACCGGAATGAGGAGCGCCCGGTGCGCGAACGCTGCACGGCAACAGTCAGCGGCGCTTCCTGGTCCCTGAACCCGGACCAGGCCGTCAACGCCTCCACCATCACGGCCGTTGCCGTCACCCGCGGCCTTCCGCCGAGGGCGGCGTCCATCGCCCTGGCCACGGCAGTGCAGGAATCCGGGCTCCGCAACCTCGATTACGGGGATGAAGCCGGCCCGGATTCACGCGGCCTGTTCCAGCAGCGCCCTTCACAGGGCTGGGGCTCGCAGGAGCAGATCATGGACCCGGTATACGCAGCTAACGCGTTCTATGACGCCCTGGTTCAGGTGCCCGGTTACCAGGATCTGCCCATCACGGTTGCCGCCCAGACCGTGCAGCGAAGCGCCTTCCCGGACGCATACGCAGACCACGAGCCGGAAGGCAGGGCATTCGCCTCAGCCCTGACCGGCCAGTCACCTGCTGCCCTCGCCTGTACGCTCAATCCCGCTCAGGCACCGGGAGATCCGAACGCTGTTCTTGCAGCTGTGTCTGCGCTCTACGGTGAGCAGCAGGCTATGGTCCTTGGCGAGGTGCTGGTACTAGGCGCATCAGGAGAATACGGCTGGTCACTCGCCCAGTGGGCCGTGGCAAATGCGAAGGCGCTGAACATCAACGAAGTGTCCTATGACTCCAGAACCTGGACCCGGGGCAGCGGAGAATGGACTGCCTCCGATGCTCCTTCCACCCAGGTAGCCATCCATATTGCACCGGTGTCAGTAGGCCAGGGCTAGCGGCCGGCCTGCACACACTCCTGCCCGGCGGACCCACTAGGCTGGAAGCATGCGAATACTAGTCACCGGAGGAACCGGCTACATCGGGTCCCACACCACGCTTGAGCTGCTGAACGCGGGGCACGACGTCGTTGTGATGGACAACCTCGCCAACTCCAGCACTGAATCCCTCAACCGGGTCCAGGAACTCACCGGGCGCACCGCTGCGTTCGTGCAGGCTGATCTGCTGGATCCCCAGGCGCTTGAAGCGATCTTCACCGAGCACTCCCCCGAAGCTGTCATCCACTTCGCCGGGCTCAAGGCCGTGGGCGAATCCGTGGCCAAGCCGCTCCACTATTACCGCAACAACGTTGCCGGCACGCTCAACCTGCTGGCGGCCATGGACCGGCATGACGTACGCACCATTGTCTTCAGCTCCTCAGCCACCGTGTACGGAGCGTCCGAAGAGGTGCCTCTGGTGGAGAAAATGCCGATGGACGCCGTAAACCCCTACGGACGCACCAAGGAACAGATCGAGGACATCCTCGCGGACCTCGGCGCCTCGGACGAGCGCTGGAGCATCGCCCTGCTGCGTTACTTCAACCCCGTTGGCGCGCACGAATCCGGTCGCATCGGAGAAGATCCCACGGGTATCCCCAACAACCTGCTGCCCTTCGTGGCGCAGGTAGCCGTGGGACGCCGGGACAAGGTCATGGTCTTCGGCAATGACTACCCGACCCCGGACGGCACTGGTGTGCGCGACTACATCCATGTGATGGACCTTGCTGCCGGCCACCTCGCCGCGCTCGATTACATCGCAGCACGCAAGGGGGTCAAGCGCTGGAACCTCGGCACCGGCAACGGTTCTTCGGTCCTGGAGGTCCTGGCCGCGTTCTCCAAGGCAGCCGGACGGGAAGTTCCTTATGAGTTCGCTCCGCGCCGCCCGGGAGATGCCGCAGTAAGCTACGCCGATCCCTCTGCGGCCCTGGCAGAACTGGGCTGGTCTGCCGGCCGGTCCCTGGACGACATGTGCCGGGACCACTGGAACTGGCAGAAGCAGAACCCGCAGGGCTACGCCGCACAGGCCTAGCCTCAACCGCCGAGAGGCCAGTTACGGCTCCTTTGAGGCTTCAGAGGAGCCGTAACTGGCCTCTCGCGAAGCGGAAAAGGACGGGCCCGCATCCTCATGGCTGAGGAAGCGGGCCCGTCCTTTAAGAAGTTGCCGGGTTTAGCGCTCCGGGTAGTTGCGTTCCGGAAGGCCCGTGTACAGCTGGCGCGGACGGCCAATCTTGGTCTGCGGGTCCTGCATCATTTCACGCCACTGGGCGATCCAGCCCGGGAGGCGGCCGATGGCGAAGAGCACGGTGAACATCTTCTCCGGGAAGCCCATCGCCTTGTAGATCAGGCCGGTGTAGAAGTCTACGTTCGGGTAAAGCTTGCGCTCGATGAAGTAGTCGTCCGCGAGGGCCTTCTCTTCGAGGCGCATGGCGATGTCCAGCAGCTCGTCATTGCCGCCCAGGTCCGCGAGGATCTCGTGTGCGGTGGCCTTGACGATCTTGGCGCGCGGATCGTAATTCTTGTAGACGCGGTGCCCGAAGCCCATGAGCTTCACGCCGTCTTCCTTGTTCTTGACCTTCTCCATGAAGTCTTCCGGCTGCATGCCGGTGGACTGGATGTCCCGCAGCATGTTCAGCACGGCCTCGTTGGCGCCGCCGTGCAGCGGGCCGAAGAGCGCGCTGATGCCGGCGGAAATGGAGGCGAACATGTTGGCGTTGGAGCTGCCGACCAGGCGCACGGTCGAGGTGGAGCAGTTCTGCTCGTGGTCCGCGTGCAGGATGAGCAGCAGATCCAGGGCCTTGACCAGCTTCGGGTTCAGTTCATACGGCTCAGCCGGCAGGCCGAAGGAAAGCCGCATGAAGTTCTCCACCAGGTTCATGGAGTTGTCCGGGTAGAGCATGGGCTGGCCGATGCTCTTCTTGTGGGCGTAGGCCGCAATCACCGGCAGCTTTGCCATGAGGCGCACGGTGGAGAGTTCCACCTGCTCCTCGTCGAAGGGATCCAGCGAGTCCTGGTAGAAGGTGGAGAGCGCGCTGACGGCGGAGGAAAGCACCGGCATCGGGTGGGCGTCGCGCGGGAAACCGCCGAAGAAGCCTTTGAGGTCCTCGTGCAGCAGGGTGTGGCGGCGGATCCGGTGATCGAAGGCCTCGAGCTCTGCCGGGGTGGGAAGGTTCCCGTAGATCAGCAGGTAGGAGGTTTCGAGGAAGCTTGAGTGCTTGGCCAGCTGCTCGATCGGGTACCCGCGGTAGCGCAGGATTCCGGCATCGCCGTCGATGTAGGTGATCGCCGAGGTGGTGGCCGCGGTGTTCATAAAACCGGGGTCAAAAGTAACGGTGCCGGTCTGCTTCAGCAGCTTCGATACGTCAAAACCGTCGTTGCCTTCTTTGGCCGCGATGCGGGGCAGCTCAAGCTTGTCCGCAGGGTCGGTCCCATAGTGCAGTTCGGCACTTGGTCGCTCAGTCATGTTTCTCCTTCAGGAGTTTGAAGAACCCACTGCTACGGGCCCGCATCCTCGTGAGAAGAGCGCCCATAGAACACATTCGTGCTTTTATCTATTTCGCTAAAACGCTACCGGGTTACCGGGGGATACCACTAATCGGCAGCCATGTTGTTGTGCAAGCGCAACATCAGTGCATAATGCCACCGGCCAATCAGCCTGCAGCTTCCGCCAGCCGCCGTGCAGCGGCTGCGACCCGTTCGTCGCTGCCGGTGAGCGCCACCCGGATGTAGCCGGCACCGGCGTCTCCGTAGATGACCCCCGGACCCACAACGATCCCCAGGGAGGCAAAACGTTCCACCGTGGTCCAGGTGTCCTCACCTGCGGTCGCCCAGAGGTACAGACCTGCTTCGGAGCTGCTGATCTTGAGTCCGAAGGCTTCCAGCGCCGGAACCAGAAGTTCGCGCCGTGCCCGGTACTTGTCCTTCTGCTCCGCGATGTGCCGGTCATCCGAGAGGGCTGCGAGCATCGCTGCCTGGACGGGTGCGGGGACAATCATCCCGGCATGCTTGCGGCTGTTGACCAGGTTCGCGATGATCGCGCCGTCCCCGGCCACAAAAGCCGCGCGGTAACCGGCCAGATTGGACTGCTTGCTCATCGAATAGACGGCCAGCAGCGACTCGTTGCTGCCGCCGCTGACCCGCGGGTCCAGGACGGAGGGAACCGGGGCCCCGCCGCGTGCGGTGTCCCATTCGCCCCAGCCGAGTTCGGCGTAGCACTCGTCCGATGCAACAACCGCACCGAGTGCACGGGCCTGGTCCACCAGGGCCGCCATAGATTCCGCACTGCGGACGCTGCCGGTCGGGTTTCCGGGAGAGTTGATCCAGACGAGGCGGACGCGCGCCCGGGTCTGCTCATCGAGTTCGGAGAGGTCATCGGCGGCCACGGGCGTTGCGCCGGCCAGCACGGCACCCATGTCATAGGTCGGGTAGGCAACGGTGGGACGGACGACGACGTCGCCGGCGCCCAGCCCGAGCAGCAGCGGCAGCCAGGCCACCAGTTCCTTGGAACCAACGGTGGGCATGATGTCCTGCGGGTCCAGTCCCGGCACCGACCGGCGCCGGGCGAACCAGTCGGCGATTCCCTGCCGCAGCGCGGGCGTACCGTGCGTGGTGGGATAACCCGGCGCGTCAGCAGCAGCGGCCAGGGCAGCCTGGATGAAATCCGGGGTGGGATCCACCGGTGTGCCGATTGAGAGGTTCACGGCGCCGTCAGCATGGGCGGAAGCCTGCTCCACGTAGGGTGCCATGGCTTCCCAGGGGTACTCCGGAAGATCCAGGCCAAAACCGCCGGAGGCCTTGGTACTCATTACTGGTTCTGCGGCGGCAGGGCGGCGATCATCGGGTGATCCTTGTGTGTGTTGCCAAGCTTGGCGGCGCCGCCGGGGGAACCCAGGTCATCGAAGAACTCGACGTTGGCCTTGTAGTAGTCGGCCCACTCTTCAGGGGTGTCGTCCTCGTAGTAGATGGCCTCAACCGGGCACACGGGTTCACAGGCACCGCAGTCCACGCATTCATCCGGGTGGATGTACAGGGAACGTTCACCTTCGTAGATGCAGTCCACGGGGCACTCTTCGATGCATGCCTTGTCTTTTACATCCACGCATGGCTGCGCAATTACGTACGTCACGTCCCTTTGCCTTCCTTGGTGTGCGGATTTCCGCGTAGCCGCAGATCTCCACGAGGTAATGCTTCCACGTTAGTAGTCCGTACCATTATCTCCCAGCCGGGAGGGTGCCGCGTACTATGTAACGGTGAGAACCCCATCCCCCGAGGAGCGGCTGCGTGCAGCCGGAACCGGGCAGCGCGCCGTCGTGCGTTACCGCATTGAGGGAGGCCTGACGGATGCTCTGGGCACCATCACCGCCCTGGACGCCGAGGGGTGCACCATCGAGACCCGGAGCGGCCCGGTGACCATCCAGTGGTCCCTGGTGACGGCGGGAAAACCGGTGCCGCCGGCACCGGAACGCCGCAGGCCGCGGTCCCCCCAAAGCCCGGCCTAGGCCGCCGCCCGGCCCGGCGTATGCTGGGTTGATGCCAAAGGATGATGTGATTCAGGCCCGGGGACGAGCGCTGAGCTCCCCTGTCCGCCTGCGGATCCTGCGTTTGTGCCTTCACGCGGACCGTACCAATCAGGAAATTGCCGAGGCACTGGAGCTGAACCCCGCGACGGCACTGCACCATGTGCGGACCCTGCTGGGCACCGGATTCCTCGCGGCCGGCACACCCCGCAGCGGCAACCGCGGCGCCAAGGAGATCCCCTACCGCGCCACGGGACTGAGCTGGAAAGCGTCCCTGCCGGAGAGCGCCAACATGGTCTTCATTGAGACATTCCTGCAGGAAATCGAAGGTTTGCCCCCGTCTGACATTGAAGTGGTGCGCATGGGGCTGTGCCTTAACGAGGAAAACCGCCGCGTGCTCATGGAGAAGCTGCGGGCGGTTTTCGACGATTATGCACTGCGTGGTCCGGATCCGGACGGCACACCTACATCCCTGATGCTGGCCCATCACCTGGACCGCACCAGCGAACGGCTGGCTTCAGGAGCCGCCTAGCCGGCCGGGCCCGGGCCCGGCCGGTAACCCGGGTCCGTCCCGTAAGGCAGCACCGGGTTCGCAGCAGAGGCACGCTCATAGCGGGCTTCCCGCCGGAGCACGACGGCGGTCACCAGGACCGCTGCCACTGTCGCCAGAGACTGGCCAAATAGCCAGATAAGCCCGGCGGTAACAACCGGCAGGTCCAGCCCGGAGGACGTCCCCGTGACGATCAGCGGACCGCTGAACATATCCAGGGAGAACGCACCAAGCAGGACATAGGTCAGCACGCCGGTGGCGGCGCTGACGGCCACCGAACGTGCCCACAGCCCGGCAAAGACTGCGACGGCGGCACTGAAGACCAGCGCGCCGACAGCACCCAGCGGCAGCGGGGTATCCCCTGCGTACAGCACCTGGGCGTGCAGTGACGTTCCCAGGATGCCGGCAGCCAAGGCACCAAGCACCACGGCAACAGGGCCCCGCCAGCGCGGGACTCTGTTGCCTGGTGCCTGGAACTGGACGATTGGACTAGGCCTTTGCGCGGGCGCGGTTGGCCTTGGCGCGCTCGTTGGCGTCCAGGATGAGCTTGCGGATACGGATAGCCTCCGGGGTGACCTCCACGCACTCGTCCTCGCGGGCGAACTCGAGGGACTCCTCGAGCGTCAGCTTGCGCGGCGGGGTCAGGTTCTCGAAGGTGTCCGAGGAAGCTGCACGCATGTTGGTGAGCTTCTTTTCCTTGGTGATGTTCACGTCCATGTCATCGGCGCGGGAGTTCTCGCCGACGATCATGCCTTCGTAAACCTCGGAGGTCGGCTCCACGAAGAACGAACCGCGTTCCTGCAGGTTGATCATGGCGAACGGGGTGACGACGCCGGCACGGTCAGCGATCATCGAACCGTTGGTACGGTATTCGATCGGACCGGCCCACGGCTCGTAGCCCTCGGCGATGGAAGCGGAGATGCCGGCGCCGCGGGTTTCCGTGAGGAAGCGCGTGCGGAAGCCGATCAGGCCGCGGGCGGGAACGATGAATTCCATGCGGACCCAGCCGGTGCCGTGGTTGGCCATGTTGACCATGCGGCCCTTGCGGGCTGCCAGCAGCTGCGTCACGGCGCCAAGGTATTCCTCGGGCACGTCGATGGTCATGTGTTCCATCGGCTCGTGGACCTTGCCGTCAACCAGCTTGGTAACAACCTGCGGCTTGCCGACGGTGAGTTCGAAGCCTTCGCGGCGCATCTGCTCCACCAGGATTGCCAGGGCGAGCTCGCCGCGGCCCTGGACTTCCCAGGCATCCGGACGCTCGGTGGGCAGCACGCGCAGGGAGACGTTACCGATCAGTTCCTTGTCCAGGCGGTCCTTCACCTGGCGGGCGGTGACCTTGGCTCCCTTGACCTTGCCGGCCAACGGGGAGGTATTGATGCCGATGGTCATGGAGATCGCGGGATCGTCCACGGTGATCAGCGGCAGCGGCTTCGGGTTCTCCACGTCGGTGAGCGTTTCACCGATGGTGATGTCCTCGATGCCGGCGACGGCGACGATCTCGCCGGGGCCTGCGGACTCCGCCGGAACACGCTCAAGTGCCTTGGTGGCCAGCAGTTCGGTGATCTTTACGGTCTTCAGGGTGCCGTCGTGGCGGGCCCAGGCAACCTGCTGCCCCTTGCGCAGGGTGCCGTTGAAGATGCGCAGCAGCGCCAGGCGGCCCAGGAAGGGGGAAGCATCCAGGTTGGTGACGTGAGCCTGAAGGACACCTTCGGGATCGTACGTCGGAGCCGGGATGTGGTCGATGATGGTCTTGAACAGCGGTTCCAGGTTGTCATTCGCCGGAGCCTGGCCGTCTGCCGGCTGCTCCAGGGAGGCTGCACCGACGCGAGCGGCGGCGTAGACAACGGGTACGTTCAGGACCAGGTCAAGATCCAGGTCGGGAACTTCGTCCGCGAGGTCGGAGGCCAGGCCAAGGAGCAGGTCCATGGATTCGCTGACAACCTCGTCGATGCGAGCGTCGGGGCGATCGGTCTTGTTGACCAGCAGCACCACGGGAAGCTTGGCGGCCAGCGCCTTGCGCAGCACAAAACGGGTCTGCGGCAGCGGGCCCTCGGAGGCGTCGACGAGCAGCACAACGCCGTCAACCATGGACAGGCCGCGCTCGACCTCTCCGCCGAAGTCCGCGTGGCCGGGGGTGTCGATCACGTTGATGGTGATGGTTTCGCCGTTGGCAGCCGGACCGTTGTAGAACACGGTGGTGTTCTTGGCCAGGATGGTGATGCCCTTTTCACGTTCCAGGTCACCTGAGTCCATCACGCGTTCTTCGACATCTCCGTGCGAAGCAAAGGAGTTCGTCTGCTTGAGCATGGCGTCGACGAGGGTCGTTTTGCCGTGGTCAACGTGGGCCACAATAGCAACGTTGCGGAGATCGCTACGCACTGCGCTGTTTACAGCCGTGTTGGTTTCTGACATGCGTGAAGACTCAATTCATAGGTAACAGTTCGGGGATAATTCACAGTGGTCCGGAATCGATCCGGAGAATCCGGCAGTTCTGTACAAATGCTGCGTTGGAACACACGTGTAAGAAGTCACCGAGAGGCCGCCGTCAGCGGGCACCATACCATTCTAGTCGTTTTGCCAAAGGTTCCCTAATGCGCTCTAAGCTGCGGCCCGCAGGCCGGGGAGCTTATGCCGCTTCCGGGGGCAGTTCCAGCCCCGCACCGGGGATCGCTGCGAGCAGGGCCTTGGTGTAGTCCTGCTGCGGGTTGCTGAAGACTTCATCCGTGGTTCCAGTTTCCACCACCTTTCCCTTCTGCATCACGCAGACGTCGTCCGCGATCTGCCGGACCACCGCCAGGTCATGCGTAATGAAGAGGTAGCTCAGGCCCAGGTCCGCCTGCAGTTCGGCAAGCAGATTGAGGATCTGCGCCTGCACCAGCACGTCCAGGGCGGAGACCGCCTCATCACATATGACCACTTCCGGATCCAGGGCCAGGGCACGGGCCACCGCAACGCGCTGGCGCTGGCCCCCGGAGAGTTCGTTGGGGAACCGGCGCATCACGCTCGAAGGCAGTGCCACCTGGTCCAGCAGCTTCCGGACTTTCGCAGCCCTGCTGGCCGCGTCCCCTATCCCGTGGACACGCAGCGGCTCTTCGATCGTGTGGAAGATGTTGTACATCGGGTCCAGCGAGCCGTAGGGGTCCTGGAAAATGGGCTGCACCCGGCGGCGGAACGCGAAGAGCTTCTTCCGGTCCAGGCTGGTCGTATCCACTCCGTCGAAGAGGATGCTGCCGCTGGTGGGAGTTTCAAGGTTCAGCATCATCCGGGCAACCGTTGACTTGCCGGAGCCGGATTCGCCGACGACGGCGGTGGTGGTCCCCCGCGGGACCGAGAAGGAAACATTGTCCACGGCTTTGAAATCCGTGTGCCGCCCCAGTCCGCTGCGCAGCCTGAAGACCTTGGTCAGGTTGCGGACTTCAATGATGCCGGGCTTGCCGGCATCCTCCGGCGCGGCCGGAGCTGGTGCCTCCAGGCCCCGGTCCCGGAGGCTGTCGATCCGCTTGGACGCGAGCGACGGCGCGGATTCAACGAGCCGCCGGGTGTAGGGGTGCTTCGGGTTCCGCAGGATCTCCAGCGCTGGTCCGGACTCAACGACACGTCCCTTGTACATCACCACCACGCGCTGGGCGCGTTCGGCGGCCAGGCCCAGGTCATGGGTGATCAGCAGCACGGCCGTTCCCATTTCCCTGGTCAGGGACTCCAGGTGGTCCAGGATCTGGCGCTGCACCGTGACGTCCAGCGCCGAGGTCGGCTCGTCCGCGATCAGCAGCCGCGGTGAGCAGGAAAGGCCGATGGCGATGAGGGCCCGCTGGCGCATACCCCCGGAGAATTCGTGCGGGTACTGCCTGGCCCGGGAGGCGGCGTCGGGCAGGCCTGCCTGGCTCAGCACCCGGGCAACGTCCGCGTCAGTGGCGGGACGGCCGTTTGCCTTCAGCGTTTCGCGGACCTGGAAACCGATCTTCCACACTGGATTCAGGTTGGACATCGGGTCCTGCGGCACCATGCCGATCGAATTGCCGCGAAGCTCCACGATCCGCTTGGCACTGGCGTGGGTGATGTCTTCACCGTCAAAAATGATCTGGCCGGCGCTTACCTGCCCGTTGCCGGGCAGCAGGCCGATGGCTGCGAGCGCCGTCGTCGATTTTCCTGATCCCGACTCCCCCACGATGGCCACGGTTTCACCCGGGAGCACGGTCAGGTTCGCATCCTGGACGGCGTTGACCGTGCCGTTGGAGGTATTGAAGGAAATCGCGAGCGAGCGGATATCCAGCAGCGGTGCCGGCTCGGTGGCCGGGTTCTGGGCAGTGGAGGTCATAGCTTGCGGGCTTTCGGGTCGAGGGCATCACGCACGGCGTCGCCGAGCATGATGAAGCTGAGGACCGTGACGGACAGCGCCCCGGCTGGCCACAGCAGCGCAGCGGGGTTGGCGCGCAGCGAGGTCTGGGCAGCAGAAATGTCATTGCCCCAGGACATGATGTCCGGCGGCAGGCCGATCCCCAGGAAGGACAGAGTGGCTTCAGCGACGATGAAGGTGCCCAGCGAAATGGTGGCAATAACGATCACCGGTGCCAAAGCATTGGGCAGGACGTGCTTCACCAGGGCCTGGAACCGGGAGACGCCCAGAGCGCGGGAGGCGACGACGAAGTCCGCGTTGCGCACGGAGATCACCGCTCCCCGGGTGATACGGGCAATCTGCGGCCACCCGAAGACCACCAGGGTCAGGACTACGGTCCAGATATTCCGGTTCTCGCGGAACATGGGAAGCTGCATCACAATGATGGCGCCCAGGATCAGCGGCAGTGCGAAGAAGATGTCGCCCAGCCGTGCGATGACCGCATCCAGCCAGCCGCCGTAGTAGCCGGCGAGCGCGCCCAGCGTTCCGCCCAGCAGCACCACCGAGGCAGTGGTGATAACGCCGACCAGCAGGGACGCGCGGGTGCCGTAGATCAGCCGGGCGTAGACGTCGCAGCCCTGCAGGGTGAAGCCCAGCGGATGCCCGGGGCTCGGCCCTGCGTTGGAGTCCGCCAGATAGCAGGCCCCGTCCGGCGGCGTCTGGGTGAAGAGCTGCGGAAAGGCCGCCACGGCAACAATCAGCAGGATCATCAGGGCAGAGATGATGAACAGCGGCCTGCGGCGCAGGTTCCGCCAGGCCTCTCCCCACATGCTCAGCGGGGCCTTGCCGTCCTGGACTGCGTCGGTTTCCGGAAGTACGTCCGAATCCGCCGCCGCAACAAAGTGCTCCTGGGTCCGGGAACTCTTACTCATAACGGATCCTTGGGTCCAGCCAGGCGTACAGCAGGTCTACCAGCAGGTTCGCCACCACATAGACCAGGACCAGCACGCTCACAATGGAGACAATCGTGGGCCCTTCGCCGCGGATGACAGCCTGATAGAGCTTCTGCCCGACGCCGGGCACGTTGAAGATGCCCTCCGTGACAATTGCGCCGCCCATCAGCGCACCCAGGTCTGCGCCCAGGAACGTGATAACCGGGATCAGGGAGTTGCGCAGAATATGCACGGTGACCACGCGCCCGCGGGAGAGGCCCTTGGCCGTGGCGGTGCGGACGTAGTCGGCATTCATGTTTTCAATGACTGAGGTGCGCGTCAGCCGCAGGACGTAGGCGAAGGACGCCAGTCCCAGGACGACGGCGGGAAGTATCAGATCGCTCCAGCCGGCACTGGCCCCCACTGTGGGAGCTGTCCAGCCGAGTTTGACGCCGATGATGAACTGCAGCAGGAAGCCGAGCACAAAGACCGGGATGGCGATGACCACCAGCGAAACGAAAAGCACGGTGGCATCAAAGATGCGGCCCTTCTTCAGACCTGCAATGAGGCCAAAGACAATCCCGAACACTGCTTCGAAGAGCAGCGCCAGGACAGCCAGGCGCATGGTGACCGGGAAGATCTGGGCCAGGACTTCGGCCACGGGACGGCCGGAGAAGTCGTTGCCCAGGTTAAAGGTCAGCAGGTTCTTCAGATACTCGAAGTACTGAACGATGAAGGGCTGGTCCAGGTTGTACTGTTCACGCAGCTGCGCGGCGACTACCTCGTTGACCGGCCGGTCCCCGAACAGTGCCGCGATCGGGTCCCCGGGGAGCGAAAAAACGAGGAAATAAACCAGCAGGGTGGCCCCGAAGAACACCGGGATCATCTGCAGGACCCGGCGTGCAATGTATCTGGTCATCAGCGGGCCCTGACCTGGTCAGCTCGAAGGGCTGGTTTGAACATGGAAATCCATCCTGTTCTGACGGCAGACGGCCGGGGCCGTTCCCGTTCCTGCCCCGGTGGACAGGAACGGGACTCGGCCGCCGGCTCGCCGGCCAGGCTTACTTGCGTGCGATGTTGTAGTAGACAGGCACGCCGTTCCAGCCGGTTTCTACGTCAGTGACGTTGCTGCTCCAGCCGGTCTGGGATACCTGGTACCACAGCGGAATTACCGGGAGGTCCTGCAGCAGGACTTCCTGGGCCTGGTTGAAGATGGCCGCACCTTCTTCAGCGGTCGGCGCAGACAGGCCCTTCGAGAGCAGGTCATCGAATACCTGGCTCGAGTAGTCGCCGTCGTTGGATCCGGCGCCGGTTCCGTAGAGCGGGCCGAGGAAGTTGTACAGCGACGGGTAGTCCGCCTGCCAGCCCGTCCGGATGGCTCCGCTCAGGGTCTTGGCTGTGGCATCCGAACGCAGTTCCTTGAACGTGGAGTACGCCTTGCCCTGAGCATCCACACCAAGGACGTTCTTCAGGGAGTTGCACACCGCGTCAACCCATTCCTTGTGGTCCCCGTCGGCGTTGTAGCCGATGGTGAAGGCCTTGCCCTCGGGCCACGGGGAGATGGCTTCTGCTTCTTCCCAGAGTTCCTTGGCACGCTCGGGGTTGTAGGCCAGCACTTCCGAGCCGGCAAGCCCGGAATCGAAGCCTTCAATGACCGGAGCGGTGAAGTCGGTGGCCGGCTCCCGTGCACCGGAGAAGATGACATCTGTGATCTCTTCGCGGTTCACTGCCATGGAGATGGCCTGGCGGCGCAGCGCACCGGCTTCCCCGGAGAACTCATCGAGATACTCGGGAATGGTGATCGTCTGGTTCTGGGCCGTCGGCTTCTCCGAGTAGCGCCCCTCACCCAGGTCTGACTTGAAGGTCTTCTGGGCTGCAGCCGGCATCTGGTCCAGCACGTCCAGGTTGTCCGCCTGCAGGTCCGCGTACGCGGCGTCGTAGGAGGAGTAGAACTTGAACGTCACCCCGGTGTTCTGCGGAACCCGGGTGCCCGTGTACTCGGGGTTGGTAACCAGGTCGATCTGGACTTCATGCTGCCAGGCGTTGTCTCCGGCCAGCATGTAGGGGCCGTTGCCTACCGGGTTCTCCCCGAACGCTGCCGGGTCCTCAAAGGCCTCAGCGGGCAGCGGGTAGAAGGCGGTGTAGCCCAGACGCAGCGGCCAGTCGGATTCCGGCTGGGAGAGCGTCACGGTGAAGGTCTTCTCGTCGAGAACCTGCAGGCCGCTCATGGTGTCTGCGGTTGCGCCCTCGGCACTGACTTCGTCATACCCTTCGATGCTCTCGAAGAAGTAGGAGTTCAGCTGTGCGTTCTTGGCAGCAGCCCCAAAGTTCCATGCATCCACGAAGGATGAGGCCGTCACGGGTTCCCCGTTGGAGAAGGTCTTTCCGTCCTTCAGGGTAATCGTGTAATGCTGCGAGTCCTCGGTCTCGATGGACTCGGCGATTTCATTTACTGTCTTGCCGTCGGCGTCGTAGCTCACTAGGCCTTCGAACAGAAGGTCCATGATCCGTCCGCCGCCCACCTCGTTGGTGTTCGCGGGAAGCAGCGGATTCTGCGGCTCGGTGCCGTTGGCCGTAATGCTCGTAGTGGTGGCAGCGGAGTTACTGCTCTCGGTTCCTCCGCCGCAGGCTCCCAGCGCTAGGGCGGCGACCACCGCCACGCTGACAACCTTGGATACGCGCTGTAAACGCATTCCGCCTCCTGGATAGAAAGGAAGCCGGTGTCTAGTTTCCGGCGCTGATGCCCGGGTAGCAGCTGCTGGGAGGGACCCAATGACTCTTCCTCAGACCTCAGCAAATGGTCCTTGGCTCCCGGGGTTTCCGGGCAACCAAAAGGGGACATGCCCGGACGAGCGACCCGTTGTTCAGGTGCTCTCGAAGCCTGTCCCCCTGTGTAAAAAGTATATAGACGCGCGGCGGCATATAACGATTCGAGGACGATGTTAGATCCGCCACGTGATTTGCTGGACAAATCACCAAACTTATAATAAGCGCGCTTAAACAGCGGAAGGGCCCTCCGAAGAGGGCCCTTCCGAATGGCTGCGGATGCCTACAAAACGTCTCCGGCGGAGGACATCAGTTTGGCCCGCAGCTCGCGGCGCTCACGCTGTTTGTCCGGATCCGGCAGCGGCACCGCTGCGATGAGGCGCTGGGTGTACTCCTCCTGCGGGTTGCGCAGGATCTGGTCACGCGTGCCCTGTTCCACGATTCGTCCGCTGCGCATCACGCAGATGTGATCTGCCAGCACATCCACCACCGCGAGGTCATGGGTCACGAACAGGCAGGCGAAGCCGAGTTCGCGCTGCAGGTTCTGGAACAGCTCCAGGACCTTGGCCTGCACGGACACATCGAGCGCCGACGTCGGTTCATCCGCAACCATCAGCTTGGGCTTCAGCGACAGAGCCCGGGCAATGCCCACACGCTGCTTCTGGCCGCCGGAGAGCTCATGCGGGTAGCGGTTCCGGTACGCACGGGGCAGCTCAACCTGGTCCAGCAGTTCCTCAATCCGCTGCTGCAGGGCAGCTCCCTTCGCCTCGCCGGCGAGGAACATCGGTTCGCCGATGCTCTCACCGATCGGCAGCCGCGGGTTCAGCGAGGACGAGGGGTCCTGGAAGACCATTCCCACCTGGCGGCGCAGTGCGTGCATGGCCTTGGAGTTCGGCTTGAGCTCGGAGATGTCCGTACCGACCACCCTTAGCTCGCCTTCGGCAACCGGAAGGAGCCCGACGGCGGCACGGCCAATGGTGGTCTTGCCGGACCCTGATTCACCCACCAGGCCCATGACCTGTCCGGGAAGGATCCGCAGATTGGCACCCTCCACGGCACGGAACGCGGCGACCCGGCCCTGCTTGGGGTACTCGATGGCCACGTTTTCCAGGACCAGCACAGGCTCGCCGCCGGCTTCGTCGATCTTGGCTGCGGCGTCGGTCCGCAGGCCGGAGAGGACCTCCGCTTCGCGCCGTTCAAGTTCAGCCTGGTCAACGGACTCAAGCTCAACATGCGTTGCAGCTGCCAGGGCAGCTACGACGTCGACGTCGCCGTCACCGTCAGCGCCCTGCCCCAGGTGCGGGACGGAGTCCAGCAGTGCCTGGGTGTAGGGGTGCTGCGGGTTGGCGAAGATCTCTTTCGCCGTTCCGGTTTCCACGATGACGCCGTGGCGCATCACGGCGATGCGGTCAGCCAGGTCGGCCACCACGCCCATGTCGTGGGTGATCAGCACAATGGCCGAGTTGAGCTTGTTACGCAGGTTGCGCATGAGGTCCAGAATTTCGGCCTGGACCGTAACGTCGAGTGCGGTGGTGGGTTCGTCAGCGATCAGCAGCTTCGGATCGCAGGACAGTGACTGCGCAATCATGGCACGCTGGCGCTGGCCGCCGGAGAGCTGGTGGGGGTAGGACTTGAAGGCCTTCTCCGGGTCCGGCAGTTCCACCATGTCCAGCAGCTTCAGCGCACGCTTGCGTGCCTCGTCCGGGGAGAGCTCATTGTGCAGCCGCAGTGTCTCCACAATCTGGAACCCCACGGTGTAGACCGGGTTCAGGGCCGTCATGGGCTCCTGGAAGATCACGGCGACGTCGTTGCCGCGCACCTGGCGCAGCTTGTGCTGGGACAGCCCCAGCAGCGGTTCGCCGTCCAGCAGGACCTCGCCGGTGACCCGGGAGTTCTTGGGCAGCAGGCCAAGCAGCGCCATGGAACTGGCGCTCTTGCCGGAACCGGACTCACCCACGATTGCCAGGACTTCACCTGCGTTGACGTGGTAGTTCAGGCCGATGGCGGCGGGGACCCATTCCTTGTCCACGCCGAAGTCGACGGAGAGGTCGCGGACTTCCAGGACCGGCGGCCGGCCAGTGGAGCTCGCCTGCGGTGTGCTGATGGTTTCAGTCATGGCGGTGGTTTCCTTCCGTCCAGGCTGCGCGCCGGCCCCGGATCACCGGGCCGATTACGGAGGCGCCTGAAAATGCTGTAACGATGGGGGTATGCCGAACCCGCAGAGCGAGCCCGTGACCGAAGTTTTCCGCCCTCGAACCACCAAATGGTTCGTAGGCATTGCCGTTCTCCTCACGGCCGCCGCGGTGGTCTCCGCCGGACTGAGCTCGGGTGCCGGAGGCGTTTTGGCCACCGCTCCCCTGCTCCTGATTCCGGCCGGCGCGGCGTGGCTGTTCTGGTATCCCAGTGTCCGGGTATCCGCCCTCGGTGTGAGGCTGGACAACCCGTTCCGGACCGTCCAGGTACCCTGGGCTGCCCTGATTCATGTGGATACCAAGTTCGCGCTGAAGCTCGTCACCCCGAAGGGCTCCTACACTGCGTGGGCTGCTCCCGCTCCGGGCGTCTGGGGTACCCATGCGGGCAAACCCGAACACCTGCGCAACCTCCCCGGAACCACGTACGGCGTAGGCGGCTCGGTGCGTCCCGGCGACCTCAGCAACACTGATTCCGGCCAGGCCGCGCGCATGGTGCGCGAACGCTGGGAAACCCTGGTCAACGCCGGCCGGATCGATCCCGACCAGACCGACACCGCCCGCGCTGCCGTGAGCTTCAACTGGCGCTGGATCCTGGGCCTTGGACTGGGGGCCGTGGTCCTGTTCGCCCTGGCGGGGCTGGCCTAGACCGGCCAGCCCCGCTTCGGCGGAAAGAGTTCCCACTAGTTGCCAGCCGTCTTGGTCTTGACCTTCTTGGCATTGAACTTCTTCTGCCGCGGGTCAAAGGCGTCGCGCAGGCCGTCACCAATGAAGTTGATGCACAGGCAGATGGCCACAATGAACAGGCCCGGCCACCAGAACAGCCACGGGCGGGTCTGGAACGCCTCCTGGTTCTGGCTGATGAGCAGGCCAAGGGACGTATCCGGAGGCTGCACGCCAAAGCCGATGTAGCTGAGCGAAGTCTCCAGCAGGATGGCCGTTGACATCAGCAGCGTCGTGTTGACAATGATCACGCCCACGGCGTTGGGCAGGATGTGCTTGAAGATGATCCGGTTGTTGGAGGCTCCCGCAATGCGCGCCGCGTCAACGAATTCCCGTTCGCGGAGCGAAAGGAACTCGCCGCGGACCAGTCGGGCAAGTGACGTCCAGGTGGCAAGGCCCAGGAAGATGCCGAGCAGCACCACGCCGATGCCTTCGCCGACCAGGCGGTTTGCGATCTGGCCCAGCACAGCAGCCATGACGATGATCGGGATGATGATGACGACGTCGGTCAGGCGCATCAGGACGGCTTCGGCCCAGCCGCGGAAGTAGCCCGCGACGGCTCCGACCACTGAGCCAACGATGCAGGCGATGACGCCGACCAGAACCATCACAATGATGGACTGCTGCGTGCCGCGCATGGTCATGGCGAACATGTCACGGCCAATGCGGTCCTGGCCGAACGGGTGCTCGCCCCAGTTGAAGAGGTTCACGAAGGTGGGAGCACCGCCGTTGATCTGTTCGGTGAACTGCCGGTGGTCGTACTTCCACCAGCCCGGAATACCGGCGAAGCCAATCGAGCTGAAGGCAAGGATGCAGATCAGCACAAAGACAACCAGCGAGATCATCGCCGCAGTGTTGTCAAAGAAACGCTTGCGGACGATCTGTCCCTGGGACAGGCCCTTGGTCTTCCCCTTGGCGTCCTGCGCGGGGTCTGTTCCCGGCGGGTTGGAGGGGGTTTCGGCGGAAAACGTAGTGCTCATGACTTCACCCTTACGCGCGGATCAAGGACGGTATAAACAAGGTCTGCCACCAGGTTGAAGACCAGGGCCAGAATGCCGGTCACCAGGAAGAAGCCCATGATCGGATTCGGATCCACACGGCCCAGGGCCTGGACGAACAGCTGGCCCATGCCGCTGAAGGCGAAGACCTGTTCTGTGATCACCGCACCGCCGATCAGCGCGCCGATGTCGAAGGCCACAATGGTGGCCAGCGGGATCAGGGCGTTGCGGAAGGCGTGCCGCATGACCACAGTGCGCTCAGAAAGACCCTTCGCGCGCGCCGTGCGGATGTAGTCCATGTTCATGATCTCCAGCATGGAAGCGCGGGAGTACCGGCTGTAGCTGGCAAGAGACGCGAGCAGCAGCGCAATGGTGGGCAGCAGCAGGTGGGTGAAGGTATCCACGCCGCTGATCCAGAAGTCCCCGTTCAGGCCGGGGGTGGACGCGCCCACGGTGGCGATCGGCCGGTCGCGGATGCGTGAGTTGTCCATGTAGGCCGGCCAGGCGTACATAAAGCGGTCCAGCACAATCAGCCCGCCAACCAGCAGGCCGGTCAGGGCCGCCCCGCGCATGCTCTGGCCGCGGTCGTAGCCGCCCATCAGGTAACCCACCAGACAGCCGACGGCGACTGTGGCCAGGGCCAGGAGCAGGATCATCAGCCAGGTGGCCGAGTTCAGCAGCGGCTGCACGGCGTAGTAGGCCACCATGCCGAGCGCAACGGTGATCAGGGCTGAGTAGAGGGCCTTGCGGTTTTTCAGTCCGGCACTCAGCAGCGTCACGCCATAGGCGATTGCCACGCCGGTGACGGCAATGACTACCGGTCCAAGGCTCGGGGTGGAGAACCATCCGGTGGCACCGAGGACAAAGAGCAGACCGGCTGCCGCGGCGAAACCTGCCACAAATGCTATGACCCGGCGCCGGATGCTGCCGCCTGCGAATACTACCCAGATTAGGCCGCTGGCTATGCCTACACCCAGCACGACCGAGGTTGGTATTTGTGGATCGGCGAGGAAGTTGTTGAAGCCGATGGCACCGTATTCCTTCAGCAGGACGGCCAGCCAGAAGATCGGCAGGGAGAAGAAGAGGAACGCCATGAAGGTGACGCCGTAGTCCAGCGAGCTGTACTGGCGCAGGGCAGTAATGATGCCCAGGGAGATGCCCACGATGATGGCAAGGATTGTTGCCGTGGTAACCAGCAGGATTGTGGCGCCCATGGCGCGCGCCAGGGCGTCCGTTACCGGCTCGCCCTGGATGCTCTGGCCCAGGTCGCAGGTCGCCGCGAACGGGGCGAGGCACTTGACCGCGCCGCCCAGCCAGTAGAAGTAGCGCAGCGGCGGTGGTACATCGAGATTCAGGAGTTCGCTCCTGGCCCGGATCAGTTCATCACGGTTGGGTGCGGGGTTCTCGCGCAGGTCGTGGAGGGGGTCGCCTGACGCCGCTGTCAGGAGATAGACCAGGAACGATGCCCCGAAGAGGATTAGTACGGCGGTCAACAGCCGCCGGACGATGTAGGTAACCATAGAGTGTCAGCCTCATTAGAACGGGTCCGGGGGTTCTCCCGGCACTCGCAGAAGTGTAGTGCAGGTCATAAGAGCGGGGAATTTGGGTAATCCCAATCACTTATCGGCTGCAGTGGGGGTTCGGGGAAAGTACAAGGCGCCGGGACCGTAAAGGCCCCGGCGCCTTGCGGGTTAGTGCTTATCCGTTAGGAGAAGCGCTTAGTCAAGAACTTCCCATTCCCAGAAGTTCCACCAGACACCGGTCTGGTTCGGCATGAAGGAATCGATTCCGCCGATCTTGTCGCTGTGAGCGTCAACGCCGGGCGCCTGGAACAGCGGCAGGCCGTAGGAGGAATCCCAGATCAGCTTGTCGATCTGGATCTGCAGTTCCTTCTGCTTCTCGGTGTCCGTCTCAAGGATGAGCTGGTCCATCAGAGCATCGGCTTCCGGGCTGGAGAAACCGTTGTAGTTCGAGGCAGCGCCGGTCTTGAAGATCTGCGGAACGCCGGTCACGCCAACGCCGGTGCTGATCCAGCCGAAGATGGAGGCATCGTAGGTGCCGGTGCCCAGGGCGGAGCCCCAGTCGGAGGCACCGAGGCCGCCGTCGACGACCTTGAAGCCGGCCTCGGAAGCGGACTGTGCGATCAGCGTGTAGGCATCTGCACGGTTGGGGTTGTCCTTGTTGTACATGATGCGTACTTCAGGAGTTGCGCCTGCGAGCAGTTCCTTGGCGCCTTCGATGTCAACCTCAGCGAACTCGGAAGAGCCGTTGTTTTCAGCAGACTCTTCGTAGCCCGGCTGGTCAGAGAGGAAGATCTCGGAATCCAGCGGAGCTGCATCCGGGTTCAGCTTCTTGATGATGGAATCAACGATTGCCTGGCGCGGGATGACCTTCATGAACGCGGTGCGCACGTCCTGGTCAGCGAAGACGCCGGTGTAGTTGAGGTCGACGTGGTCGTAGGAGAGCTGGTTGCCGGAGTTCATGGTGACTCCATCAATGGCTTCGATCTGCTCCACGGTGTCGGCAGACGGCTGCGGGGCGATGATGTCCACTTCGCCGTTCTTCAGGGCCTGGACCTGGGCGGGAGCGTCACCGATGTAGCGGACGATGATTTCGTCAACCTTGGGCTCCGGACCCCAGTTGTAGTCCTCGTTGCGGGTCAGCGTCATGGAGTTCTCGGGGTCGATCTCCGAGACAATGAACGGGCCGTTGGAGAGGTACAGGGAGGCATCCGAGGGCAGGGACTTGGTGTCGAAGCCGGTGTTCCAGAAGTCGGCCACAGCCTTCAGCTCTTCGTTGACGGGAGCCGGGTTCGCCGGGTCGCCTGCGGGAGTGTTCTGGATCAGTTCGATCAGTGCGTCGCCGTCGGCCAGGCCGGCCTTTTCGGCAACAACGTGTGCCGGGGTGCTCACGCCGCCGTCGGTCATTGCACCGAAGGCAACTTCCCAGTCTGCGAAAGGCTCGGAGTAAGTGAGAGTGATGGAACGTCCGTCGTCACCAATTTCCGGAACGTCAGTCAGGCCGAGACCCGAGGTGTCACCTGCGTAGTCGAAGTAGGTGGTACCGGAAACGGTTTCACCTTCCTCGTTGGTGGTGGCGTCGTTGAAGTGGCCGGAGTTGACGGCCCACAGCAGCATGAGGTCGTCTGCATCGACGGGCTCGCCGTCGGACCAGTTCACACCTTCATTAACGGTGTACTTGACCGTCAGGGGATCGTCGGAGACCTTCTCGTAGGTGCCGAAGTCTTCCTGCGGGATAACTTCAAGCTCGTCGCTGATGTAGTTGAACCCGGAATGCGTGGCGTACGCAATCTTGCCGTTGATATCGACGTTGCCGTTCGCTGTGTTGCTGTTGAACGAGCTGAAGGCGTTAACCTCCACAACGCGGACAGAACCGCCGGTGCTCTCGCTGTCAGTTGAACCGCCGTCGGTGGTCCCCTGATTCGCTGCACAGGCGCTCAGTGCGAGAGCGGCAACAGCCGCCACACCCACTGCTTTGGAAATACGTGCAAAACGCATTCCGCCTCCTATTTCTCAGTGCGTCATTGTCTCCGGCGGGATTACCGGAATCACGGACAGCGCAGATCCTGCGTGCCTCGTCGCATATGACTAAGAGAGTAGACCGCAGATAGCTACTGGTCCGTAACGTGGTTCCCGACGCGACACGGTTGTTACACGTTTGCAACCTGAAAATTATCATTACGCCGCGCACTCTGGCGCTGGGCTACAAGAAGGGTTTATTGTGCCCCCGCACACAGTCACAGCACCCAAAACAGGCGCAGCGATAGGATTATGGTGAGGCCGGAGACCCGGCTCACACCTACTCTTTGAGGATTCATGTGAAGCTCACAATCATCGGCGGCTCGCAGGGAACCGGAGCCCGGCTGGCTTCCCTCGCACAGGCTGCAGGCCACGAAGTGACAGTCCTCTCGCGCAGCGGCAAAGGTCCGGAGGGAGTACGGGTCCTCACAGGGGATGCCCTCGACCCGTCAGCTGCCGCATCCGCAGTGGCCGGCGCGGACGCCGTCGTTATTACCGTTGGCGGCACAAAGGGCAGCCCCGGTCACCGGGCCGCCGTCACCCGCAGCGTTATTGATGCCATGAAGCGCGAAGGTGTCCGCCGGCTGATGGTGCAGTCGTCCCTGGGCGCCGGAGATTCGGGATCCCAGATGCCTGCACCGCTGCGCATGGCCATGCGGGTTGCGCTGGCTAAGCCGCTGGCTGACCACAATGAGCAGGAAGCTGCGGTGCAGAGCTCCGGGCTGGACTGGACCATCGTCCGGCCCACCGGCCTCACGGACAAGGAACCGACCGGGTCCTGGCAGGCGCTGCAGACCTCGGAACCGGGCACGCTGAGGGGCTCCATTCCGCGCGACGATCTGGCGGCCTGCATGCTGGGGCTGCTTGAAGACCCGGCCTCCGTCGGCAAGGCAGTGGGAGTGAGCAGCTAAGCAGGACGCTTGCCACGGCGGGAGTGCGCTGGTTGCATAGCGGCGTGGAGACAAAATGGATCTGCCCGGCACTGCTGGGAATGCTGTCCGTCTTTCAGGCAGGCCTGGCCGCGGGAGCACCGTGGGGCAGGGTTTCCTATGGAGGCAAACACCCCGCACGACTCCCGGCAAAGTTGCGCAGGATCAGCGTGGTGTCTTCCCTGGTATATGCGGCAGGCGCTGCAGGCCTTGCTTCCCGGCGGACTCCCCCGGGCCTGAAACGTGCAATCCATATTGCATGCACTGGCCTTGGCTCGGTGGGCACGGTGGTCAACGCGATCTCGCCCTCGCGCCCCGAGAAGCTGTGGAGCATCTGGTCCCTGGGCTTGGGGGCAGCTGCCTGGAACCAGCTCAGGAGCGGCCGGCGGCCCTAACCCGCTGACGCCGGCTCGGGCAGCGGCGTATTCCTGGTGCGCGCGTCCTTAAAGCGCGGCCCCGCGAACCAGAGCACAATGCCAACGAGGACCCACGCGCCCAGCGTGAGCGCGGCGGCCCCTCCCCCGGCGCCGTCGAAATAGGCCACTGAGCGCACCAGCGTGCCTGCGGCGCCGGGCGGCAGCAGCTGGCCGATCACTGCGACGCCGGCCGGAAGCCACTGGGCGCTGGTGGCGATTCCGGCAAAGGGGTTGCCGACGAACATCATCGCCATGGCCGCAGCGGTGAACCCCTTCGTGCCGAAGCACTCGTTAAGTCCGGCCAGCGGCAGCGCCAGTGCTGCGATGCCGAGGGCCACGCTGGCCGCTACTGGCAGCACGTCGCCGTCGATACTGCCAAACAGGTACTTCAGGACGGCGGCGACGACGAACCCTCCGGCGATGGAGAATCCAGTCAGGCCGGCGAAGATCCAGCCCCTCTTCCCAGGGAGCATGGAGCGGAACGCGACGGCGGGCACAATGCCGCCGAAGACCAGCGGGAAAGCCAGTCCCCCAATACCTACGCCTGCGGGGTCAGCTTCGGGCAGCGGAACCACATCGGTGACCTCAGGCTGCCGCTGCAGGTCCTGCGCCAGTTCCGTTCCGGCCGCGCTGATTGTTCCGGAGATAACGGTGGAGCCTGCGCTGGCTACTGAGATGTCCAGGTTTTGGCCTGTGAGATTGAATCCACCGGCTATTTCGCGGTTGCGGATTCCTGCTTCCAGGGCGCCCTGATCTGGATACGGAAGTACCGAGAAGACGCCCGGCGACTGCACTTCCAGGGCTTCGGCGACTACCGTCAGCTCTTCACCGTCGCCAGCCACGCCCACGGACAGGTCTCTGGGGCCTGAGAGCAGGGACGGTGAGATGAAGAGCATCAGCAGCGCCAGCAGGATGATCGACAGACCTGCTGTGAGGCCTGCCCAGATGGCCGCATGCTTTCGGTGGGAACCTGATTCCGGGACTTGGGTTGTCATGAGTACCTTCGATTCCAATGGAGGTTTTTCCTCCACTTCCACCGGATGATATTCCTCCGGTTTAGACTGGAGGTCAACTTGAGGAGATTCAATGAGGGCTGACGCCGCACGCCGCAGGCAGAGCATCATCACGCACGCCAGGCACACTTTCGCTGCCCGCGGCGGTGACGTTGCGCTGGAAACGGTAGCTGCGGCCAGCGGCGTCGGAATCGCCACCCTGTACCGGAACTTCGCAACACGAGAGCTGCTGGTCCGTGCGGTGATCGAGGATACGGTGCAGCAGGTCCTTGAGGCGGTGGCCGGTGCGGAAGCCATTGCAGGACAGGACCCGGCGGCAGCCTGGGAGCAGCTGCTGACCAGTCTGATGGAACTCGAGCTTGGTGCACTTACCGACGGTCTCAGCCTGCAGGTCCAGCCCGGTTCGCCGGAACTGCCTTCGCTGGCGGACCTGCAGCGACCCGCTCTGGAGGCACTCGATGGGCTGCTTCGCCGGCTGCAGCGCAGCAAGGCCGTGCGGAAGGACATTTCAGCGCTGGACGTTGTGGTGTCCCTGGCGACGATCACCAGGCCGCAGTCCGGTCCTATCCGTGAGGCGGCCCCGGATGTGCAGGCGCAGATGGGCGCCGCATATCTGCTGTGGAGCCGGACGGTCTAGTCCTTCCAGGGAACGTACCGGGATCGGCCTTCCCACGTACCGTGCTCGGACAGCGGCCGAAAGCGCAGCGTGGTGAACTCGTGGTGGAAGTCCCGGCGTTCCCGTTCAACCATCGCCGTCGCATGGCGGCGGGCTGTTTCCCCGCCATCGCGTCCGGAGACCATCCCTGTCATCGCCCGGGTGCTGGACCAGATGGAGAACGTCGAGACCGTCCGGGGCAGGCGCAGGCCTGCCATGGCCAGTGTCGCCTCCGGATGGTCCCGGATCTGGCTTTCCACCGGCCTTCCCCAATGGATGAAGCGCGGAAGCTCGGGAAGGCGGAGCCGGGCAAGGGTCACGGCCACTACCGGCTCGTGCGGGTTGGCTGCTTCTGTCATTTCCGGCAGCCCGGAGAACTCAGAGACTTCGCCCCAACGTCGAAGGAACTGCATTCTGATGTGCCAGCCTTTATCGAGCTTCTGACCCAGCGGATTCTCCGCCAGGAAAGCGATCAGGGACTGTTCCTCGTCCCACTCCGCGAACACGGCGGTGCGTTTGAGCTGCATCCTGCGGGTTGAGACGATTGCCGCGCCCAGTTCCATCCCGGCGAACACCTCTGAGTGAACCAGCCCCTGCGCTCTGGGCGGGCGCAGCAGGGTTGCCATGGCGGTGAACGGCGGCAGGTGCGCGAGGTGGAAGGAGTAGAGGGTCATGCTGCCGGCGCTTCTTCTCTCCCCATGCCCTTAGCCTTGCCGGACGCGGCGGCACGCGTCAAATAACTGCCGCTCAGTCGGCCCGACGGTAGTGCACGGAGATCGCCCCGTTGTTCATCGTCTCGGCGGAGACCAGGTTTAGGCGGCGAGCGCGGTCGAGAAGGCCTCCGTACAGGGTCGGACCATGCCCGGTGATCATCGGGTGCACCAGGAACCGGTAATCATCAATGAGGTCCAGCTGGTCCAGCGCGGAGGCAAGTTTGCCGCTGCCGAGGAGAACGCCGTCGGGAGTCTGGTCCTTGAGCTCCTGCACGGTGGTGCGCAGGTCACCTTCGAGTTGGTGGCTGTTGTTCCAGGGGAAGTCGCTGCGCGTCGAAGAGATTACGTACTTGGGTTTGTCCTCAAGTGTGAGCGCCCACTGACGGATCGCCGTCGGCGCTTCGACTTCTCCGCGGGCAACCAGCGGCCAGTAGCTCTCCATCAACTCATAAGTTGTGCGTCCCCACAGCATGGCCCCGCTCTCGTCCAGGAGCCGGGTGTAATGCGTGTGGGTCTCGTCGTCGGCGACTCCTTCGAGGTGGTCGATGCAGCCGTCCAAAGTGATGTTGTAGCTGAATGTCAGGGAACCCATGGAGCGATTCTGCGGCGGCTCGGTCCCGTGTGCAATCCGTTTGCGGAATCGACCTTTGCAGTCGTGCGAAAGGCCGGTGGCCGGCCCGCCGCCGACGCCGTTCTGTGCCGTACGACGCCGGCGCGGCACCCGCCCTAGTCGAGCACGGAGCGGACGATCTCAGCGATGCGCTTTTCGGTATCGGCGTCGACCGTCTCGAAATACCAGGCGGCCGGCATAAGCGTGCCGTCCGGTCCGCCGGCTGGGCGGAACCGTGCCTTCTCCGTGACTGCCAGGTTCAAGCGTTCATCGTTGCGCAGGGTTAGCAGCGCCGGGGCGCCCGCAGAAGGCGCATAAGCCGGCATCCCGTACCAAATCCTCGGTTTCAGGTCAGGTGCTGTGTCCACAATGATCTCGTGCACCCGCTGCATCAGGCCCCGCTGTGGTTCATTCATGCCTGAGATCTTGTCGGTGACCTGGGCCAGGTTCTTCTCGTCCTTCGCTGACATATCGCGTCCTTTCGCCGGCCGACGCCGCGCATCGGCAATGAAGCTGGCGCATGAGTGCGCCGCACCCCATCCGGACGTGTCCTGGAAGGCAGGCCTCTCCGCGATGATTCACGTGGTCTTCACGTGGAAGCGCAAACGGTGGCGGTGCCACCGGGTTCAGGGTAACTCTTCCCGGGGCCGGGTTGAAGGACCGCGGGTTCGACGACGTTCGGACCCGGAGCACGTCGCGCAGGCTTCAGCCCATGTCTCACATCCGTGCCGCCGCTGCCTCTGTTCGCGGCGCGCCTGTCCCCCTGCCTCCGGTGAACGGATACAGGCGGATCGCGAGAGGCGCCGCTGCAGCCGTCGTAGTTTTGCTCCTGGCCGGGTGCACCCCAGCAGACCCCGTCGATGATTTGGAGCCCGGGCTTACGCTGAGTTCCTTTACTGAGTCCCTGTCCCGGCTCGATCTTGAGATCTACGGAGGTGCCGCCGGCGCCGGCGGCCGGGAGGAGAACGTTCAGATTGAGGTCCCGCTCGGCCGTGACGGGCTGGGCGTCTCCGGCCTGTGCAGGGGAGCCGAAGGAATCGCGTTGGTCACCCTCAACGCCGAGGGGCCCTTTGAACTGCAGTGCACGGAGGGCGGAGACGAACAGGAGCTCACCGATTCGCTGCCGCTGGAGGGCATCCGCCTGCTGATCACTGTAGAAGGCGCCCCGGACGGGGCTGTGTGGGCGGTAGCGGCCACCAGCGCACGCTAAGCCGCGGGCGGGGGCGCTTTAGTCTGTGTTCAGCTTCTGGGCGAGCATCACAAGGATTCCGCTGGGGCCGCGGACATAGGTGAGCCGGTAAAGGTCCTGGTAAGCCGCTATCCCGCGCAACGGGAAACAGCCATGGTTCGCGGCGATCATCAGGGCGGCGTCGAGGTCGTCAACCGAGAACGCCACACGGTGCATGCCAATCTCATTCGGCGCGGTGACTTCCCGTTCGATCGCCGCGGGGTGAATGTATTCGAAGAGCTCCAGCTGCCCGTGCCCGTCCGGGGTCTGAAGAACCGCGACCTTCACATGGTTGCCATCCAGCCCGACGGCGGTGTCCGCCCACTCCCCCTGCACAGTGTCGCGTCCAGTGGGTATAAGACCGAGGTCCGTGAAGAAGGCGACGGCGCCCTCAAGGTCCCGGACGGCGATACCGACATTCTCCAGCCGAATGCTCATGCGCTCGATGGTAGCCAGCCGGGCTGTTTGCCTGAAGTCCCGGCAGGGAATACCTCCCCACGGACGCAGGTTGTGTGTCTTCACCGGCGAACGCCGGCGTCACTGCGAAGGGAGCCCAGATAATGGCACGCGTAGTCATCTTTGGCGGAACCGGCTATGCCGGGAGCAACATCGCACGTGAGGCCGCTGCCCGCGGCCACGAAGTCATCTCCTACTCCCGCAGGCCACCGGAGCAGCCGCTGGACGGTGTGGAGTACCGTATTGGTTCGCTGGCGTCGGAGGGCGTACTCGCTGCAGCAGTGGAGGGCGCTGACGTCCTCGTCGTGGCTTTGCACGGAGCCGACGTCGACGGCGCCCCGCTCGCCACGTATGTACCCAGGCTTATCGACGCCGCGCGAAACAACGGCGTACGGCTCGCCTTTGTTGGCGGGGCCGGTTCGTCGCTGGTCGCTGAGGGCGGTCCGCGTCTGGTCGACACCCCGGACTTCCACGAAGACTGGAAGCCTGAGGCCCTGGCGCATGCCGAGGTGCTCGAAGAACTGCGGCAGGCCCCCGAGGACCTGGACTGGTTCTACGTGAGCCCCGCGGCGCTCTTCGGTGCCGCCGTCCCGGGTGAAACCACCGGCTCCTACGGGACCGGCGGCGACGTCCTGGTGACCAAGGACGACGGTTCGTCGGAGATCTCCGGAACGGACTACGCGCTGGCGTTTGTTGACGAGATCGAGAACCGCGCTCATCCGCGTCAGCGGTTCACCGTCGGGCACTGACGGACGCCTGCACTGCTGGACAAAACCACCCCTTGCCTGGACCCGGTAAGGGGTGGTTCGTTTCTGCGGCCCCTGGACAATGGTCAGTCTCTTGCTCGCCACTGGGGGCAGCGTGTACGAGAGAAGGATGGATACGCACAGACCCGCCCTCCACGGCCGGGTGGCAGTCGTCACAGGCTCTACGCGCGGACTTGGTTTCTCCATGGCGCGGCTGCTGGGACAACAGGGTGCCACGGTGGTTCTGGCGTCCAGGTCCTCAGAGGACGTCGGGGATGCCGTGGACCAGCTGGCGGCGGAAGGCCTCACGGTAATAGGAAGCCGCTGTGACATCGGCGAAATCAGCGACGTCGAAGCCCTCCGCGACCAGGCTCTGCGCCGCGGAACCCTGGACATCTGGGTCAACAACGCTGGAACTTCCGGAGTCTACGGTCCCACAGCCTCCACCCCGGTCGATGACTTTACACACGTGGTGCGCACGAACATCCTCGGAACGTTCCACGGCTCGCGGACTGCATTGCCGGTATTCCTCTCCCAGGGCCACGGAGACCTCGTCAACGTATACGGTCAGGGGGACCAAAGGCCGGTGGCGCTGCAGAACGCCTATGCGTCAAGCAAACGCTGGGTCCGTCAGTTCACTGAGACGCTGCGGATGGAAACCAAGGGCACCGGGGTCCGGGTGCACGGCATGAACCCCGGGCTGGTCATCACGGACTTTCTGGGACATGTCATGGCTCAGGAGGGGTACGAGAAGCGGCTGGCAGCGCTGCCGGTCGTCGCCGGCTTATGGGGTCAGAACGCTGACGCCGCCGCACGTCCCCTTCTTAACCTCGTGACCTCAGATACGCCCGAATTCCGGGTGGGCAAGACGGCGCTGGTCACCCGCGGGCTGCGCAACGCTTTGGCCGGGCGGCTCCGACGGGCCAACCGCATGCCCCTGGACATCACCATCGTCGGCGCGGACCGCCGGGGCTGAGTGGCTGGCCTGCGAACCTAGACGTTAAAGCGGAACTCCACCACGTTACGTAGCCGGATAACCTCTCCGTCGCGTCGGCTCTAGGTCTCCCTTTGCCGCCCTCCGCCAATGGCCGATGCCCATACCATCGTTGCCGGGGTCAGGCCGTGGCGAGCCTCGCTAGCGCACGCACACCGGCACTGAACTGGTCAAGTTTCAGTCGAACATGCCCGTTTTGGAGGGCCTGACCGCTCACACCAAGTTCGCCAAGTTTCAGTTCCATAAGTACGTGGGGCACAAGCCGAGGCTTTGTCGTGTTGATCCACGGCCATCTCGCTAGCGCATCGACGTCGTTGGCAGCAGTCCAGTCAGCGTAGTATTCCGGCTGGTACTCAGGTTCACCGGCAACTTCCACGACCGCATAACAGTCTCTGGTATCTTTCGCGCAAATGAACACGAGGTCGCCGGGACGAAACCCGGGCCTGCCTTTCTTGGGACTCGCGAACCACGTTTCTTCCCGCCACCCGTCTAGGGCAGGTTCACCGTACTCCAATTTCAGCCATAGCGACCGCTGGGGGTCGCGTGCGTCTATGAGAAGCTGCTCCGCAAGCTGAAGCGCCGAGTCTGCGTCTAGCCTATTGTCCTGGGTACGCCCGGCGTGACCCAGAGCGTTCGCCTTACTCAGGACGTCTTCAAGGTCGGCGGGCGCAACTACATTCGCGGGCCACGCCTCGATGAGCAAACGCGCCGCGTCGGCTTGCTCAATCGTCAAGCTGATCCCCAATTCCCGATTTGGATTCGCGGACGAGCCAAGCCCAGCGCCCGTGAGGTTGGCGGATCCGATCATTGCCCTCGAACCAAGAATGAAGCACTTTGCGTGGAGCCGACCAGAATGGCGGATCTCGACCTCGGCGTCGAGCAACAACTTCAGGCCTTGAACGGATAGGAACCCGTTTGCTACCGCACTCGGATCCAACTTCGTCAGAAGAACGAAAGGCTGCAACGATCTTCTCGCTGCAGCGGACAGCTGACGACACACCTCATATGTTAGGTAGGGGCTGGAAAGGAGTACTGGCCCGTCAGGAGAGGACATAGCCTCACTCAGCCATACGTCGGCGTGCTCGATCAAATGCGTCGAATTCATCATTCGGGCAGTCTAGACCGACTGCTTACGGTTCATGGGGACTCGGTCCAGTCGCACATAGCAGAGTCATCCGTGGGCGCGGACTCGACCCATCAGTGTCATGCTAGGACGCGAGAACGCAGTCAGCCGGCCATCGATCTAGCCTCGGGTGGGCCACTGTATCCAGTAGTCGATCAACTGAGGCCAGTCGTGGCCAAAGTTTTCGTCCAACATCTCGATTAGCCGTACCCCATCAACGAGGTCCAGTTTGCTGTTGCCAGAAGCTTCCTTCTTAGTGGCCTTCGAGAAATATCCGGTAGTCAGCAAGACAGCGGAGGTCGCGTGTTCGTTGTACGCGACACCCAGTATTGCTCGGGCCTTGGTTATGGGAACAGATCCTGCGTAGTGTGCGCAGTCAATGACCCGGTGTTCTCGCCTCCCGGGCAGCTCTAATCTAGCGATGACATCCCTGCCACCATCTCTCGTTGCCTGAGTCAACTCGCATTGGAACCCCATTTTCGTATAGAGGCTCGCAGCCAACTGTTCAAGTTGTCGCGGACTGAGGTTTCGCAGGGCCGCAGGACCGTCCTGGCTCTTACGGCTCATGTAACGTGCTGAGATAAGAGCAGCGGCGTCCCACAAACCGCTCAACCTCCCATCTGGCAAGGTCTGGCCATACGCCACTACATAGGCATCGATGACGTCGATCGCTCGCTGAGGGCTTCCAGGGAGGAGATCTAATACCCAGCGGACACCTGGATGAGCCATGTTGGGTCGCTGACGCAGCCGTCTGCCATGCTCCGTCGGCCTGAACTGGTCCATGAAATCGCTGCCACCGGTCTGGCGGAGGAAGTCCAGATACATCCCATCAGCACCGAAGGTTACGTACTCGAAAAGAAAGCATCGAAGTAGGTGGAGAACCTGCCCTTCAGGACGTGACTCGACATTGACGAGATATTCCTTGATGAGTGCGTCTGACGGGAAAGAGCAGGTAGGCGCTGCATCGCAGTCTTCAGCTCCGTAGGGATCGTACTGTCCTACAATTGCGAGCCATTCATCGAGCCGGTCGTCCCAGTCATGACCGAACGGCATTACGCTATTCTGCTGCACGTCCGTCTCTTCCACTTCTCTTATTTCGTTCCTTCGGAACCTCGGTAGGCCGCCGGCTCGCTGGCTGCCCGAATGCTCCAAATCCTCTGTCCGGGTGGTCGCTACTCAACTCTCGCGCAGCGGAGTCGAAGGTGCTCATGCCTAAGATCCTGTCACGCCGCAGGTTGGCAAACAATCCAACAGACAAGCTCCATGTTCGGGCATTGAACCCGTTTCCTTCAAGGCATATCAGCACATGGCTTGTGGACTGCGAACCGACGGAAGAACATGATCGCCAAAGACGAATGCGGTCGGCCGCCCAAGCCTCGAGACCGCTTCCTGGGTTACCACCTTCGATCGGCAATCAATGGCACGACGCCCAGGGAGCTGAGTAGGAGTATCACCGCTACTACTTCACCTACTCCTGGGGCCTGGGCCTCGATAGCATAGGACACCACCGGTACAGCCGTAAACCACATCAGAACGCCCCTGAAGCCGCTGACGATCGGACGCTTTGGTGGTTCGGGTTTGGTGTACCGGAGAGGGCTGGGTTCATTGGACCTTGCCTCTGCCGACTGCCTGATACTTTCCATAGCAGCTTCACTGCGGGCTCGTACAGGGGCGTTTTGGAACCACTTATAGTCCCGGATCTTTCCTTCGGGGTCCCGGAGTCCCTGGGGCACGGGATTTGTCCTGGGTCTGAGATGCTCTTCCCGGTACAGTCGTACATCCCCCGATCCATCGGCGGCATAAACAAAGTGCTCTCCCGGGCGTCTCCTCCAGCTCGTATGCGGACTGGGGTCGGGTCCAATCACGGAGTCCTCTAAGCGGACGTTCCCGTCGTCGGCAACTACCCAGTCGCCAATCTTGAGCCGCTCCTCTGGGCTGTTGGGGCTGCGGTACTTATACGTGAGGTGGGCGTCGCCGAAGAATGCTGACCGGTGCGGGATCGCCGTCCTGTCCGTGACTTTGTAGGGTCGGTCGGCATCGGCCACAAACTGCTCAACGACTGCGTTTTCGAATCGGGTGATTCCGTCGTCGGCGCGGACTTGATCATCGAGGTAGTAGCGCCCCACGCGCCAGGCATCATCCACGGAGCGCGGTTTCACTCCTCCTTCTGTGAAGAAATCCCCCATCTCCGGATTGCAGGCGTGCACCACGTAGTAGTCGTACTTTTTGCTGACATAATCGTCGTCTCCGGGATCCAGGACTCGGGCTATCACTCCGTCTTCGTATTGGACACCATGTTCCCAATGCTTGGCTTCTACTAAATCGCCAATTTTGAATTTTCTCTCTTCGCGCATCCCCGGTGGCCCTTCAGCTGAGTATTTCTGGCACTGATTTTCTACTACCCGGATAACACTCATCGATTATGAAGACAGTCCTAGCGTTCGAGTCCTGAATCACGAGTCAGGATTCGGTAGGTCCAAAGTTGCCCATCCCTGAGCAGCGCACCAGCGGTACACGGTGACGTTCCCGTTGTTGAAGTGCCGACCGATCCAAACCTCATCGACGGACCCCGCATTCAGAACACTTCCGCCGAGCAAGTCATTGTCCAATCGCCTTACGATGTCGAAGTGGCTCTCCGCATCTAACCAAAGGAATAGCACACGTCGATCCGCCGTTGCCCGCCCGAGTTTTTCTACATCCGACTTATGCTCGCCCGCTAGCTGCGCGGACACAAACCTTGAGACGTACTCGTCGTCCGACAGGTCCCACGCATGCCCGTCGTCAACTTTAAGTAGCAGGCACTGCCCCGCAGGGAGAGTAGGCTGCACCTCTGCGGACAATACCCCGGCTGCTTGCATTACATATAGCGTGTCGAACCACAAAGGACGGTGCGCTGCAGGACTGAAGACATACTCTTGCCAGCTCTCCGTCCGAACCGAAAACATGTCCAGGCGCTCAAGTTCCGCAAGCCAAGTTCCCAACTGCTGACGTGTCTTTCGAGCGTTCCCTCCGCCAGCGACCGTAACCAGCCAACCCTGCGTGATACTCCCAAGCTTGAGAGCAAGGTCCGGGAAGTGCCGATTCCATTCCGCGCTGTCACGGAGTGTGTCCGTCTTAGCGATCGTCGAAACCTCGACAGCGACCGTCGTCTTTCCGTCGTACAGGTCAAAATCGTGCGTTCCAGGAGGTGCACCGCCGATATCTCTCGGAAACATCTGCCACACGGCGTCAAAGACGGCACGGATTGCTTGGGCCGCACGAAGTTCGCGATCGTCGAGAGCAGAATTTCCCTTGGCCATACCGCAATGTAACAGACTGTTCGCTAACCCCGAGCGTGGCCGGGTCGGGGCACCACGCTATTGACATGACTGCGTCGAATTACCAAGTCACCAGTTCTGACGTCAGTGCTTTTCATCCTGATGAACCGTCTCAAACCAGGGTTCACCGTCGAACTCGGCGTCGAATAATCCGCCAGCCGCGCTGACGTTGATGAGGTTTGGTTCAGGTAAGTCGTCTGGCACGTACTTCGCGTCCTCGGGGTGGCAGTAAATGTACTCTCTAGCTGAGTGTGCCGAATGCTCGTTAAAGAGCTTCTCCATAGCTGTCGTCCCTGCCTGAATACCGTCCGCTTCCCCTCGAAGAACAGCAGCTCGGATATCTTGGACTCCGGAGTCGTCTGGCTTCTGACCTTCAAGTATCCGTGTCGGACTGTTCATGAGTAGCCCCAGCTCGCGAGTGAGGGGAAAGGCGATACCCCACGCTGTCATGTAACCCACACCGCCCCATCCCTCGTCCGTGGGATCTCGGATCAGACTCACCGGCGCGTCTGAAGTGACTAGCGAACGCCGCTCAAACTGCACCAAAGACCAGAGCCTGCGGGCGAAGTATGGGGTCAGTTCTTTCGCCATATCTAGCATGTGCTGAATGTGTTCAAGATTGGAGAAGGTAATTGGTGGCCCGTCCAGCTGCGTCGCGTCAGCCCAGATCTTGTCTTCCTGCTCAGGAGACGGGTCGTATCCAAAGTTCTTCTTAATCCAGTTACCGACGTTCGGTCGTCCGCCGGCACCGATCTCGAACCGTATAAGCTGTGCATTGAGATGCTCCGATGTCTTACGGGTGTCAGGGCCACGTACGCTCTGAAGCGCCATGTAATAGGAAAGAGTCAATCGATCATCCTCTGATGGAGGAAACTCTCTCTTTCCGAACTGCCCGATGATGCGTACAGCTTCCCCTTCAACCCCGCTTAGCGCTGTTTCGAACGCGTCCGGTTCCTCTAGCTCGTCAATCGTGTGGAAGTGCGTTTGAGCTGCCACGTTCTTCACCGAAGAGATGAAAGGATCCCGGGAGCGATCTAGGGGAACAACCTTGACTCGCCCCTTTGCGTTGGCAAATCCTCGGAGGTATGCCTGAGGTACGTAGTGGTGAAGCTTTGCCCTATTTCCGTTACCCGCCATGATTGGCATCCTTCCACAGGTCTACCGCATCACACACGGTTACGAGTGAATCATTCTGCTCGGATACCAGAGCGACTGTGTATTCGCCCCGGTGTCTGTAACGAGCGTTTCCCATCTCACTTCACATATATTCGGCATGACCGAATTGGCGCCGGGTTGCTGGGCATCGCCGAAGATACAGTTGTGCCATGAGTGGTAGTAGAGCAGCCAAGCAACGCCAGGCGAAGCAAGAGCGTCCCGCGCACTTGATCAATGCAGACTACGCTCTTCGTTCAGCAGATGCTGTACTTTCCGTTGACCTCAGCGAGGTGCAGATATCCCGTGTAAATCAGTTCGCAGTCGGCTGGATGCGTGCGGCTTTCGAGCAGAGTCGAGTCATCGCCAAGCTAACTAAAGCAGGAATAGGGCACGCCGCTGCTCCGAACCGTCGCGCGTTCTGGGAGCTGAGTATTCGACTGTTATGGTTCGCTGACCTTGCGAAGTCAGAACGTGGAACTGCTGCGGACACGATGCTTGAACATGGTCGTTCAACGGAAAAGACGACGCACAGTCATATGCAGTCAATGGGCATCCCCTCGGACATCGATATAGCAGCAATGGAAGATTTCGTTTTGGACGCAGCGAAAGAAAAAGCCATGCAACAGCAGGCGAAGAACTTAACCGAAGCGGTGAAGGCCACGGAAATCAACCTTGGAATGATTTACCGTCTGTGGCGCGAGGACTCGACGTGGGCGCATGCAACGGGGTTCCTGGCAGGCAGCTACGCGCCACTCGAGGGTGATAACACGATTGGAGTGGGCAAGCCCCGTCACGTCGATCGTGACTTGGAAGCACATCGTCTCGCCTCTGTGGCTATCGTATTCTCCGTCGGCTACATCCTTGCCGACGAGGGAGTCCCACGTGCCTTAGCCAGTGCTGTCGAAGTCGCCTTTTACAAGGTCTCCTAGCTTATTTCCTTAGTCCCTGGGCAACTCCAGCTCACGGTGGCGTTGGGGAGAAGGACCCATCGCTACAAGCCGAAGCCATTGCTGGGCGTCAGCGCCGCAAAACCATCAGCTCTGCTTCCGCTGCCGATTATAAGAAAAGCCCGGAATGCCACAGCATTCCGGGCCTTTTTCGCGAGCCTAGACCGAACCGGACTTATACATTAAATCTAAATTCAACCACATCGCCGTCGGCCATAACGTAGTCCTTGCCTTCGATCCGGACCTTGCCGTGGGCCTTGGCCTCAGCCATGGAACCGGCCTCAACCAGGTCCTCGAAGGAGACAACTTCGGCCTTGATGAAGCCGCGCTGGAAGTCGGTGTGGATCACGCCGGCGGCCTGGGGCGCGGTGTCGCCGCGGTGGATGGTCCACGCACGGGTTTCCTTCGGACCGGCCGTCAGGTAGGTCTGCAGGCCCAGGGTGTGGAAGCCGACGCGGGCCAGCTTGTCCAGGCCGGACTCTTCCTGGCCGCTCATTTCCAGCATCTCGCGGGCTTCTTCTTCGTCCAGCTCCACCAGGTCGGCTTCGAGCTTGGCGTCGAGGAAGATGGCATCCGCCGGAGCCACAAGTTCGCGCAGCTCGGCCTGACGGTCCGGGTTGCCCAGGACGGCGTCGTCAACGTTGAAGACGTAGATGAACGGCTTGGCGGTGAGCAAGCTCAGCTCACGCAGCTGGTCCATGTCCAGCTTGTCCTTCTCAATGGAGGAGAAGATCGTGTCACCGCGCTCCAGCACAGCCTGGGCGGCCTGCATGGCAGCCAGCTGCGCGGCGTCGCGCTTCTTGATCTTCACTTCCTTCTCCACGCGCGGAATGGCCTTCTCCAGGGTCTGGAGGTCCGCGAGGATCAGTTCGGTGTTGATAGTCTCCATGTCCGAGCGCGGATCGACCTTGCCGTCCACGTGCACCACATCGGGGTCGTCAAAGACGCGGATAACCTGGGCGATGGCTTCGGCCTCGCGGATGTTAGCCAGGAACTGGTTGCCCAGGCCCTCACCTTCCGAGGCACCCTTCACAATCCCGGCAATGTCCACAAAGGACACGGTTGCGGGCAGGATGCGGGCTGAACCGAAGATCTCGGCAAGCTTGGCAAGCCGCGGATCCGGCAGGGATACGACGCCGACATTCGGCTCGATCGTAGCGAACGGATAGTTCGCTGCCAGCACGTTGTTGCGGGTCAGCGCATTGAACAGGGTTGATTTGCCGACGTTGGGCAGGCCGACGATGCCAATAGTAAGAGCCACGTTAGTAAATGTTACCGGGGCAGCCCGCCAGAGCCGAACCGGGTGCGCACCGGCAGCTAGGAGCGGCGGCCGCCGAGTCCGCGGGAGGAGTCCCCCATGGCCTTGAGCGTGGCGCGGATTTCCTTGGGCAGGGAGAAGATGATGTCCTCTTCAGCCGTCACGACTTCCTCGACGTCCCCGTAGCCGTACTCGGCCAGCAGGTTCAGCACGTCCTGGACCAGGTTCTCCGGAACCGAGGCACCGGAGGTCACGCCCACGGTGGAAACGCCTTCGAACCAGGACTCATCGACCTGGTTGGCGAAGTCCACCCGGTAGGAGGCCTTGGCACCGTATTCAAGGGCCACTTCCACCAGCCGGACCGAGTTCGAGGAGTTCGCCGAGCCGACCACAATAACCAGGTCAGCGTCCGGAGAGATCTTCTTGATCGCGGCCTGGCGGTTGGAGGTCGCGTAGCAAATGTCGTCGCTGGGCGGATCCTGCAGGTTCGGGAACTTCTCGCGCAGCAGCTTCACCGTGGTCATGGTCTCGTCCACGGACAGGGTGGTCTGGGAGAGCCAGATGACCTTGTCCGGATCCCGGACCTGGACCTTGTCCACGTCTTCGGGTCCGTTAACGATCTGCATGTGGTCCGGCGCCTCACCGTAGGTGCCTTCGACTTCCTCGTGCCCCTCGTGTCCGATGAGCAGGATGTCAAAGTCATCGCGGGCGAAGCGCACGGCTTCGCGGTGGACCTTCGTGACCAGCGGGCAGGTGGCGTCGATGGTGCGCAGGCCGCGGTCTTCAGCAGACTGCACGACGGCGGGAGAGACTCCGTGGGCGGAGAAGATCAGCAGGGAGCCTTCCGGCACCTCGTCCGTCTCATCGACGAAGATGGCGCCGCGCTCTTCGAGCGTGCTCACGACGTGCAGGTTGTGGACGATCTGCTTGCGCACGTAGACGGGCGGACCGTAGTGTTCCAGGGCCTTTTCGACGGCGATCACGGCACGGTCGACGCCGGCGCAGTAGCCGCGCGGGGCGGCAAGCAGGACCCGGCGCGCTCCGGACACCGGCGCGGCGGCAGCAACCTCTGCAGGGCTGCGGCGGCGGCGGGGCACGGTGGGCATCGGCACGGAAACGGCTGTGCTGGTCATGACTCCATGCTAGCCGCTGGTCTGCTCGGCCCCGATTCGGCGGCGCCTTAGTCCGCTGTCAGCGCACAGCCCGGCGGGATCCGGCCACCAGGCGGAACACCAGTCCGACGGCGAAGGCCACGGCGCCGGCAATAAGCAGGACCAGCAGCCAGGACTGGAAGCTGGACTGGGCCAGCGGAATCAGGCCGTCGATGAACGTCGACGCCACCGGGTTTGCCGGTGTCTGTCCCTCCACAACCGCTGCTGCGGCTCCGGATGCCAGCCACAGGACACCGGCGAGCACTGCGGCGCCGGCACCGATCAGCGCGAAGGTGGTGGAACGGCGTCGGGCAACCAGCAGACCCACCAGTGCGGCGAGCACCGCTGCCGCTGCGAAGAGCGGCCATGAGTCTGCGAAGCGCACCAGGGTTTCGAGTTCGGCGCTGCGGTCGGCTCCGGATACGGACAGCAGCCGCTCCCCCGCGTCGGCCGGCTCCGTGCCGATCTCCCCGGCAACCTGCTGGCTCACCAGGTTGAGCAGCGGACCGATGTCCAGCGTAGGAGTTCCGGATTCAAACGTTGCCGCGTGAGAACGTTCCAGGGTCTGGGTCCATGCTTCCGGGTACCCCGGTGCCTGCTGGAATCCGGAGACAACTCGTTCCACCACCGGCTCCACCAGATCGGCGAGCCCGGAGGGCAGGCCGTCAGTAACGGCGGCACTGGCCTGGGCAGCCACTGCGGAGGAGAGCTCCGCCTGGAACGCCTCGTCTTCCCCCAGCGGCTGGGCAAGCTGTGCAAACCCCTGGGCGGACACGGCGTTCTGCGCCAGCCAGGCACTGCATACTGCGGCTCCGGCCAGCAGCAGGGCTGCCAAAACCAGGATTGCCGAACCGAAAGTGCGCATAGTTCCCCAAATCTCTTCCTACGGAGCCGGGTTGAACCGGCAGTGATCCCTGCACCCGTCCGTTGAGCGCTGTCCACGGCTCTCCGGCGTTGAACACGATGTGTCCCAGGCACCTGATAGACAATAACCTTAGGACCGGTACCGGAAAGGCACCGGCTGCCGCTGGACCAACAGGAGTGCGAAGAAATGCAGAGTGACGCAGGAGCGCAGGAACCGGGCCAGGCAGATGCCGGAAACACCCTCGCGCCCACGGCTGCCCTGACCTCCCCGGAGAATCCCTGGCCGTTGGCCCTGTTGTCCAAGAACCTCAAGGCCTACCTCGACCGGGCACCGGCCGCGTGGGTGGAGGGGCAGGTCATTGAGCTGAACCGCCGTTCCAACGCCTCCTTCATTACCCTTCGCGACGTCGATGCCGAAGTTTCGCTGTCACTGACGGTTTGGAGCACGGTCATGAACCGTCTGGAACTGCCGCTGGAGCGCGGGGCCCGGGTTGTTGCGCTGATCAAACCGGATTTCTATGTCAAGACCGGCCGGCTGTCCATGCAGACCCGGGACATCCGGCCCGTCGGACTGGGAGATCTCCTGGCCAGGATCGAACGGCTTCGCCAGGCTCTCGCCGCCGAGGGCCTGTTCGCTGCCTCCCGCAAACAGCGCCTGCCGCTGCTCCCCGGCCGGATCGGACTCATCACCGGGCGCAACTCGGACGCGATGAAGGACGTTATGCGCAACGCTGCCCTGCGCTGGCCCGCGGTGGAGTTCGAGGTCCGCGAGGTCGCCGTGCAGGGCGTGAATGCCGTCACCGAGGTGACCCGCGCCCTGGCTGCCCTGGATGCCATGCCGGAAGTGGACGTCATTGTCATTGCCCGCGGCGGCGGTTCCCTTGAGGACCTGCTGCCGTTCAGCCATGAAGACCTCATCCGCGCCGTCGCCGCGGCGCAGACACCCGTGGTCAGTGCCATCGGCCACGAAGCGGACCGGCCGCTGCTGGACGAGGTGGCAGACCTGCGTGCCTCCACCCCCACCGACGCGGCGAAACGGATCGTGCCCGACGTCGGTGAGGAACTCTCCCGGATCGGCACGGCACGGTCCCAGCTGCGCCGGATCATGGAACTGATGCTCAGCCGGGAAGCGGACCGGCTGGCGCATATCCGCACTCGTCCGGTCCTCTCCGCCCCGGAGACCATGCTGGCCACCCGGGCCGAGGACGTCACCCGGCTGCGGGACCGCGCATTTTCGGCCATGCGGTCCGAGGTCCGGCGCGACGCAGACAAAATCAGTTACCTGCGGGCGCAGGTCCGTGCGCTCTCACCGCAGAAAACCCTGGACCGGGGCTACGCCGTCGTGCAGCTTGCCGACGGCTCCGTGGTCCGCGACGCGGCCACCGTGGAGACCGACGCGCAGCTGCGCATCCGGGTGGCTGCCGGCGAGCTCGGCGCCGTAGCCACCGGTCACCGCTAACCGACTTCCCACATTAGGAGAACAGCATGAATGAAGCAGCAGCCCTGCCGGCAGACATTGAGGCCATGAGCTATGAGCAGGCCCGCGACGAACTGGTAGCCGTGGTAACCCGGCTGGAGGCCGGGGGCGCGAGCCTTGAAGAGTCCCTCTCGCTCTGGGAGCGCGGTGAAGCGCTGGCGACCCGGTGCGAGTCCTGGCTGGAGGGTGCCCGGGAGCGTCTGGAGGCTGCACGCGCGGCACGGGAAGCCTAAGCGCTTCGTAGCGTCAGCGCTTCCGCCTGCCGGAGCCGGCAGGCGGAAGCAGCCGGTTACGGCTTGTAGGTACTCAGGAACTCCGCCAGACGCGAGATGGCGTCCTCGATGTCTTCGAGTGCCGGCAACGTGACCATCCGGAAATGGTCGGGCCGGATCCAGTTGAACGCCGTGCCGTGCGAGACCAGGATCTTCTGCTGCTTGAGCAGGTCCAGCGCGAACATCTCATCCGATTCGATCGGATAGGCCTCGGGGTCCAGCTTCGGGAAGAGGTACAGCGCGCCCTCGGCGTTCTCCACGCTCACACCGGGAATGTCATTGAGCATCTTGTAGGCCAGGTCTCGCTGCGCCTTCAGGCGCCCGCCGGGCAGGATCAGGTCGTTGATGCTCTGGTAACCGCCCAGCGCCGTCTGGATGGCGTGCTGCGCCGGGACGTTGGCGCACAGGCGCATGTTGGCCAGCAGGTTGATGCCTTCGATGTAGTCAGCAGCTTCACGCTTCGGACCTGAAATGGTCATCCAGCCACTGCGGAAACCTGCAATCCGGTAGGCCTTGGAGAGGCCGCTGAACGTCAGGCAGAGCACGTCGTCGCCGGTCAGGGACGCAGCGTTAATGTGCACCGCGCCGTCGTACAGGATCTTTTCGTAGATCTCATCGGCAAAGATGATCAGTCCGTGCCTGCGGGCCAGGTCCACGATCTGCCGCAGCACGTACTCCGGGTACACGGCTCCGGTGGGGTTGTTGGGGTTGATGAGCACAATGCCCTTGGTGCGCGGGGTGATCCGCTCTTCCATGTCCTGGATATCCGGCCACCAGTGGTTCTCCTCATCGCAGAGGTAGTGCACGGCGGTGCCGCCGGCCAGGGAGACAGAAGCCGTCCACAGCGGATAGTCCGGGGTGGGCACCAGGATTTCGTCGCCGTCGTCCAGCAGCGCCTGCAGGGACATGGTGATCAGTTCGCTGACACCGTTGCCGAGGTACACGTCATCAACGTCGATGTTCTGGATGCCGCGGCCCTGGTAGTACTGCACCACTGCGGTGCGGGCGGAGAAAATGCCGCGGGAGTCACTGTAGCCCTGCGCGGTGGGCAGATGGCGGATCATGTCCACCAGGATCGCTTCGGGCGCCTCGAACCCGAACGGGGCCGGATTGCCGATGTTCAGCTTCAGGATCCGCTGCCCGGCCGCTTCCATCCGCTGGGCATGCTCAAGGAGCGGCCCGCGGATGTCATAGAGGACGTTGTGAAGCTTGTGCGACTGGGTAAATTCTGGCATCTACACAGAATGCCACAAGAGGTTGCTTCGCTCCCCCACCACTACGCCGAGAGGCCAGTTACGGCTCCTTTCGCGGGCGATTGGAGCCGTAACTGGCCTCTCGATGGAAGCGCGGGAGGAGACCTGGTGGGTTAGGCCAGGCCCTTTTCCTCCAGCCACGCCTTGGCGGCGTCCTTCGGGTCCTGCTTCTGGTCACCGGAGACGGCCTGGTTCAGGGCGATCAGGTCCTCGGTGGTCAGCACTGCGGAGACACTGTTGAGCACGTCCTGCGCTTCCTGGGTAACGGCATCCATGTTCACCAGAGGCACCACCTGCTGGGCGATGAAGTTGTTCTCCGGATCCTCCAGCACCACCAGCGAGTTCTCCTCGATGGAGGGAGTGGTGGTGTAGATGTCCGCGGCCTGGACCTTGTCCGTCAGCAGTGCCTGCAGCGTCGCTTCACCTCCGCCGTCGTTGATTGCTTCAAAGCCGGCCGGCTCACAGCCATACTTTTCCTTCAGCCCGGGCAGGCCGTAGGCCCGTTCCTGGAAGGTGGTGGGAGCAGCAATGGTGATCTCGCCGCAGACCTTCGCGAGGTCCTCCAGGGACGTCAGGCTGTACTTCTCCGCGGTGGCCTGAGTGACCACCAGGGCGTCCTTGCTCTCAGCCTCGGCCGGTTCGAGGACGGCAATGTTCATGTCCGGCGACTCTTCCTTCAAAGCATCCGGAAGCGCGTCCATGATTTCATCCGCGGACTGCGCCGTGGCCTCGGTGTCAGCGAAGAGGAGCAGGTTTCCGCTGTAGTCCGGAATGACCTGCACCGAGCCGTCTTCCAGCGCCCGGTAGTAGATTTCACGGGATCCGATGCCGGGCTGCGTGGTGGCCTGGATGCCCTCGGCGTTCAGCGCACCGGCGTAGATCTCGGCGATGATCTGGGATTCGGGGAAGTCTGCCGAACCCACCACCAGCGTGGCGGAATCCTCGACGCCGGTGGGCGCGGAGGATGACTCGACGCTCTGCGGATCGGAGTTCGCGCCGCAGGCGGCGAGCATCAGGACCGCGGTCAGCCCGGCAGCGCCGGTGAGGGTTTTCCGGGTGCCCGGACGGGTAAGTGTTCTCATGCTGTTGTTCCTTCTGGGAGGCCGGCAGGGGATGGCTGCCGGCGGCGGGGGGTGGCCGGTTTCCGGGATCTGCTGCGCAGGCCCGGCGAGAGTGCGAGGCGCTGGACGGCCGCCAGCACCAAATCGACGGCGAGGGCCAGCAGTGCGATGAGCAGCGCGCCGCCGAAAAGGCGCCCGTTGTCACGCAGCTGGGTTCCCTCAATCAGGTACACGCCCAGCCCGCCCAGGGATATGAACGCCACTACCGAGACGGTGGCCAGCACCTGCAGCACGGCGGCGCGGACACCGCCGAAGACAACCTTGAAGCCGTTGGGCAGTTCAACCCGGAACAGGATCTGCAGTTCGCTCATGCCCATGGCACGGGCTGCGTCCACGATGGTGCGGTCCACGGACGAGATGCCGGCGTACACGCCTGCCAGCAGAGGCGGGATGGCCAGCAGCACCAGCGCCCAGATGGGCGGCATCAGGCCGATTCCGGCCAGCAGCACAAACAGGAACACGAGCCCCAGCGTCGGCAGGGCACGCAGGATGCCGGCGCCTGAGACCACGACGACGCGGCCGCGGCCTGTGTGCCCGATGTACAGGCCCAGCGGCACGGCGATCAGGGCGGCGATCCCCACTGCGAGCGCAGTGTAGCCAAGGTGTTCCACGATCCGCTGCGGGATGCTGCCGATGCCGGTCCAGGAGCTCTCGGCGGTCAGCCACTCGTACATCTGGACCAGGACGTTGTCGCTTGAGTAGTCCATCAGCCGGCCGCCGTCCGTGCTTCAACAGTGTTCAGCGGCAGCTTCGGACCGCCGCGTTTCACGGCCCGGCTCCAGGGCGTCAGCAGACGCTGGGCCAGCACGAGGATCAGGTCCAGTACGAGGGCCAACAGCAGGATCAGGGCTATGCCGATCACGATTTCCGTGGGGAAGTTCCGGTACAGGCCGTCCATAAAGAGCCGGCCCAGGCTGTCGATGCCCAGCAGTGCACCCACGCTCACCAGGGACATGTTGGATACGGAGATCACCCTCAGCCCGGCGAACAGGACGGGCAGGGACAGCGGGAGGTCCACGGCGAAGAAACGGCGCAGCGGACGGTAGCCCATGGCCGTGGCGGCCTGCCGGACGTCGTCGTCCACGGAGTTCAGCGCATCCACGGTGGAGCGGACCAGCAGTGCCACGGCGTAGATGGTCAGGGCCACCACAACATTGGTGATGTCCAGGACCCGGGTACCCAGGATCACCGGCAGCAGGACAAACAGCGCCAGGGACGGAATCGTGTACAGGATGGCGGAGGAGCCGAGGATCGCTCCCCCGGCGAAGCGGTGCAGCCGGGCGAACTGGGCAAGCGGGACGGCGATCAGCAACCCGAGCACGAGCGGCACCACGGCCTGGAACAGGTGCAGCGCGGTTAGCCGGGAGATCATCTCCGTGTTGGCCCAGAACCAGTCCATGCCTTAGACCGCCGAGCCGTGCAGGGCCTTGCCGCGGCGCAGCCGCGCGGCTTCGATCAGTTCGAAGATTTCACCGGCCCGGACAATGCCAACGGCGGCACCGGCGTCGTCCACCACCACGCCCAGCCCGGAGGGCGAAGACAGCGCTGCGTCGAGGGCACTGCGCAGGCTCTCGCCCCGGCGGTGCAGGGACCCGCCGGGCACCAGCTCGGCCGGAGTTCTCACGTTCTCGCGGCTGGAGCCGGGTACCCAGCCCAGCGGGCGTCCGGCATCGTCAACGGCCAGCGCCCAGCCGCCGAGGACCAGAACGGCGGGGTCGGCCAGGGCGGCCGGGTCCAGGGTCTGGACGGGATGCACGGGCACTCCGGCGCCGGGCTGGAATCCAAGGTGGCGGAAACCTCGGTCCCGTCCCACGAAACCGGCAACAAAGTCATCGACCGGTGCGCGCAGGATCCCTTCCGGGCTGTCGAACTGGGCGAGCCGGCCGCCGACAGCGAAGACTGCCACTTTGTCCCCCAGGACGGTCGCTTCATCGATGTCATGGGTGACGAAAACGATCGTCTTGGCAAGGTCCCGCTGCAGGCGCAGCAGTTCCTGCTGCAGTTCGCTGCGCACCACGGGATCAACGGCGCTGAACGGCTCGTCCATGAGCAGCACGGGAGGATCTGCGGCCAGGGCACGGGCCACGCCGACGCGCTGCTGCTGCCCGCCGGAAAGCTGGGCGGGGTAGCGCTTGCCCATCGCTGATTCCAGGCCAACGACGTCGAGCAGTTCCGCTGCCCGGGCCTTGGCCTGCTTCCGCGGCACACCGTTTAGGCGGGGCACGGTGGCGATGTTGTCCAGGACAGAGCGGTGCGGGAGCAGCCCGGAGGACTGCATGACGTAGCCCATGGACCGGCGCAGGGCCGACGGCGCAATCTGTGAAGCGTCTTTCCCGTCGACGTGGATGGTGCCCGACGTCGGTTCCACCATCCGGTTGATCATCCGCAGCGACGTTGTCTTGCCGCAGCCCGAGGGGCCCACAAAAACGGTGATAGCACCTTTGGCGATGTCCAGGGAGAGCTTGTCCACGGCGGCAGTCTCCGAGTCCGGGTAGGACTTGGTGACGTTGCGGAAGCGGATCATGGGCTCGGCGGAGTCCGGCCGGGCTGCTGCGGCGTCCGGAATCGACATGGCTGCCTCCGTGGTTGGGTGCGACGGGCTCGCATACGGGTGAACAAACGGCAGTATGCTGACAAGCCGTGGAATTAAGCTATGTGCTTCCGTGCCCCGGCGTCCAGCGGATGCACGGGTTACGCGCCTAGCGTAGGGGCGCGGTGCCGCCTTCGGGCGCTGCCGCCAGCAGTTTCAGTGCTGCATCCACCAGCCCCACCCGTTCCAGCCCGGCCACTTCCTCGAGCGGGAACCAGGCCGCTTCGTCGGTGCTGCCCACGGCTTCGCTGACCAGGGTGCCGGAGGTAATCCGGGCCCGGTAAATCACCCGCAGCGCGTGGAGCATCCGGCCCTCACCGCGCATCCGCCGTTCAGCCGGCACAAAATGGCTGTCCACCCCCAGCAGGTTCTCCAGCTCCACCGTGAACCCGGTTTCCTCGCGGACCTCCCGCACGGCGGCTGCCGGGGCGTCCTCCGCGTATTCAAGCCCCCCGCCGGGGAGGGTCCAGGCCGAGTTGCCGTGCTGATTCCAGTGAGCCAGCAGGATCTGCCCGTCCCGGACGATCACAGCGTAGGCGCCTACCCGGACGTCAAAGGGCCGCTCGCTCATGCCGCCTCGCCCTGCAGCAGGTAACGCACGCCGAAGACGGGGTCCTGGCTCAGGAACCGGATGTCGGCCAGTCCCCGGGCAGACAACCCGGCCAGGAGCAGTTCCTGGAGCAGCGGCTGGTGAACGCCGATTCCCCCGCCCACCACCACGGGGCCGCTAATGCCAAGCCGGGCCGCGACGTCGGCCACCAGGGATGCCAGGTCACGTGCGGCGGTGGCGATAATGCTGCGGCTGGGCGCGTGGCCTTCCTGAGCGGCGTCGAACACCACCCGCGCCATGGATGCCCAGTACCGTCGCCCGGTTCCGGCGTGGAACCGGGCGATCAGCGCATCCGGTTCTTCAACGCCCACCGCGAGCAGCAGTTCAGCTGCCAGCCGGTCCGGCTGCTGGCCCAGATCATGCAGGCGCAGGGTGTGGCGCACCGCCTCGCGGCCGATCCAGTAGGCACTGCCTTCGTCGCCGAGCAGGTAACCCCACCCGCCCGAGCGGGCCTGCTCGCCGCCGGGCGTCATTCCCCAGGCCACCGATCCGGTGCCTGCGATGAGCCCGATGCCGTCCGGAGCCTCCCCGGCCGCAAGGATCAGCCGGGTGTCATGCACTACCCTCACGTCGGCCCCGGGCACGTGCTCAAGGATCAGCTCCGCCAGCGCAGCGGCGTCCTCCGGTGTATCCACTCCCCCGGAGCCCGCAATCACCCGGGTCACGCCGTTGGTGCCCAGCGCCGCGAAGATCTCCGCCAGGGCGTGCCGGGCCTGCTCGCGTGAAACGTTCTGCACATTCGCACTGCCGCTGACGGCTTCGGCCGCAACGGCGTGCCCCTCAAGCCGGATTCCATGGGTCTTGCTGCCGCCGATGTCGAGGCCAATAGCAGTTATTGAGGTGGTTGGATCGGGGCTGGATGCGCTGGTGCTCGATTGCATTCCTTTAGCCTACGCAGAGGAGAAGCCACACCGGATATTGTGAGGCATTTTGGCGGCCGGGCTGCCCGGATCAGGCCGTCCGTCCATGCAGGGCACGTTCCAGGAGGGCTTCTGCGGCAGCCAGCCGAAGCTCGGCGTTTGCTTGCCGGTCCAGCTGACCTGCCCGGGCCCCCGGAACAAGACTGAGCGCCACCCCTGCCGCACGGGCGTTCAGCGCCGCAGCGGAACTCCCCGCCTGCGCCGCGGCGGATTCGAATGCCTCGTGGAACACGGAGAGCGCGCCGGGCAGGGCAGATTCGGGGGAAATCCGGGCCAGCACTGCCAGATGCCCAAGAAAACATGCCAGGTCATCGACACGGTGTCCCGGTCCCAGACCGTCCACGTCCAGCACGCCGGTGATTCGGCCATCAGCAGTGAGCAGGTTCCCCTCATAGAAGTCCCCGTGTACGGGCACCACAGGCCCCGGGTCCAGGTCCGCCACCAGGGCTTTGATCTGCTTCGCGGTCCCGTGGACCCGCTTTTGCTGCCCGGGAAGGACACCGCCGGCAGCGCGCCCGTATGCCGGTGCCCGGTCCGCCCACGCCGGCCGGCGCCGCAGTGCCATTGCCGGTTCGGGCAGGTCATCCAGAAGGGCGGTGATTTCTGCCGGCGTGATCCGGCTGGTACCGGCTGCCAGCTCCGGGAGCAGAGGGCTTCCCGGCAGAGCGGCCAGCACGACGGCGCTGCGGCCCTCAGCGCCGGGGATCAGCACGGGTGCGGGGACCGCGGAAGCTTCCAGCAGTTCGTGCCGCCGCCGCAGCCCTTCGGCCTGACCGGGGAGCACGACTTTTATGTAGGCCAGCTCCCCGCCGCTGCGTGCCCGGATGACGGCTCTGCGCAGCGGCCGGTAGCCGGTCACACTCAGGGTGGTCTCCGCGGCGTCCGCTCCGGCGAAGACCTGCTCTGCGATCTCTGAAGGGGACAGCGCCCAGGGCAGGTCCGGCAGCAGCGGGTCGTGCGGATGGAGCCAGAGGAAAAGCGGGACGCCGGCTGCGGAGGTCCGCAGCACGGGTCCCTCCGCTGCAGCCGGCGCCGTCGTGACGCCGGCGTAGAGATTGATCCGGTCTCCCGCTGGGTCAAGGGCAACCACGCGGCAGAGAGCTGTGACGCCTGCCCCGGGACGGTCGAAGGTTCTCTCATGGGACCAGGAGTCCAGTACTAACCGACGTGCGGTGAGCAGTTCTGCCAGTGGAACAGCCAGGGCAGGGCTTTCCAGCAGCGCTCGTTGGGCTGATGCGGCATTTCCGGCACCGGGGTGGCCGCGCTTACCGCCCGGGCCGCCGGTGCGCGGAGTCATGCTTTCTAGGCGCGGCGCCGCTGCAGAACGTCGTCGAGGTTCAGGATGCCCGTTGCGGGGCGCGGTTCAATGGCGGTGCTGCCGGCTGCCGGTGCGGTGACCGGACGGATAGGTGTCTTGAGCACGGGCTTGGGTGAGGCGGGAACCGCCAGCGGAGCCGGCGCCGGACGCGGAGCCACCGGGGCATCCACATACGTCGGCTTCGGAACGGCGACTGGCTGCCAGGAAGAGGCTTCTGCGCTCTTGGCGGCTTCAGCAAGTGCTGCAGCGCGCAGTTCCTCCGCCGTCAGGCGGGGAACGGGCTTGGGTGCCGGAGCAGCGGGCCGGACCGGCCCTGCTTCTTCGGGCAGCTGTGCCCTGCGGACGGCTTCTTCACCGGCGGCGTCAAAGACGGTATCCGCTTTCGGATTGCTGCGCACCGGTGCAGGAGCAGCGGATGCCCGTGTCTGCCGCGCGGCGGCCGCTTCCCTGCGGGCACGGCGGGCACGCTGGTCACGGACAGCAAGGCTGCGGAGAGCGGCGACCGCGGCGACGGCACCAAGTGCCGCTCCGGCCGGAATCCAGCCTGAAACGGCACCAAAAAGAGCAGCGATACCCCCGGCCAGGACGGTCAGGGTGAAGGCAAGCCCCAGGACTGCCAGCGACAGGCGGCCGTAGCGAATCTTCAGGGGTCCGGGAGCGTTAACCGCGGCAGCCTGGCCCGCGGGGCCGGCTCCGGATCCGGAGCTTCCCTTCGGGTGCGGCGTGTGCTGGACGCCGGTGCTGGTGTTGTGCATGGTGTTCCCCTGAGAACTTGGGTCCGGTTCGGTGGCGGCACTGCTGGCTGCGAGGGCGGAGGTGCCTGTTCCTCCCCGGGACGGGGCAGGCACCTGCTTTCCATGCAGGTACTGGGGGGCAACCCACAGCAGCCAGAGCCCGACGGCTGCTGCCAGGACCAGGGAGCTGTTAAGAGGGAAGTCCACAACTACGACCGTATGAGAAAACGGCGGCGGTATCCGGCATTGAGCAGGGTGTGTCGAATCACAGCCGGAGAATGGCTGCGGTCTTCATAACCCGAAGTCAGCGCCCGGATGCCAGCCGGGCAAGCAGCCCGTCCGGGACTTCCTCTGCGGTAAGGGCAAAGCTCAGGTGGTCAGCCCATTTTCCGGCGATGTGAAGGTAGCGCTTCCTCAGTCCTTCCTCCCGGAAACCAAGCTTCTGCACCACCCGCAGGCTCGGCCCGTTCTCCGGCCGGATATTGATTTCCATGCGGTGCAGCCCAAGGACCCTGAAGCAGTGGTCAGTAGCCAGCGCAACGGCAGTGGGAGCGATGCCCCGTCCGGCCCGTGCCTGATCCACCCAGTAGCCCAGGGTCGCCATGCGCCCCGACCCCCAGATGATGGAGGAAACAGTCAGCTGGCCCACGATTGCCGGGGAGCTGCGGAGACCGCCCTGCCGCTCCGTAATCAGGAACGGGAGCGCTGTGTCCTGGCGGGCCTGCTGGTTCAGGCTGCGGACCATCCCGGCATAGGAAGGCAGCGGGCTGCCCGGCAGCGGATTAGTGGCTTCCCACGGCCCGATCCACTCAGCATTCCGGGACCGCACCGAATTCCATTCAGTGCGGTCCCGGTAGCGGATCGGCCGAAGAATGAGGTCGCCGCTTTCCAGCGTCACCGGCCAGATCGCCGACCCCAGCACGTGGCTAGCCTTCGTCGGAGGTGTTGAAGTCCTTCAGCCAGGCACGCAGGTCCGGGCCAAGGTCTTCGCGCTCGGAAGCGAGCGTGACAACGGCCTTGAGGTAGCTCAGCTTGTCACCCGTGTCGTAGCGGCGGCCGCGGAAGACGACGCCGTAGACGCCGCCGCCCTCACCCTCGGTGCCGGCCAGGGTCTGGAGGGCATCGGTAAGCTGGATTTCTCCGCCGCGGCCGGGGCCGGTTTCTTCGAGCACGCCGAAAACGGAGGGGTGCAGCACGTAGCGGCCAATGACGGCGAGGTTCGACGGCGCATCCGCGGCGTCCGGCTTCTCGACCAGCTTGTTGACGCGGACGTAGTCTTCGCCCTCGATGACCGAGATGTCGGCGCAGCCGTAGGCGCTGATCTGGTCAGGCTCCACCTCAATAAGGGCAACAACGGAGCCGCCGGTCTTAGCCTGGACCTCCACCATTGTCTCCAGCAGCGGGTCACGGGCATCGATCAGGTCATCACCGAGCAGGACGGCAAACGGGTCATCGCCGATGTGCAGCTTGGCGCGCAGCACGGCGTGGCCCAGTCCCTTGGGGTCTCCCTGGCGCAGGTAGTGGATTTCGCCCAGTTCGGACGACTCGCGGACCAGGGCCAGCTTCTCGTCGTCGCCCTTGTCCTTCAGAGTCTGTTCGATGAAGGGAACCCGGTCGAAGTGGTCTTCGAGGGAACGCTTGTTCCGGCCCGTGATCATCAGGATGTCGGGCATGCCCGCGTTGACGGCTTCTTCGACGACGTACTGGATGGCAGGCTTGTCCACCACCGGAAGCATTTCCTTTGGCATGGCCTTGGTGGCCGGAAGGAAGCGCGTACCCAGGCCGGCGGCGGGAATTACGGCTTTGGTGATCTTAGGGCGTGTGGTCATGACGGTAAGAGTACCTAAGTGAACGCTAAGCACGCCAAATGCAGCGCCGCTGAGGGCACAATGGATTCATGAGCGGCGAAACAAAAGAGCAGGTGCGTGCCAGGTTCAAGCAGCAGCGGCGGGACATGCACCGGCCGGCGCCGGAGCCGCTGGCCGCTGCCGCCGAGCCGCTGCTGCGTGCCCTGAAACCGGGGTCCCTGGTCAGCTGCTATCTCTCTGCCGGGAGTGAACCGGATACCTCAGCCCTTCTCTCTGCCCTGCATTCGGCCGGACACACTGTAGTGGTGCCCGTCTGCGAGCCCGGATACCAGCTCTCCTGGTGCCCCTGGACGCCTGGAACCCCGCTGGTCCCGGGCCTGTTTCCGGGCATCCCTGAACCCGAAGGCCCGCGCTGGGACCTGGCCCGGGTACTCGGGCTGGACCTGCTCCTCATCCCGGCGCTGGCAGTCGCCGAGGACGGCACCCGGATGGGCAAAGGGGGCGGTTATTACGACCGTTTCCTGACGCAGTACCGCGCCGGCGGCGGGACAGCACCGGTGGTGGCCGTCGTTCACGATCATGAACTCACAGCGCCGGGCACCCTCCCGGCCGATGCACTGGACGTACCTGTGGACGGGGTGCTGCGCCCGGCTGGGTATATGCCGGTGACCGGCCGCGAGGTGTATACTTAGCACTCTAGGCCGCAGAGTGCCAACCCAGCCCGCCCGGGCTGCGGAAACGACACTGCTGAGGCCTTCCTTTCGCCCTTCAGGAGGAGTAAGAGTGCCCACGTATGCCTATGCCTGCAAGGATTGCGGCCACGCGTTCGATATCCAGCAGTCCTTCACCGATGACAGCCTCACCGTGTGCCCCGAGTGCGGAGGCAACCTGCGCAAGAAGTTCAACAGCGTAGGTGTGGTCTTCAAGGGCTCCGGCTTTTACCGCACCGATTCACGTGACGCAGCTTCCACCGTTCCGGCCGCCCCTTCGAAGGACGCCTCCAAGGACGCCCCCGCCAAGGAAAGCACCGCCAAGGCTGCACCGGCATCCGCATCCTCGTCCGCGGCACCCGCAGCAGCTGCCAGCTGACCGGACCCCGCCGCCGCTAAGCAAGACTCAGCAAGGCGCCCCGCTCCTCCACAGGAGGCCGGGGCGCCTTTTCTGTACCCACCGGTTCCGCGGATCCGGCAGCCGGGGCGGATGCCCGGAGGATGCTGGGGGCATGTTCACTGCACTGCGGCTTGGCCGCGCCGCCAGAAAGCATGGCCGGGGCCGGCCGAACCCCGCGGCTGTGAACCGCACCGTGCCTTCTTCCCGCAGCCAGAACGGGCGCGGGCGTCGGCTCAGGTTTTTTATCCGCAGGCGCCGGCTGCTGGCCGGGCTGGCTGCGGCCGCCGCCGCGGGAATCACGGTCCAGGCACTGCTGCCCGCCGAACCACCCACCACGGCTGCGGCTGCTGCGGCCCGGGATCTGCCTGCGGGACACATTCTGTCGCATCAGGATCTCCGCCGGGCCCGGATTCCGGCGGATACCCTTCCGCCCGGCGCAGTTGCGGACATCCCGCTGGCAGTCGGTGAGCAGCTGGCCGTACCGCTTCCCGAAGGCACCGTGCTCACCGGGAACGTTCTGGTGGGCGAGGGCATGCTCACCGGAGCACCGGACGGTTCGGCAGCAGTTCCCCTGCGGCCTGCAGACCCTGCAGCGGCCGGGCTTCTCTCGCCGGGCATCCTGGTGGATGTGGTGGTGGCCCCGGATGAAGGGTTCGACGGAGAATCCGGACAGGCGGCGGTCCTGGCGGCCGGGGTGCCGGTGCTCTGGGTGACAGGCAGTACCGGTACCCGGGGCCCCTGGCCCGGAGCTGACTCGGGGCAGGCTGGGGAACAGCTGGTGGTGGTGGCAGCCCAGCGGGCAGATGCTGCTGCGCTCGCCGTCGCCTCAGTGCGGAAGCAGGTTTATCTGGTTCCCAGCGGCACGCAGCCGCCGTGAGAATGCCTGCCGCAGGCTAGCCCCAGTGGGGCGGACGCTGCTCACGCAGCCAGGCTGAGGTGTCCTCCGGGGAATCGCCCCAGGCACGAGGGTCATCTTCTCCGGCCGTCTGCGGCAGGATCCCGGTTCCCCGTCTTCCAGGACCCGCGCCTGACGGCGGGTTCGTTCCGGTTCGGGTGTCCGGGGTGTCCGCTGCAGGGTGCCCGCCGGTATGCCGGCCTCCCGGCCCGCCGTCCGAAGGCCGGTCCGCTCCGGCGGCGGTTTCTGATTCCGAGCCGGACCCGCGGGATGGTTCAGGCGCCGCGGCCGGAGCGGTATGCAGCAGTTCTGCTGCCTGCCTCAGCCGCGTGGGTGCCGATGTGCTGCGCCGCGGCCGCCTTTTGCCGGTCACCGGGGACGTTCCCGTTTGGGTGGATCCGGCTTCCGGCGGGACGGCATTTCCGCTGCCCGCGCCCGCTGCGGCCCCGTCAGTGGATGGGGCGTCCGGTTCAGGGCTGGTGTTCTGTTCCTGGCTCATGTTCTTTGTCGATTCCACCGGCTGCTGCCGCAGCGGCTGCCGCGGCGCGGATGGCCGGGTTGGGTTGTTCCTCTGAGCGCGGACGGATCCGGGTACTGCCGTGCGGCACCACTGTGGCCTGCGCGGGCGCCGGACGGGCTTCACGGATGGGTTCGGGCTCAGGGTCGGCTGCCGGCAGGCCCAGGTAGCGGCCCACCAGGTCAGCACAGGCTGCCGGGTCGGTGAAGACCTCGATGGTCCACAGCGGCATGTAGCGCCAGCCGAGCCTCTCCAGGAGCTGCGGGCGCAGCCGGCTGCGTTCGCGCACGCTCATGCTGCGGTAACGCGCCGTGCCGTCTGATTCGATGGCCATGGGAACGGCAGGGTCCGCATCCGCAGACCGGCGCACGGTGGCAACAATGTCAATCACGTCGTCGTAGTGGTCCCAGACCTCCGCACCGCGGGACCGCAGCCGGCCCACCAGGTCCGCGACCAGCGGGTCGTCTGCCATGATCGAGTTTCCGGCCGGGCGTTCCTTTGCTGCTTCGGCGGGGCGGGCATCAAGCTCTCGCACCAGAAGGCGGTAGAAGTCCAGGGCACCGTGCCCCAGCCTTGACTCGTCAAGGTCGGAGGGCTGGAAACAGGTCAAGACGTGGAGACGATGGCGGGCACGGGTCATAGCGTTGACGAACCGTCCCCGGCCGCCCGGCTCCGAGAGCAGGCCGAAGTTATGCAGGGCACGGCCGTGCGGGGTGCGGCCAAAGCCGAGTGAGAAGATCACGGCATCGCGGACCAGGCCGGCGGCGCGGTCCGCCGGGACTACCCGGAAGGATTCTGCACCGGGGGCGAAGAAATCCGCCGCCCACGGGAAGTTGGCCATCTGGACCCGGATAGCCTCCGCAACCCGTACAGCATGCCGCGGGCTTGCGGTGATGACTGCCAGCGACTGGCTGGGCCGGCGCCGGACGTGTTCAAAGACCAGGTCAACTACCCGGTTGACCTCTGCCGAGACGCTTTCCACGCCCTCCTGATCGGCACTGGGCATGCCGGTTCCGTCAGCAAGGTATTCCACGGTGAGCGGCCGTTCCCCGGTAGCTACTTCGTCTCCGCGGGGCACCCAGGACAGGCGTCCCTCATAGAACTCGTCGCTGAGCTGCTTGAGCAGGTGCTTGTCCGTACCGCGGTAGACCGTGGAGAGGCTGCGGACGGGCAGGATGCGGGAGAGCGCGGCGAAGGCACTGGGCAGTTCATCGTCGGCTGTTCCGGCCTCGGAGCGCTGGACATTGATGGTGAAGGGCCGGGGTCCGCCGAGGTTTCCGTCACCGAAGGCGATCACCTGTTCCGCGCGGGCAATCGCCGGCACCGCTGCCTGCAGGCTCATGGACTCCGCGTCCAGGATGATGACGGCGTCGAAGCGCCGGGATCCCGGAAGCATCATGGGCAGCAGCAGCGGGCTGGCAGCCCAGACGGGCAGCAGCGAAGCCACAAGCTCATCGGACTGGCCGGAAAGTGAGTCCACCGTGAGCGGACCCGTCTTGATGACGTCTCGCAGCCGTGCGGCATCCTTGGGACGGGACTTGATGCCTTCACGCCAGCGCCGCGCCAGTTCCCAGCGCAGCCGGGACGCACCGGAGGCAATGTGTGCGTTGTCTGCCAGACGGTACTCTGCTTCGAGCCGGCGCAGGCTGTCGCCGTCGGACATCGCCAGGTAATCATCGCCGCTGATCATGGCTTCCAGGGCGGACTGCCACCAGGCCAGCTCCAGTTCGTAGCCGACCTGGCGCGGGGTCACTTCGCGTTCTTCGAGGTCGTCCAGCAGCTCACCGAGGCCCTGCCCCCGCATCTCATCCACCAGGAGGGTCCGTTCGGGCAGGGTCTCCAGGGTTTCCTTGTCCCCGGCGAGGGCCCGCAGCTTCTTCTCCAGGTCATCCAGCGACTGCGCTGCCAGGTCCGGCTTGTCCGGGGTTCCGGCGAGTATTCGGGTCAGCTCGTCCAGCTGGTTCTTGACCTCAAGGTACGTCCGGTTCAGGTCGGCCAGGCCGGTCGGAACCGACGGGTGGCGCTGGGTGGTGGCGTAGCGCGTCCAGATGCCGCGCTGCTGCTGCACCTGTACCAGCGAGGTGTGGAGGTCGGAAATGTGCACGCCCGGACGGATGTACTCCTTCGCCACCCGGCGCAGGCGGGAACGGGTCATGGAACTCATGTCCACCCCGTGCTCACGCCGCCAGGAAGATGATGCGGTAGCGGAGATCAGGTCGGTAACCGGCCGGTCAAAGATATCCGGAGTGAACTTGTCCAGGCTTTCGCGGACGGCAACCAGCAGCTGCAGCTGTTCACCCCACTGGGCGAAGGTCTCCCCCAGCCGGATCTGGGAGTGCTCGGCAACTTCCTGTACCCGGGCACGCAGCCGGGGCAGCGCCTCGGCCAGCTCCTCGGTGAGTTTGTGGGCTGCCTCGGTTTCCTTGCGGTTCAGCAGCTTGGCCCCGAACCAGGGGCTCGAAACAGCTGCCCGCGAGAAGCTGCCCAGCTCCGCGGCCCGCCGCAGGCGCCCGGTCAGTTCCGTGCGGTCCGTGATGCTGTCCAGCACACTGCGCTTCAGCCGCACGGTAGTGGCCGGCGCAGGTGAAAGCGAGGTGAGCTCGGCGAGGGACTGCATTGCCTGGTACGGCGAGCATCCCCAGCGCTGACGGACGTTGTGCAGGGACTTAACGTGGTCGCGCAGCTGGTGGCGGCTCTCCTGCAGGACCTTGTGCAGGTTCCCCAGGTTCGGCTCGGCAGCCTTTTCGCTGCGCACGATCGCCCGGACGAGGCGGTCCCGCAGTGCTTCTTCGCTCAGCCCGGCGCCGAGCTGCAGCACCAGGGACCCCAGGTTCAGGCTGTCCAGGGCGGAGACGAACTCGTTCAGCGTGCCGCGGCGCTCAGCGACCACCAGCACGGATTTACCCGCGTTAACCAGTGCGGCGGCAGCGTTCACGGCAGTCTGGGTCTGGCCGGTTCCGGGGGGCGCCGACACCACAAGGGACGTTCCTGCCCCTGCCAGGTCCAGTACGTCCTGCTGCTCACGGTCCGCGTCCATGACCAGGAGCTCATCGGCCGGTGCGCGGTCATCAAGCGGCGGAAGTCCGGGATCGGCGGGTTCCGGCACGGCCGTACTGCCGCCAACTGCTGCGTCCATCAGGGCGCGCAGGACCGGATGGGAGGGATCCAGCGCAGTATCCTCGGCAAGGTCCGGGAGGTCAGCGAAGGTGGAGACCAGCAGGCGGTGTTCGATGTTCATGCCGCGGACCCCTTCCGTGAGGCCGCGGAGGCGTTCCAGGACCGGGTGCGGATCGAAGCGTGCCGTACCGTACGCCAGGCGTGCCAGGGAGTCGGCGTCGACGTCGAGCCCCTGCTGGTTTTCCAGGTGGCGGATCAGCGCAGGGTTGAGCTCGGCCTTGCCGGTGAGCTGGAGTTCGTAGTCGTCCTGCGAGGCGTGAACTGTGAGGCTGACGGCGGTGAGCATCACCGGTGCCGTGAGGGATTCGGGGCGCACGGCTTCATCGGAGGCATAGCGCCAGGAAGCAGTCCCGGCAGCGAGGTAGCCGACGTCGATGCCCCGGTCAGATCCCAGTTCGTAGATCTTGGCGCGCAGCGAGCGGGCTGCGCGCATTGCGGTGCGGTAGTGCTCCGCGTCGCGGAGCAGGGTTGAGAGCCTGGTCCGGCGTCCGGCCAGCAGCTGGGCCAGGCCGGAGGGGTGTGCGTGGGTCAGGTCGATGCTGTTCTCCGGCGTGACCGTGAAATGCAGCAGCGTGTCCGAACCGGCGTGCTGGCCCAGTCCGGCCAGCCACGGCAGCAGGAAGTCCGAGGCGCTGTCCCCGGGATTCTGCTCAGACACTGATGCCCTCTTTCCTGCACTTCCGCGCGACGATCTCGACCAAACTGGCATACCTTCCAAGCTATCGTCAATTAGGCGAATAGCTCCGGATAGCAACGCGGGGGACGGCTCTTCAGCCGTCCCCCGCGCCCTATGATGCTACTCCCACTCGATGGTTCCCGGGGGCTTGCTGGTTACGTCCAGCACCACCCGGTTAACGCCGTCCACCTCGTTGGTGATTCGGTTGGAGATCCGTGCGAGCAGGTCGTACGGAAGCCGGGACCAGTCAGCGGTCATGGCGTCCTCACTGGACACCGGACGCAGGACGATCGGGTGGCCGTAGGTGCGGCCGTCGCCCTGAACGCCCACGCTGCGGACGTCAGCCAGGAGCACAACCGGCATCTGCCAGACTTCCTCATCCAGGCCGGCCGCGGTGAGCTCCGCACGGGCGATCGCGTCTGCACGGCGCAGCAGGTCCAGGCGGCCCTTGGTAACTTCACCGATGATGCGGATGCCCAGTCCGGGACCGGGGAACGGCTGGCGGCCGACGATCTCCGCCGGCAGGCCGAGTTCGCGCCCAACGGCACGGACTTCGTCCTTGAACAGCAGGCGCAGGGGCTCTACCAGTTCGAACTGCATGTCCTCGGGAAGGCCGCCCACATTGTGGTGGCTCTTGATGTTCGCTGCGCCTTCGCCGCCGCCGGATTCGACGACGTCCGGGTACAGCGTGCCCTGGACGAGGAAGCGGATCGGCTCCCCTGCCGCGTTGGCTTCGGCCATGATGGCGCGTTCGGCTTCTTCGAATGCGCGGATGAATTCGCGGCCGATGATTTTGCGCTTCGTTTCCGGGTCGGTGACGCCGGCAAGGGCGCTCAGGAAGCGTTCCTGCTCATTGGCAACGTAGAGGTTGACGCCGGTGGCGGCGACGAAATCGCGCTCAACCTGCTCTGCTTCGCCTTCGCGCAGCAGTCCGTGGTCAACGAAGACACAGGTGAGCTGGTCGCCGACGGCGCGCTGCACCAGGGCGGCAGCCACCGCGGAGTCAACGCCGCCGGACAGGCCGCAGATCACGCGGGAGGAACCGATCTGTTCACGGATCCGTTCGACCTGCTCTTCGACGATGTTGCCGGTGGTCCAGCTGCGGTCCAGCCGGGCGCCCTTGAACAGGAAGTTTTCCAGCACCTGCTGGCCGTGGGCCGAGTGCTTCACTTCCGGGTGCCACTGGACACCGTAAAGCTGCTTCTCTTCGTTCGCGAAGGCGGCTACGGGGGCGCCGGCGGTGCTGGCGAGGACCTCGAAGCCCTCGGGAGCTTCGTGGACGCTGTCGCCGTGGCTCATCCAGGTGTTCTGGTGCTCGGGGGTTCCCTCGAGGATGGAACGGGAGCCGTTTACTGCGGCGGCGTCCGTGGAACCGTATTCGCGCATGCCGGTCTTGGCGACCTTGCCGCCGAGGGCTGCTGCCATGGCCTGGAAGCCGTAGCAGATACCGAAAACCGGAACACCTGCGTCGAACAGTGCGGGATCCACCTTCGGTGCGCCTTCGGCGTACACGCTGGAGGGTCCGCCGGAGAGGATGATCGCGGCGGGGTTCTTGGCCAGGAGTTCCTGGGTGCTGTAGGTGTGCGGCACGACCTCGGAGTAAACGTCGGCTTCGCGTACGCGCCGGGCAATCAGCTGGGCGTACTGGGCACCGTAGTCCACAACCAGGACGGGGCGCTCTTCAATGGGAGCAGTCGCGGGATTAGTCACGGTTTCAAGGATAGTCGCCCGGGCCCGCCGCCTGCACATTGTGCAGGTTGCAGGCGGTGAGGCGATGTCCTAGTACCGCTTGGCGGCTTCGGGGTGTGCTTCGAGTTCCGCGAGAACCTGCTTGTGGGTGCGGGTTTCCACGATGAAGGACAGGAACGGCACCACACCGCCCAGGGCAATGACAATGAACTTGGAGAACGGCCAGCGCATCAGCTGCCACAGCCGGAAGTCCGCGAACAGGTAAACCACGTAGAGCCAGCCGTGCGCGATCAGCACAGCCGTGTACAGGTTCAGGCCGCCCACGATGACCGGCGGGATTTCCAGCACGTACTTCATGATCATTTCGGCCACGAGCAGCAGCAGGAAGATACCGGTCACCCACGAGGAGACCTTGTAGAACGCCAGGGCCGTCCGGATCTGCGCGTGGGTGCCGCCGAAGCGGCGCTTCTTCTTCTTCTTCGGGCGCGGCTGCCGGGTGACTGCGGGGTCGCTCACTTCTTTACCTCACTGGTGGTTGTGCCGGGTTCGTCGTCGTACTCATCGTCTTCATATTCGTCGTCTTCGTACTCGTCCTCTTCGAGGCTGCGCTGGTATGAATCGGCCAGCAGGCGCCACCACAGGAAGACGGAGAAGCCGGCAAAGACCACCCATTCAACCGCGTAGAAGATGTTCAGCCAGTTGATGGTTGTTTCCTGCGGCTGCGGTGCCACGGTGACGGTCTGCAGTCCGGTCTCAACCGGAGCACCGTCCGCCGTGGTCTCGTGCGCAGTGACAAAGGCCGAGTACAGCGGCTGGTCCCAGATATTGCTGAGTTCGGCACTCGAAAGCGAGGCGACCGTGCCCTCCGGCACCGGTCCGGCGATCGGGGCCTCGGGCGGGAGCAGCCGGCCGGTAATGGTGATTTCCCCCTCAGGGGCGGTTCCGGCGCCGCCGGCTTCTTCCGTCCAGCCGCGCACCACGGGGATCGCTGCGTCCTGCGGGGCGCCGTCGACGTCGAACGCGGTGACCACCCAGTAGCCGTCTTCGCCGTCAAGCAGGCGGTTGTCGATCAGCACCTGGTCTTCGGGCTGGAAGGAACCGGTGAAAGTCACCATCTGGTCTGCCTGGCTGCCGTAGAGCGGTACGCCTGGGGTGAAGAACTCGGTCAGCGGGAGGACGGCTTCAGTGTCCTCCGCAGGCGGCGGACCCTCGTTCTCGGCTGCCGAAAACTGCCACTCGGAGAGCAGCACAAACACGGTGGATATGGCCAGGGCAAACAGCAGTCCGGCGATCCAGCGCGGTTGCAGGGCAGTCTTAAGCACGGCTTAACGGTACTTCGTAGTCGTGTAGAAAACCCAATGCGGCCTCCCCGCCGAACTCAGTGGTCAAAGAACACCAGCGAGGAATTCATGAGCTCGGCGATGACTTCCGGGTCCTGCGCGCGGCGCAGGGACTCCCGGAAGGACGGCCGGAACAGGGACCGGGCCAGCGTGGCCAGCACCTCCAGGTGCTCCGAGTAGGCCCCTGCCGGCGTGGCTATGAGCAGCACCACGGTCGCAGGGCCGTCGGAGGCACCGAAGTCCACACTGTGCCCGTATTTGCAGACGCCGACGGCGATCGAGGTCTTCACCGTGTGCGTGCTGCGGGCATGGGGCAGCCCAATGCCGCCGGGCAGCCCGGTGGCCATCTGGTGCTCCCGGGCCGTGACGTCCTTCAGGAAACCGTCCAGATCATCAATGCGTCCCTGGGCGTACAGCCGTTCGGCCAGCTGCGCCGCGGCGTCGTCCCTGTCAGTGGCCACCATTTCAAGGATGACCATTTCCGGCTCGGTAAGGACGGCGCCGGACGCGTTCAGGCTGAGCTCACTCATGCGTCAGTGCTCCGGTTCAGCGCGGCGCGATGTCCTGGACGGCCAGGCGGGCAGCGTCGGCGGAGACGTCGTCGGGCTGTTCCTGGCTGAGGCGTTCGGCTTCCACCCGGGCGAGGTAGTGGCGCACTTCCTCTTCGACGCGGGCTTCGTCCCAGCCCAGGATCGGTGCCATCAGCTCTGCGACGACCGGTGCTGCCGAGACTCCGCGGTCCCAGGACTCAATCGAGATCCGGGTACGGCGTGCCAGCACGTCCTCGATGTGGCGTGCGCCCTCGTGAGTGGTGGCGTAGACAACTTCGGCGCCAAGATAGTCGTCAGCGCCTGGCAGCGGTTCGCCCAGGGCCGGGTCCGCGGCGATCAGGTCCAGGACCTCACCGGAGAGCGCTCCGTAGCGGTTGAGCAGGTGCTCCACGCGGACAACGTGAATTCCGTATTCCTCCGCCGTGCGGTGCCGGCGGTTCCAGGCTGCCTTGTAGCCGACGGCGCCAAGCAGCGGGATGGTCTGCGTGCAGGATTCGGGGACCTTCTCATCCAGGGCCCGCGCGGCCTCGTCCACGGCGTCCTTGGCCATGACGCGGTACGTGGTCCACTTGCCGCCGGCCACAACCACCAGTCCGGGCACGGGGTGCGCGACGACGTGCTCGCGGGACAGCTTGGCGGTGGAATCGTTCTCCCCGGCCAGGAGCGGACGCAGTCCGGCGTAGACGCCCTCGACGTCTTCACGGGTCAGCGGCCGCTTCAGCACACGGTTGACGTGTTCAAGCAGGTAGTCGATGTCCGCGGACGTGGCGGCCGGATGGGACTTGTCCAGGTTCCAGTCGGTGTCCGTGGTGCCGATGATCCAGTGCCGTCCCCACGGGATGACAAAGAGCACGGACTTTTCAGTGCGCAGGATCATGCCAACGGTGGACTGGATGCGGTCCCGGGGAACCACCAGGTGGATGCCCTTGGAGGCACGGACCTTCAGCTGGCCGCGGTCGGTGACCATGGCCTGGGTTTCGTCGGTCCAGACACCGGTGGCGTTGACCACCTGGCTGGCGGCGACGTCGAACTCTTCACCGGTCTCCTGGTCACGGACGCGGGCACCAACCACACGCTCCCCCTCGCGGAGGAAGTCGACGACGGCGAGCCGGTTCACTGCGGCGGCTCCGTAGTGGACGGCGGTGCGGACCATGTTGGCGACGTACCGGGCGTCGTCCACCTGGCCGTCGTAGTAGCGGATGGAGCCGATCATGGCGTCATCCTTGAGGCTCGGTGCAGCACGCAGGGTCCCGCGGCGGCTGAGGTGCTTCTGCATGGGCACTCCGCGGGAGTTGCCGGACGTCATCCCCAGGGTGTCGTAGAGGAAAATGCCGGCGCCCACGTAGGGCCGCTCCACGAAACGCTTGGTCAGCGGGTAGAGGAACGGCACGGGCTTCACCAGGTGCGGAGCGATGCGCTGCAGCAGCAGGCCCCGTTCCTTGAGCGCTTCCTGGACCAGCGCGAAGTCCAGCATCTCCAGGTAGCGCAGACCGCCGTGGATGAGCTTGGAGGAGCGTGAGGAAGTTCCGGAGGCCCAGTCACGGGCTTCCACCATGCCAACCTTGAGGCCGCGGGTCACTGCGTCCAGCGCGGCCCCGGCACCCACCACCCCGCCGCCGACGATCAGGACATCCAGCTGGCCGCCGGGTTCTGACGTCGAACGCAGTCTTTGCAGGGCTTCTTCGCGGTATTCCGGACTAAGTGCATCTGTTGCCATGGTCTAGGTTCCTCTCTGAAGCGTGCCCCGCGGGTGGTGGGATTGGTCCTGCTCAGGTGTTGTAAAGGTATGGCGAGACCAGCACGTCTATACGCTGGAACGCCTTCAGGTCAGAGTAGCCGGTTGTTGCCATGGCCCGCCGCAGGGCGCCCATCAGGTTGGAGGTTCCGTTGGTGTGGTGCGAGGGGCCCCACAGGACTTCCTTCAGCGGGCCAACGGTGTTCAGGTGGACCCGGTCCCCGCGCGGCAGTTCGCTGTGGTGGGCTTCCTGTCCCCAGTGCCAGCCGCGTCCGGGGGCTTCCTCGGCGCGGGCCAGTGCGGAACCGAGCATGACGGCGTCGGCACCCATGGCGATTGCCTTGATGATGTCGCCGCTGGTGCCCATGCCGCCGTCGGCGATCACGTGGACGTACCGTCCACCGGACTCGTCCATGTAGTCCCGGCGGGCTTCGGCGATGTCAGAGATGGCGGTGGCCATCGGAGCGTGGATGCCCAGTGCGCGCCGCGTCGTCGTCGTGGCGCCGCCGCCGAAGCCGACCAGGACGCCGGCAGCGCCGGTGCGCATCAGGTGCAGGGCCGGGGTGTAGCCGGCTGCTCCGCCGACGATCACGGGGACGTCCAGTTCGTAGATGAACTGCTTGAGGTTCAGCGGTTCAACGTTCTTGGAGACGTGTTCGGCGGAGACCGTGGTTCCGCGGATCACGAAGATGTCCACGCCGGCGGCCAGGACGGTCTTGTAGAACTCCTGGGTCCGCTGCGGGGTCAGGGAGCCGGCTACGGTGACGCCCGCTTCGCGCATTTCCGCCAGACGGGAGGTGATCAGCTCGGCCTGAATCGGCGCAGCGTAGATCTCCTGCAGGCGGCGGGTGGCTGAAGGGTTGAAGTTCTCTTCGCTGAGGACGGCGATTTCGTCCAGGATCGGCTGTGGATCCTCGTACCGGGTCCACAGGCCCTCGAGGTTCAGGACGCCAAGTCCGCCCAGACGGCCCAGTGCAATCGCGCTGGCCGGGGACATTACCGAGTCCATGGGGGCGCCGATGACGGGCATCTCAAACTGGTAGGCGTCTATCTGCCAGTTGACCGAGACATCCTGGGGATCACGGGTGCGCCGGGAGGGCACAATCGCTACGTCATCCAGGGAGTAGGCTCTGCGCCCACGCTTGCCACGGCCGATCTCTATCTCGTTAGTCACTGCTCTAGGTTATCCCAGTCGCTAAAAGAAGCAGGCACCGTTCCGGCTGGAACGGTGCCTGCTTCACGAGTGGCCGGCTTTAGCGGCGGCCGTAGTTCGGTGCCTCGGCGGTCATCATGATGTCGTGCGGGTGGGATTCCTTCAGCCCGGCGGAGGTGATCCGGACGAAGCGCCCCTTGGCCTTCAGCTCGGGGATGGTGTGGGCGCCGGTGTAGAACATGGTCTGGCGGAGCCCGCCTACCAGCTGGTGCGCGACGGCGGACAGCGGCCCGCGGTAGGGAACCTGGCCTTCGATGCCTTCGGGGATCAGCTTCTCGTCGCTGGGTACGTCGGCCTGGAAGTAGCGGTCCTTGGAGTAGGACGTGTTCTTTCCGCGGGTCTGCATGGCACCCAGGGAGCCCATGCCGCGGTAGGTCTTGAACTGCTTGCCGTTCACGAACACCAGATCTCCGGGGCTTTCAGCGGAGCCTGCCAGCAGGCCGCCGAGCATCACGGTGTCTGCACCGGCGACGATCGCCTTGCCGATGTCACCCGAGTACTGCAGGCCGCCGTCGGCGATCACCGGAACACCGGCGGGAATGGCGGCCTTGGCCGCTTCGTAGATGGCGGTGATCTGCGGCACGCCAACGCCGGCAACCACGCGGGTGGTGCAGATCGAGCCCGGGCCCACGCCAACCTTGATGGCGTCAGCACCGGCGTCGATCAGGGCCTGCGCGCCTTCGCGGGTGGCTGCCTGGCCGCCGATGACGTCCACGTGGGCTGCAGCTGGGTCCTTCTTCAGGCGGGCGATCATTTCCAGCACGCCTGCGCTGTGGCCGTTGGCGGTGTCCACCACCAGGACGTCAACGCCGGCGTCGACCAGTGCCATGGCACGCTCGTAGCCGTCGCCGAAGAAGCCGACGGCGGCACCGACGCGCAGCCGGCCCTCGTCGTCCTTGGTGGCCAGCGGGTACTGCTCGGCCTTGTCGAAGTCCTTGACGGTGATCAGGCCCTGGAGGCGGCCGTCGTCGTCAACCAGCGGAAGCTTCTCGATGCGGTTCTTGCCCAGGAGCTCAACCGTCTCCTCCGGGGTGATGCCCACGCGGCCAGTGATCAGCGGCATCCTGGTCATAACTTCCCCAACCTTGCGGCTGGAGTACTCAGAACGCGGGATGAAGCGCGTGTCGCGGTTGGTCACGATGCCCAGGAGCTTGTTTTCCGGGTCGACGACAGGCAGGCCGGAGACGCGGAAGTGGGCGCAGAGATCATCGAGTTCCTGCAGCGTCGCATCCGGGTCGATGGTGACCGGGTTGGTGATCATGCCGGATTCGCTGCGCTTGACGCGGTCCACGTGCTCGGCCTGGTCGGCAATGGAAAGGTTGCGGTGGATGACGCCCAGGCCGCCGTGGCGAGCCATGGCGATCGCCATGCGGGATTCGGTGACCGTATCCATCGCTGCGGAGAGCAGCGGGGTCTGCACGGTGATGCGCTTGGTCAGGCGGGAGCTGGTGTCCGCCTCAGACGGGATGACGTCCGTGGGGCCGGGCAGCAGAAGGACGTCGTCATAGGTAAGTCCGACGAAGCCGAACGGATCGTGTTCTGGGGACTGCTGGCTCAAGTGCGCGCCTCTTTCAGGACCGGAGAGTTTTGTGGGGTGGCTGGGACAACACGCCCGCGTTTATCCAATCGTAGAACGAAATCAGCGCCCCTCCCTATTCCTTCGGCTGCTTTGGTCCTATGTGGTTCCCGGCACGCTGACACCTTCCCAGCCGGTGGCGGCCAGGATGCGCTCCGCCAGCACATGGGACGTGGTTTCCATGTATGTCCGGTTCAGGTGGTCATGGTCTTTGTAGACGATCACGTTGCCGATAATTCCGGGGCAGGCGTCGTCAAAACAGAACTGGTCGCTCATATCCAGGACCCGGACACCGGGGATACGCGCCTCGAGCCCTTCCAGCGGGGACACTTCGGCCAGCAGCTGGCTGCGCGGAACGTGGCACTCCTGCGCATTAAAGCCGTTGGATTCCAGGCACTTGAACATATCGAACTCGAACCGCGGGTTATCCCGCATGGCCAGGACCTGGATCCCGGCCTCAGCGAAGCCGCGCACACCCTCGTCATATCCGCCGGCCAGGGTTTCATCCGGCACGGATTCCCGTGTCACCGACGCCACGGTGAAGACTGCATCCGGCATCATCTGCAGTACGTACTCCCCCGCCGCCTGGTTAAAGGCGTTGCATTCCTCGGAGCGCTCCGGATCTTCGGCGCCGTACCGGCAGCCCATCTTCAGGACCGTTACAACGTGCCAGTCGTTGGCCAGTGCCACCGGGCCCAGCGCAGCAGTCCACTGCATTGCATGGGAATCGCCCAGGACTACCACCGTTTTCTGTGCACCGGCGGCCGCGCCGATCTGCTTGCAGTGCTTTTCCAGTACGCTCTCCGCGGTCGGGGCCACGCTCTCCTCGCAGGGCTCGTCCAGTTTCGCCCATTCCTCGTCCATCTCCGAGGGCGCGGGTTTCACCAGCGCCTGGGTGGAGGACGCGGTCTCGAAGTCCGGATCAAGGGACAGCGCTCCCGGGTTGTCCGCGATGGACTGCAGGCGCACTGCCTCGGCCTGCGCATCCACCTTGGCCTGCCAGCCGGCCAGCGGCGCGGCAACGAGGGCAAAGGAAGCTGCAAGGACCAGCCCGGAACGCCACGCGGCGGCCTGCGGCCAGGACCAGGAGCGCAGCGGCCCCTCCACCAGCTTGGTGGTGAGCACAGCCAGCACCAGCGAGACGGCAATGACGACGGCGCCGTCCACCAGGCCCGCGTTCTGCTGTTTGGAGGCAATCAGCCAGAACACCAGCACCGGCCAGTGCCACAGGTACAGGGCGTAGGAGTTATCCCCCAGCTTCACCAGGGGTTTGGCTTTGAGCCAGCGGTCCGCGCCTGCCCGGCTTCCGGTGTCTCCGCCTGCGATCACCATGGCAGCCGCCAGAGTGGGCCACAGTGCGAGGTAGCCGGGGAACTGCTGCTGGACCTGGAGGATGATGCCGCAGCTGAGCATGGCGAGCACACCGGCCCAGCCAAACAGGATCCGGACCCGGCGCCCGGGCCGCAGGTACGGCAGGGCCAGGGCCAGCAGGGAACCCAGCGCGAATTCCCAGAGCCTGGTCCGGGTGTCGAAGTACGCGTAGGCCTGGTTGGCACCGGTTTGCCAGACGGAGAACGCCAGGGACACCACAAACACCACGCTGAAGACCATGGCAAGCACCGACCGGTAGCTTCTGCCCAGCAGCCTGGCCGCCGGAAGGGCAGCGGCAAAGATCAGCGGCCACAGAATGAAGACCTGGCCCTGGATGGACAGGGACCAGAAGTGCTGTAGGGGGCTGGCTGCACTATGGTCCGCGGCCAGGTAGTCCACGGCGTTGTTCGCCAGGGTCCAGTTCTGGAAATAGAAGAGGGAGGACCATGTCTGTCCGATCAGGTCCTGGCGGGCGCTGGCCGGGAGCAGTGCCGCCGCGGCGGCCAGGACTGCCAGCATGACGACGGCGACGGCGGGCAGAAGGCGCTTGAACAGGTTCAGCCAGTACCGGCCCAGTGCCAGCGCCCGGCCGCTTTCGGCTTTGCGGACAAAGGAGCCGGTCAGCAGGAACGCTGAAATGAGCAGGAAGACATCCACGCCCCCGGAAACCCGTCCCAGCCAGACGTGGTAGAGAACCACCAGTACCACGGCCAGGGCCCGCAGGCCCTGGACTTCCGGCCGGTAACGGCGTTCGGCTGCAGGTGCGGCGGCATGCGGCGGGTTGTGCGGGGGGTTATGCGAAGCGGCAGCGTGCTGCACGGGTGCTGACACTTGCGGTGTCCTTTCAAAGCGGCAAATACCGCAAGAGTTTACCGGTCAGCCGGGCCGGGACCGTATTCCGGTATCTGAAGAGGGGTCCCGGGAGCGGCCCGGGAGCGGGCACAGGGCAGCTCATACAGCCCGCGGCGGACAAGACAAAAGCCCCGTCCCGCGCGGAGGAATCCGCGCCGGACGGGGCCTTTAGGCTCAGCCTGAATTAGTGGCTGTGGCCGTGCTCATCTTCTTCGTCAGCCGGCTTTTCGACGACGAGTGCCTCGGTGGTCAGCACCAGCGCGGCGATGGAAGCAGCGTTCCGCAGGGCGGAGCGGGTGACCTTGACCGGGTCAATGACGCCGGCTTCGATCAGGTTGCCATATTCGCCCGTGGCGGCGTTGAAGCCGTTGTTGACCTCCAGCTCGCCCACCTTGGACACAACAACCATGCCTTCGGCACCGGCGTTTTCAGCGATCCAGCGCAGCGGCTGGGCCAGTGCGCGGCGGACCAGGCCAACGGCTGTGGCGGCGTCGCCGTCGAGCTTTGCCACCTCGGAATCGGTGTCCAGGGCGCGGGAAGCGTGGACCAGCGCGGAACCGCCGCCGGCCACGATGCCCTCTTCCAGGGCAGCACGCGTGGAGGACACAGCGTCCTCGATGCGGTGCTTCTTTTCCTTCAGCTCAACCTCGGTTGCAGCGCCAACCTTGATCACGCCGATGCCGCCGGACAGCTTGGCCAGGCGTTCCTGGAGCTTCTCGCGGTCCCAGTCGGAATCGGTGCGCTCGATCTCGGCGCGGATCTGGGCCACGCGGTCAGCGACGTCAGCTTCGGAGCCGGCGCCGTCAACAATCGTGGTGTTGTCCTTGGTGACGGTGATACGGCGGGCAGAACCCAGCACCTCCAGGCCAACCTGGTCCAGCTTCAGGCCAAGGTCCGGAGACACAACCTGGGCGCCGGTGAGGGTGGCGATGTCCTGCATCATGGCCTTGCGGCGGTCACCGAAGCCCGGTGCCTTGACGGCAACAACGTTCAGCGTGCCGCGGATCTTGTTGACCACCAGGGTGGAGAGGGCTTCGCCGTCCACGTCTTCGGCAATGATGAACAGCGGCTTGGAGGCCTGCAGCGCCTTCTCCAGCAGCGGCAGGAATTCAGCCACGGAGGAGATCTTGCCGGAGTTGATTAGGATCAGCGCGTCTTCGAGGACGGCTTCCTGGCGCTCAGCGTCGGTGACGAAGTACGGCGAGAGGTAACCCTTGTCGAACTGCATGCCTTCGGTGATGACCAGTTCGGTGGACGTCGAGGAAGATTCCTCGATGGTGATGACGCCGTCCTTGCCAACCTTGTCGAAAGCCTCGGCCAGCAGCTGGCCGACTTCCTCGCTCTGCGCGGAGATGGCAGCCACGTGTGCAACCTGGTTGCCTTCGACTTCCTGGGCGTTTTCCAGCAGGCGTGCGGCCACTGCTTCAACAGCGGTCTCGATGCCGTGCTTCAGCGCGCCGGGAGCGGCACCTGCAGCTACGTTGCGCAGGCCTTCCTTGACCAGTGCCTGGGCCAGGACCGTGGCGGTGGTGGTGCCGTCGCCGGCAACATCGTTGGTCTTGGTGGCAACTTCCTTGGCCAGCTGCGCGCCAAGGTTCTCATACGGATCGTCGAGCTCGACTTCGCGGGCAATCGTGACGCCGTCGTTGGTGATGGTGGGAGCGCCCCAGGTCTTGGCGAGCACCACATTGCGGCCGCGCGGGCCGAGGGTGACCTTGACGGTGTTGGCGAGCTTGTCGACACCGGCTTCCAGTGAACGACGGGCGGAGTCGTTGAACTCCAACTGCTTTGCCATGTGTGTGTCCTTTCGAGAACTACATCTACAAAAGAAGACCCCGGCCGAATCTGGCCGGGGTCTTCAAAGACTTACTTGACGACGATGGCCAGCACGTCGCGTGCGGAGAGCACCAGGTATTCCTGGCCGCCCTGCTTGACCTCGGTTCCGCCGTACTTCGAGTAGATGACGACGTCGCCTTCAGCAACATCGATCGGCACACGGTTGCCGTTGTCGTCAACGCGGCCGGGGCCGACTGCTACGACTTCACCTTCCTGGGGCTTTTCCTTAGCGGTGTCCGGGATAACCAGGCCGGAAGCCGTGGTCTGCTCAGCTTCGAGCGGGCGAACAACGATGCGATCCTCAAGGGGCTTAATAGAGACCGACACTCGGGCTCTCCTTTGCTTAGTTACTAACGGGTTTGTGGACCGTCGGTAGGCGCTTGCCGTCGTCGCGGGTGCCGGTGGGCGCTTCCCTCAGGAATTAGCACCCTCACTAGGTGAGTGCTAGCTCCGACTTTATGCAACGGTTAGCACTCGGTCAAGGCGAGTGCCAACAAACGTTTTGGTGCGCCCGTTTTCCCGGTCCCGGCGAGTGGGACTGCGCTGCGTCGTTCGGTTACTCCCGTGCGTTCATGGAGTTGCTTAGCCTTGCCTAACAAGATAGTTTTCAAAGGCGCGCAAAATTAGCCAACGATTTTGTGACCTAATGCGGAGGCATCCGCATCAGGCCAAACCATAGAGATCATCTGGAGCACCCCCGTGAACACCACCCTCAAGTCCCGGCTGCTGGCCGGAACCGCCCTGGTTTCCCTGCTTGCCGTCAGCGCGTGCGGTTCGGAGACCGAAGCCGCTGCAGAGCCCGCATCCTCTGAGCCGGCAACCGTCACCGTGGAGCACACCCAGGGCACCACAGAGGTCCCCGTGAACCCCGAGGTTGTCTACACCTTTGATCTGGGCGCCCTGGACACCCTTGATGCCCTGGGCATTGAAGTTGACGGCGTTCCGGCAGCCAACTTCCCCGAAAGCCTCTCCCAGTACGGCTCGGATGACTACGAGAAGATCGGCAGCATGAAGGAGCCGGACTTCGAAGCCATCAGCGCCGGCGCCCCGGACCTGATCATCATGTCCGGCCGCACCGCCGACTCCTACGAGGAGTTCTCCAAGATCGCCCCGACGATCAACCTCAGCACCGACGCTGCGGATCCGTGGAACTCCTTCATCTCCAACACCGAGATCATCGGTGAGATCTTCGGCAAGGAAGCCGAGGTCGAGGAGAAGCTCGCCGCACTCGATACCAAGGTTGAAGAAACCAAGGCCACTGCTGCCGACGCCGGCAACGGCCTGATCATCATGACCAGCGGCGGCGAAATGACCGCTTACGGTGCCGGATCCCGCTTTGGCCTGATCCACGACGTCCTGGGTGTGGCCACTGCCGCTGACATCAAGTCCGAGGCCCAGCACGGCGAATCGGTCTCCTTCGAATACGTTGCAGAGATCAACCCGGACAACCTGTTCGTAATTGACCGCGACGTCGCTGTGGGCAATGCCGGTGAAGTTGCCTCCGCTGTTCTGGACAACGAACTCGTCATGGGCACCAAGGCTGCCGAAAATGACCGCATCACCATGCTGGATTCCTCCAGCTGGTACCTCGTGGGCTACGGCCTGAACAACGTTGACGCCATGGTCAGCGCTGTCCAGGACGGCATCTCCTAACCGTCCCTTTTCCTGCTAGATCCTTACCGGCCGGGTCCGCCTTAGCGGACCCGGCCGGTAAGGGAGACGGAACCCTCATGACAACACAGCTCACCACCCCCACAGCTCCGGCACCTGCCGGAGTTGCTGCCGTCTCCGGACAGCGGCGACGGCGGGTCCCCGGCCCGGCAGCCATGCTGGTCCTGGGCGGTACCGCCGTCCTCGCACTCGCCGTCGTGAGCATGTTTGTGGGGGTCAGTGATGTCTCCCTGTCCTCACTGCTGGCCGGCGACGAACACGCCTGGAACATTTTCTGGATTAGCCGGGTACCTCGGACCCTGAGCATCATCCTGGCCGGTATGGCGCTGAGCGTGGCCGGGCTGATCATGCAGCTGATGGCGCGGAACAAGTTCGTGGAGCCGTCCACCGTCGGCACGATCGAATCAGCGTCCCTGGGCATCCTGGTGGTAACGGTCCTCATCCCCGGCGCCTCGTTGTTTATGAAGATGTCCACCGCCACCCTCTTCGCCGTGGCCGGGACCGCCCTCTTCCTGCTCATCCTGCGCCGCATCCCGCTGCGCAACACGCTAATCGTCCCCCTGGTTGGCATCATGCTCGGCGGTGTCATCGCCGCTGTCACCACGTTCTTCGCTTACCGGTTCGACCTGCTGCAGACCCTAAACTCATGGATGACCGGCGACTTCTCCGGTGTGCTGCGCGGACGCTACGAGCTGCTGTGGATTGTGGGCGCCCTGACCCTGATCGGATTCCTGGCCGCGGACCGCTTCACCGTTGCCGGCATGGGCCAGGAATTCACCACCAACCTCGGCCTGAACTACAACCGCGTCATGACCCTTGGCCTGATCATCGTGTCCCTGATCAGCGCCGTCGTGGTGGTCAGTGTTGGTTCTGTGCCGTTCCTGGGACTGATCGTGCCCAACCTTGTCTCCCTTCTGGTTGGCGACAACGTCCGCCGTGCCATTCCCTGGGTAGCCATCTTCGGCGCAGGTTTTGTGCTGGCCTGCGACATCATCGGCCGGACCATCCGCTACCCCTACGAAATCCCGGTAGGAGTGATCGTCGCTGCCGTGGGCAGCGTCCTGTTCCTCTACCTGCTCCTGAGAAAGCGCTCCGCCCGTGCCTAGCTCCCCCACCAGCGTCCTGCCCTCGGCAATGACGGTGCAGCGCCGCCGTCCGGTGCGCAACCTCTCCCCCAAGTTCTGGATCATTGCCCTGTCCGTGGTGGCAGCCGTCCTCGTGGCCGTCTTTATGACCATCGAGCTGCGCGGAAACATCGGCTACGTGCTGCCCCGCCGCGCCATCAAGGTGGGGTCGATGATCCTGGTGGCCTACGCCGTCGGGGTTTCCACCGTGCTGTTCCAGACGGTCACCGCCAACCGGATCCTCACACCGTCCATCATGGGCTTCGACGCCCTGTACGTGCTGATCCAGACCGTCCTGGTGTTCACTTTCGGCGGCGGGCTGGTGCTCTCCATGTCCGAACCGCTGCGCTACGGAATGGAAGTGGCCCTGATGGTGGGTTTCTCCTTCCTGCTCTACCGCTGGCTCTTCACCGGCGGGGGCAAGTCCCTGCACCTGATGCTGCTGGTGGGAATTGTGCTGGGCACCATGTTCCGCGGCATGTCTTCCCTGCTGCAGCGGCTGATTGAGCCCAGCGAGTTCATCATCCTTCAGGACCTGTTCTTTGCATCCTTTAATAACGTCGACGGCGCGCTGCTGGGCTATTCGCTCATCGCCGTGGCGATCGTCAGCGTTCCGGCCTGGCGGATGCGGCACTCACTTGATGTGATGTCCCTGGGCCGGGATACCTCCATCAACCTGGGCGTGAACCACAAGCGGTCGGTCACCGGCGTCCTGGTGATCTGCTCCGTCCTGGTTGCCGTTTCCACCGCACTGGTTGGCCCGGTGACCTTCTTCGGCCTGCTGGTGGCCTCGCTCGCCTACCAGCTGTGCTCCCACTTCTCCCACAAAGCCGTGGTTCCCATCGCCGTCCTGCTGGGCATCATCGCTCTGGTCGGCGGCCAACTGGTCCTCGAACGCGTTTTCGCCTTCGACACCGCGCTGAGCATTGTTATTGAATTCGTTGGCGGGATCGTCTTCCTGATCCTGCTCCTGAAAGGCTCCCTCAAATGATCCAGGTCACCGGCGTCACCAAGCAGTACGCGGGCAACACGGTTGTGGACGAGGTGAGCTGCCACATTAAGGAAGGCGGCGTCACCTCGATCATCGGCCCCAACGGAGCCGGCAAGTCAACGCTGCTTTCAATCATCAGCCGCCTCCTGAAGTCCGACGCCGGATCGGTCACCGTGGACGGGCTGGACGTCTCCAGCGCCCCGGGCAAGGACCTGGCCCGCAAAATGGCCATCCTGCGGCAGGACAACCACCTCACCGTCCGGCTCACCGTACGCGACCTCGTCGGTTTTGGCCGTTACCCGCACAACGGCGGGCGCCCGACGTCGGTGTGCCGGGAAAAAATCGAACAGGCCATGGCCTTCCTGGATCTGACTGAGCTGGCGGACCGCTTCGTTGACGAGCTTTCCGGCGGCCAGCGTCAGCGTGCGTTTATTGCCATGGTGCTGGCGCAGGACACCGATTACCTGCTGCTGGACGAGCCGCTGAACAACCTTGACATGAAGCACTCCGTGGAAATGATGCGGCTGCTCCGCCGGCTTACCGATGAGCTGGGCAAGACCGTGGTCCTGGTCATCCACGACATCAACTTCGCGTCCTGCTACTCGGACGACATCATTGCCATGGCGGACGGCAAGCTGCTCCACCAGGGGCCGCCGTCAACGATCATGCAGCCGGAGGTCCTGAAGGACATCTACGAGATCGACATCCGGATCGAAGAGATCGAAGGCAACCGGATCGGCGTGTACTTCGCCTGATCCGCAGCTGAACCCGGCTGTCAGCCGGCCATCCGCCGGCTGTTGCAGAGCCCTAGGCTCTGGCAGCGCTCAGCCGCGCCACAGCCTCTTCCAGGACCTCAGGCGCGCAGCCAAAGTTCAGCCTGGCGTACCCCGCACCCGCCGTACCGAACTTCAGGCCGGGTTCAAGTGCCACTCGTGCCTTCTCCAGGGCATAGGCGGCCGGGTCTGTGCCCCAGCCCAGTCCACGCATGTCCAGCCAGGCCAAGTAGCTGGCATCGGGAATGCGGTAGCCCACTTCCGGCAGTTCTGCGGAGAGCAGCTCGCGGAGCAGTTCCCGGTTGGAGCTCAGGACTGCCAGTACGCCGTCGAGCCATTCCTCTCCCTCGGCATACGCGGCGGCCGCGCCGTGCAGGCCAAGAATTGAAGTCCGGAAGCCAACTTCCTCCGGCATTTCATCCAGCAGCAGCCGGATCTCAGGGGCTGAGGCGATCATCAGCGCGCACTTTGACCCGGCAATGTTCCATCCTTTGCTGGCCGCGGTGACACAGACACCGTGGGTACGGGCATCTTCCGAGACAGACAGGAAAGGGGTGAAATCCTTCGCCGTGTAGACCAGCGGCGCATGGATCTCGTCGCTGACCACGGAGGCTCCGTACTTCGCCGCGAGACGGGCGACGGCGTCGAGCACCTCCCGCGAATGCACCAGACCCAGCGGATTGTGCGGGTTGCAGAGCAGCAGTGCCTTCGCTCCGGAGGCGAACGCTGTTTCAAGCCCGTCCAGGTCCAGGGACCAGCCGGCGTCGTCCTGCAGCAGCGGCACCTCCCGGACCCTTCCTCCTGCTTCCACCGGAAGATCGAAGAAGGGCGGATAAACCGGCGGAGTGATGATGACTTCGTCGCCCAGGTCCAGAACCTGCCGGAGGGTTTCCACGATGGCCACGCTGACGTCGGTGGTGGTCCGCACGTCCTCCGGGTCCAGTTCCCAGTTCCAGCGCCGCTGCGCGAAGCCTGCAAACGCCGGACCCACCGGACCGGGGCCGGAAACGTAGCCAACGTCGGACGCTTCGATCCGCTCAATCATCGCGCGTGCAACGGGCGGCGCGAGGGGATAGTCCATTTCTGCTACGAACAGCGGCAGCACGTCACCGGGATAGGTGCGCCACTTGGCGCTGGTGCGGCGGCGGAGGACATCCAGGGGTTCAAGTGCCAGCTCAGTCATGAGCCCAACCTACCTGCTGCCGGTGACCGGGCAACCCTGTTCTGGCATTGCCGGCCGGTATGGCTGTGGACACGCGGTCCGGCTTTAGCGCCAGCTTCCCTCTACGGCGCGGTGGATGATTTCCAGCAAAAGATCCCACACGTCACCTGCCTGTTCCGGCACAAGTCTGATCGTCCCTTCGGATGCGGTTATCCGGAAATAACCGGCGCTGCCAGCGTTCAGCACGCTCAGCTGGCCGGTCGCGTTCAGGCCGAAATTCCACGCCGTCCACGGTGCGGACCAGAGACTCGACGGAACCCCCGCCGGTACCGGCTCCCGGGTTCCTGAAACCCTGCGGCCAAAGCTCTCCTCGGACATCAGGACAGGTTCATCGGTCAAAGACCAGGACGGAGCCAGACCGGCCCATCCGGCCAGTTCCCCCGGCAGTGCGGCGGCGGCGCCCAGCCGCAGTTCGAACCTGTCCTGCGGCGGCTCACCGGACAAGGCAGGTGAAGGACCGGCCCAGACCAGGGCAGCGCCGCCGCCCAGCCAGGCACGGACTCCGGTAGAGACCGCTCCGCCAACAGCGTGCACATCGACAACCGACGCGCCCGCGCGTATCGGGGCCAGATATGCCACGCCCTCGGGCGTGAGGCGTCCTGCGTCCGTGAGCAGTCCTGCCTCCACAAGTTCAGCAACCGCAGGGCGGTTCCCCGACCGGTCGAACGGTCCCAGGCGGTCCCGCTTCGACATGGAGAGGAAGAGCTCACCGGCCGCACGGGTGAGCACAGTGCCCGACACACGGTAGGGCTGGGCTTCCCGAAGGGGCACAACGTCCTCGACCGGTTCGCCGAACAGTCCGGTGGCTTGTGAATCCAGCCGCGGCTCGGCTGGTGCAACCGCTCCGACGCCGGGATCTGCCGGGGCTTCCGGGACAGGTTCCCGGCGCCTCAGGCCCGCCACCATGTGTTCGAACAGCGGACGCATACCCACGGATTGTTCGACGGCGTAGCTCGCTGTGGCTTCCACAGCGTCCGTGCCATCGCTAAACAGCCACCGGTCGGTGCACACAACCTGTCCCTCGGCGTCGCGTACGAACCTCTGCCGGCGTCCGTGTGCCAGTTCCCGTTCGGAGTCAGGTAACTGGGCCCACAGGTCGTTGGCGAAGATGTATGTCTTCGGGAGCTGAAGTGTGGCTGCGAGCGCCGCAGTCGACAGGCGTGGCAGCGATTCAGCTGCCCGCATCCGGCGGAGCACAAGATTGGGCCGGAAGTGCCCGACGGGCACTGGAGGATGAGCAATAACTTCCGTGCCGCCCGGACCCCTGGCTGTGTCCCATTCCGCGGGACAGGGCAGCTCCATACCCAAAACACTAAGAACAGGAAGTGTTGTGCTCACGGCCTGTCCTGACCACGGCGGGGCTCCGGGAGCGGGTCCCCGGGACGGGGTGCCGGATGCCTGTCCTGCAGATACGTCCTGGCGAACAGGTCGTCACCGGCGAGGATCCTTTTCCGTTCTTCCTGCATCCAGCGCGGCATCAGCCTGCCTGGATACCAGAGAAAACCGAGGATACCCGCGGCCAGGAGAAGGTTGCTCACCAAAGCGGACAATCCCCCCAGCACTCCGTAGTCCAGTACCAGCGGCAGCAGCGGCAGGGTCACGAGCCACAGACCCAGCCAGGTGATGGCGAGCGAAGGCGTCCCCGGCACCAGCCGGTCTATGCGAACCCAGCCAAGCCACCTTCTCCGGTGCACCATGATGCCTGAGACGGCCAGCGCAGCCCCGCCAAGCATCAGCACTGCCGAGGGCAGGAGATCATTCACGACTAACCAATCCGTTCTCGCGTTTCGCGGACGGACCCCGGATCCATCCGTTGCCCGTAGTTTTCGACTCTACCGGCCGTTCTAGTTGCCCCAGAGCCGGTTCCAGCCAGCTGCTATTGCTTCTGCCGCCGCTTCAGTTCCTTCAGCTATGGCTTCTGCGGCGGCTTCGGTACCTTCAGCTATGACTTGCGCAGCAGCTTCTGCTCCTTCGGCAGCAGACGCAGCAAGCTCAGTGGCCGTGTCCCAGCTTTGAACTGCGAGGTCCCTGGTCGTATCCCAACCCTGTACGGCAAGATCTCCGGTGAAGTCCTTGATGCTTCTTCCGTCGAAAAGGTCGAGATCCGTGATCAGGGAGATCCCCATGCCTACCCCAAATCCGACCGCTGTTCCCAGGGGACCTCCGATGGCCGTGCCGATCATCGCCCCGGTGACACCGGCAGCAAAATCCACACCTGTTGAGGCTGCCGTCTGTGCTGTCGCCATCTCCCTGGCCCGGCCCTCGAGCCTTTCTGCGTCCATGCCGGGGTCTGCCCGGAGCAGCTCGTTGCGGTTCTGCCGAAGATTATCCCCGAACGTCACGCCGGCCATGGCCAGGGCGCCGGCCCAGCCGGCTCCCTTGATGAGTTTCAGGGATCCTGGCTGGTCCGCCCACTTGATGGATTCCGGCACTGCCCACCGGTTCGGGTCGGCGTCCACCCGACGGCGGTAGCCTTCGTCCTGGTTGTACATGGTGCGGTTGAGCGTGGGGCGCCATTCCCGGACGGTCTCCACGACGTTCGTCGTATACCAGAACCGTCTGGTGCTGCCGTAGTCCGGATGCCTGGGGTCCAGGACTGAAATACGCTCGCCGTCCCTATAGAAGGGTGCAGCCCAGGCCGGCAGCTCCAGCGCGTTCACGGTCATTCTGGTTCGAGCCGTGTGCCGGTCGCCGAACTCCTGGACCGTGCCGACAGCCGCCGCGACCAGCGGACCGGCAAGGAAAGCCAGCGCCCCGCCCTCGTAACCGTCTACCGAGCGTAGGGCTGCCGCACACTCTATTTCCAGCTGTTCATAACGCCCGGCGAGGTACGTGAGACGGTTTTGCAGGGATTCACCCCTGGCAAAGTGGAATGCCTCAGCCGCAGGTTCATCATCAGAGTTAACCGGCTCGGGTTCGGCCCGGTAGGCGGCCAGGTCAGTCAGCAAGGCTTCCTTGGCAGGCAGCAGTCCGCGCACTCCCTCAGCGAAGTCCGACAAAGCACTGCTCACGGTTTCGGTCGCTGCTTCCAGCAGTTCGGCCTGGGCCGTGATGGGGTCGAAGGCTACAAGGACGTCAGCTTTTTCCGGCGCCTGGTAGCAACCGTCCAGGCCCTTCCAAGTGGAGGACAAAGAGTCGACCGAATCTTTGAACGCCTCGCCTCTGGCACGAATGCCGCTGGCCGCACCATCCACCGCAGCGGGATCTGCCCAGCCAGCCAGGACTGCCTGGTGCTCGTTCACTGCATGCCCGTCAAACCGTGCGGAACGGAAGCAGCGGCATCCCGCGCGGACTGCGCCATGCCGGCGTCCGCTTCGGTGTAGGCGTTGATCGCCGTACTGACTCCCTCGACGGCGCCGTAAATGCGGTCCTGAACCCCACGGGCCTGAGGGAGCAGCAGCTGGCGCGTGATCTCTTCCAGCGCCATAGTGATGACCGTGCTGTGTACGGCCTGCACCGCGGACTCAATCCCGGTCCTCAGCCGGTCCGCCGCCTCAGCCGGACCGGTGTCAGATCCAACCTGGTTCAGGATGGACCGGCAGCCTGCCAGGTCAATGTCGTACCCGCTGACGGGCATTGCTTCCCCCTCCGAAATCCTGTCGAGCCGCGGCTGCAATCCTCCGCGGCGGAGACCCAAGCAACACTATGGACAGTTCGGGTACCTCCGCAATGGGGAGTTCTACCCATCGGCTGCAGGCGGACGGGGGTTCTTCGGCTAACGGCCCGCTCGCTCGAAGAACTAGGCTTATTCCCATGCCCGATACCTCCCTTGCCCATGTCCTGACCCCCGAGGGATGGGCGCTGCTGAACTCTCTTGGCCCGTATCTTGAGTCCGAGTCCCTGAAACTGAACACCGAGCTGCGCAAAGTCGGGCACTCCCCCGAGCTGATTGCCGCCGTCCTCACTCAGGCCAGGCTCCGGATGAAGGCCCGCGCCAAATTCGGACCGTTCGCAGAGCACATGCTGTTCACTCCTGCCGGGCTGGAGCAGGCCACCCGGCTGAACGTCGCAGCGCTGCACGCCCAGCGCTACCAGGAAGCAGGTCTGGAGAAGGTTGCCGACCTGGGATGCGGAATCGGCGCCGATTCCCTCGCCCTGGCCACATTGGACCGCCAGGTCACCGCCGTCGAGCTTGATGAGATTACCGCCGCCGTCGCGACCATCAACCTTATGCCGTGGCCTGAGGCGAAAGTGGTGCAGGGCGACGCTGAGTCCTTTGACCTGACCGGGTTCGACGCCGTCTGGCTGGATCCCGCCCGCCGCACCACCTCGACGTCGGGCACCTCCCGTATCTTCGATCCGGAAGCTTTCTCCCCTCCCCTGTCCTTCGTGGAGTCCCTTGCCGAGCGCGGCATGCCCGTCGGCGTGAAGCTCGGCCCGGGCATCCCGCATGAGTCGATTCCGGCGGGCTGCGAAGTCCAGTGGGTGTCCGTCGGCGGGGACGTCACTGAGGCCACGCTCTGGTTCAATGAGCTGCGCCGTCCCGGCATCCGCCGTGCCGCTCTGGTGATCGGTGCTTCCGGCGCCGCGGAGCTGACCTCCCATGAGGACTACGTTCCCGGGGCCCAGGATGTACAGGTTGGTCCGGCTGAGGGTTATCTGTATGAGCCCGACGGCGCGGTGATCCGTGCGGGTCTGGTAGCCGACGTCGCGCGTTCCCTGGGCGGGCACCTGCTCGATCCGCAGATCGCCTACATCGCCTCGCCGGACCTGATGGAGACGCCGTTTGCCCGTGCCTACCGGATCCTGGAGGTGCGTCCCTACAACGTCAAGGCTCTGAAGGCCTGGGTCCGTGCCAACGGCATCGGGGTCCTGGACATCAAGAAGCGCGGCATGGCCGTCACACCCGAGGAGCTGCGCAAGCAGTTGCTGACCGGTTCCGGCAAGGGCCCGAACAAGGCCACCCTGGTCCTCACCCGGATCGGTGAGGACCGCGTGGCGATCGTCGTAGAGCCTGTTCCTTCACCGGTGGACGGCTAGCTGCGCGAGAACTCGCTGGCTTCCCGGACCTGTTCGGGCGTGGGGCGGACCCCGGTGTAGAGGACAAACTGTTCCTCGGCCTGGATCGCGATGACTTCTGCGCCGGTGATGACCTTCTTGCCGGCAGCACGGGCGGCACGGATCAGCGGTGTCTCCGAGGGAAGCGCGACGACGTCGAATACCGTCTGTGCGGCGGCAATGGTTTCGTTTTCGTAGGACTGCACGTCTTCGTCGGCTCCGGCCATCCCCAGGGGCGTGACGTTGATGAGCAGGTCTGCTGTTGCTTCGCCTGGTTCCGGGGCCCAGTTGAAGCCGTACAGGTCGGCGAGGGCCCGGCCGGTTCCTTCATTGCGGGCCACGATGGTGACGTCTCCGAAGCCAGCGTCGCGCAGTGCAGCGGCCACGGCTTTGGCCATGCCGCCGGAGCCGCGCAGCAGCACTGAGCTGGATGCGGAGACCTCGTGGTCTTCCAGCAGCCGGGCGATCGCGAGATAGTCGGTGTTATAGGCGGTGAGCACGCCGTCGTCATTCACGATGGTGTTTACGGAGTCGATAGCTGCGGCTGAGGGATCCATCCGGTCCACCAGCGCAATGACTTCTTCCTTGTACGGCATGGAGACTGCCGCGCCGCGGATGGGCAGGCCTCGGATGCCTGCGACTGCCTGGGCCAGGTCTGTGGGCGCGAAGGCCTTGTAGATGAAGTTCAGTCCGAGCTGTTCGTAGAGGTAATTGTGGAACCGGGTGCCGATGTTGCTCGGGCGGGCGGCCAGGGAGATGCACAGGGTCATGTCTTTGTTCAGGATCGGCATTGGACCATTATCGCGTGCGGCCGCCCGGCCGCGGGAGCATTACGGTGCCGGAGCGCTGGTTGGGGCGGCACGAAGGTGGGTGCCGCCGTCGGGCCCCACCGCTTTCCCCGGGTGCCGCCGTCGGGCCCCGTCCGCTTCCCCCGGGTGCCGCCGTCGGGCCCCGTCCGCTTCCCCCGTCCAGCGGCCGTGGAACCGCGCCTGCCTCGGCGGGGCTAGGATTGAACCGGGTTCTCAAACGCAAGGGTGCGGAACCGGAATTGACTATTAGGTACGCACACAGCAGGAGAGATATTGAAGATTGAGTTTGCGTCCTCGGCGCAGTCGACGCTCGGCGTCGAATGGGAACTGGCCCTGGTCGACCGTGAGACGGGCGACCTGGTTTCGGTTGCCGATGAAGTTCTGCGCGGGGTCAATGAAGACGATCCGTCGCTGAGTGCGGATGAGGAACACCCCCATATCAAGCAGGAGCTGCTTGAAAACACTGTCGAGCTTGTCACCGGTATCTGCAATACGGTTGCCGATGCCAAAGCCGACCTCGCCCGGTCCATGGATGCTGTCCGCCGGGTAACTGACCGGATGAACGTGGAGCTGTTCTGCGCCGGTACCCATCCGTTTGCCACTCCCCGTTCCCAGCCCGTTACGGATAAGGAACGCTACGCCAAGCTCATTGACCGCACGCAGTGGTGGGGTCAGCAGATGCTGATTTACGGAGTTCACGTCCACGTTGGCCTGAATTCAAAGGACAAGGTCCTTCCCGTTCTGGACGGTCTGGTGAACTACTTCCCTCACTTCCAGGCGCTTTCTGCTTCCTCTCCGTTCTGGTCCGGTGACGACACCGGCTATGCATCCCAGCGTGCCCTGATGTTCCAGCAGCTTCCTACTGCAGGTCTGCCGTTCCAGTTCCGTTCCTGGGATGAGTACGAGTCCTACGTCCAGGACATGTTCACCACCGGTGTCATCGATTCGATCAGTGAGATCCGTTGGGATATCCGTCCGGTTCCTGCGCTGGGAACAATAGAGATGCGGGTTTGCGACGGTCTTTCCACGTCCACCGATATTGGTGCCATTGCGGCCCTGACCCAGTGCCTCGTAGATGAGTTCTCCACCATTCTGGACAATGGCGGAACCATTCCGACCATGCCTCCGTGGCATGTGCAGGAGAACAAGTGGCGTGCTGCCCGCTACGGTCTTGACGCCATCATCATTCTCGATGCTGCCGGCAACGAGAAGCTGGTTACCGAGCACCTGCTTGAAGATGTGCTTCCCCGTCTTGCTCCTGTTGCCGAGAAGCTTGGCTGCAGAGCTGAGCTTGCTGATGTTGCCGGCATCATTGAGCGCGGTGCCGGTTACCAGCGTCAGCGCCGGGTTGCCGAAGCTAATGGCGGTGACCTGCGTGCTGTGGTGCACGACGGCGTTCGGCAGCTGCGCGGCGAAGGCTAGTTATGCCCGTTCTCGGCGCGGCCGCAAACATGACTCACGGGCGCCCGAAAAGCAGGTAAAACACCCGTACTTGAGGGTGCTGAAGAGGGCTAATTCGGGCCCTGAAATGTCAGTGGCAGCTGACAGTGTTGGGGTATGAACCGCCCCTCGGACACCACGTTTTCCCGGTCAGCTGACCGGGATCCCAGCGGTGCGCCGGGTGCGGAATCCGCCTTCTCTGCCGGTTCGAATCCAGAGGTTGTTCCTGCTGCCGGAGCGGTGTTCTGTGCCGATCCTGCGGTGGTCGACGATGTGTCGGCGTCGTCCTTGCCGGAAGGGTTCACTGGCCGGTTGTCGTTCCATGGTGCCGAACGCCTGGGCTACGAGGAGACTGTTTCCGCCCTGCAGCGCCTTGGAATGCTGATCTCCTGGGCGCAGGCGCAGCAGGTACATGCCGCGGCCCGCTTGGAGGTGCTTTTTGCCCGGGACATCGCCGATGCATCGGGCCGGGAAGAACCAGCCCTTGCCCTGAGTCTCGCGGCTGCTGAAGCGTCCACTGTCCTGAAGATTCCACACATGACCGCGATGCAGCTCATCAGTGAATCCTCAAGGTTGTGTACTGACGCTCCGGAGACCCTTGCCCGTCTGGCCGAGGGCAAGATCGGGATGCAGCACGCGCGGATCATCCTCGAAGAAACCCACAACCTCCCTACGGGGGTCCTTGAGGTTCCGGAGGTTGGGGCCGGGACAGGCGCCGGTCCGGCTGGGACGGCCTCCGACGACCTCACTGCGGGGAACCCAGCAGCTGGAGACTCATCTGCCGGGGATTCCGGGCAGATGGACCTTGGCCTCGATGATCTGGGCGGTCTGCCGGGCCCTGAAGGTAGCGGCGATGACGGGTCCGTCGGCGCTGCGGGTTCTAAGGCACAGCCGGTAATACTGACACCAATGCCGTCGCCGAGGTGCTCAGTGTCCGGGGCGCGTTTGAGCGCGATCTGCTCACGGAGGCTGAGGGCAGGACTGCTGCCGGGTTCGGGCGCCGGGCCCGCAGGCTTCGCGAGTCCCGGTTTCCGGATCTCATTCCGGTTCGTCACCGGCAGGCGAAGGACAAACGCCGCGTGTACCTCCAGCCGCTGCCTGACGGTATGTCCTGCCTCAGTGCGATCATCGCTGCTGAAAAGGGCCAGGCCATGTTCGCCGCCCTCACCGGTGCCGCGAAGGCCGGCAAACGAGCCGGAGACCCCCGCACTATGGACCAGCTCCGCGCCGACACCCTCACCGCACTCCTCCTCGAAGGCGAACCCACCCCGGACACCGAGACTCCCACAGATCTCAGCACTCGCACCGAGGCAGAGATAGAGACTCCCCCTGGGACTGGGCCCCGTGCCGGGAGTCCCGCAGAACGCAAAACCGGCTCCGCTAGCGGGCCCCGCACGAACAAACGTCCGCGGCGGGCGGAACGGCACCGCAACCGGAATCAAAACCGGTCGAAGGTCCGCACAGAAGTTATGGTCCTGATCAACGCAGATACCCTCGCCGGCATCGACGAGAACACCGCTGAACTCAACGGCTACGGACCCATCAGCGCCGACACAGCACGGGCCATGATCCTTGACGCACTGCACTGGACACCCCTGCTCCAAGACCCCACCACCGGTGAAATCCTGAACGTCGGACGCACACGCCGCATCCCCACCGGACTCAAACGCTGGCTCCAAGCACGGGACGGAACCTGCAGATTCCCCGGCTGCTCAGTAAGCGTCACCCACGCCGAGATTGACCACACCACACCCTTCTCACACGGCGGACCCACAGACCACTCGAACCTGGAGCACCTCTGTCCCAAACACCACCGGTTCAAAACCCTCGGACACTGGAAAGCACGCCAACCACAGGCGGGAACCATCGAATGGGACTCACCCACCGGCCGCACGTACGCCACCGACCCGGCCCTGGATTATGCACCTAGCCAACCTCCACCCAAACAACCAGACCGGTCCTTGGAAGCCCTGCAGGCAGACAACGACCCGCCGCCTTTCTGAGGCCCAACCGTCTGTCCTGCGGAGAACACGACGAACGAGGCGAGTGGAGCGAGGCAAGTGGGGCGAGTGGGGCGAGTGGGGCGCGGCGAGCGGGGCGAGTGCAACGCAGCGCGCGCGGCGATTGCAACGCAGCGAGTGGGGCGAGTGGGGCGAGTGGAGCGCGGCAACTGAAGCGTGGCGATTGGAGCGCGGCGCCACCGGGGACTATCCGGTTACCACCGAACCGATATGGCTGCTCTACTGACGGGCTTCCTCGGATTTCTTTGAATCCCTTGAATCCACGATCTGGTCCAGAATCAGGGAGCTCACAGCCGCGATAGCTGCCATCACGAGGCGTGGCCGAGACGCACCGCGCCGGACCAACCACATTTCCAACCGCTCATCCAGCACCACGCTCAGTGCCAAGACCCCGCTCACGGTGACACCTACCGTCGCACCCAGTGCGACCAGTACGGCTGCCGGCAGCCCTGCAGGGCGCGCGTCTGCACGCACGTAGGAAGGCAGTGTCGCGGTGCCCGCAGCACCGTCATCGGAGCTCGAAGTGGCCGGAGTAACCAGGTCGATTCTCCCTGCGGCAGCCAGCTCCTGTCCTTTCTGGCTGCCCCTCCGCAGGGCCTCGGCGGCGATGACGCCAAGGGCAGCACCAGGAGCGAGAACGAAGGCGCGGCGCATCCCCGGAGACCAGTCGGCCGGGCTGTTCAGGGTGAGCACACCGGATAAAGCGGCAAGCGAGAGGGACAGCGGAAGATTCTTCATGGCCTACACGGTACCTGCCATACGGCCGAGACCTTTTCCGATGAAAACCCCTGGCATGCGTCGGCCTGCCCGGCTGTACCGCCCGCTTTTCGGGCTTCCCGCCACCTAAGCGGCAGGCAAGTGAATGCTGGTCACCGGCTGGGACGGATCGGGAGTGAAATCAACGCCGGAAGGCTCGCCGCCAGCCATAACAATCTGCGCACCCAAAGCAGCAACCATGGCGCCGTTATCAGTACACAGACGGATAGGCGGAACACGCAGCGAAATACCGGCAGCGGCACAGCGCTCAGCAGTCAGCTCGCGAAGCCGGGAGTTCGCAGCAACACCACCGCCAAGCAAAAGATTCGTAATCCCCTGCTCAGTACAGGCAAGAACAGCCTTGGAGGTAATCACGTCCACAACAGCTTCCTGGAAAGACGCAGCGATATCCGCAACAGGAAGCTCCTGGCCGGCAGCCTCGTACTGCTCCACGCAGCGGGCTACTGCAGTCTTCAAACCAGAGAAGGACCAGTCATACCGGTGCGGACCGGGAACCTCAGCAGTTCCCATGTACTTCGGCTGGGTCAGGCCGCGGGGAAAACGGATCGCCTTCTGATTGCCTTCCCGGGCAAGCTTGTCGATAGCAGGACCACCCGGATAACCCAGGCCCAGAATGCGGGCAACCTTGTCATAAGCCTCGCCGGCAGCATCATCAATGGTGGAACCCAAAAGCTGGACATCCGAAGTCAGAGAACCAACACGAAGGATCTCGGTATGCCCGCCGGAAACCAGCAGGGCACCAAGATTCTCCGGAAGCTTACCGCCATCAAGGACACCAACACCCACATGGGCAACCAGATGGTTGATCGCATACAGCGGTTTGCCGGTAGCAACAGCCAGAGCCTTGGCAGCGCAAACACCAACCATCAGGGCACCGGCAAGACCAGGGCCGGAAGTCACAGCAATGGCATCGACGTCGTCGAGGGTCACGCCGGCCTCATTCAGAGCCTGACGCAGCGTAGGAACAAAGGCATCCAAATGCGCACGCGAAGCGATCTCCGGAATAACACCGCCAAAACGGACATGCTCCTCCATGGAAGAAGACACAGCATTGGTCAGCAGAGTGTCTCCTCGGACAATTCCGACGCCGGTCTCGTCACAGGAGGATTCGATGCCAAGCACCAGAGGTTCGGTGCGGTTCATTGGACGTCCTTCACAGGGTTGGTTCCGCGCGGCGGTGCACCATGCCAGGAGGAGAGCTCCAAACGCATAATCAGTGCATCGGCTCCGTCCCGGTAGTAGCGCGGACGGACATGGATCTGTTCAAACCCGAACCAGCGGTACAGCCGCTGCGCACGGGGGTTATCGGCACGCACTTCCAGCAGCACATCATCGGCACCGCGGATTTTCGCCTCGTCCAGAAGAGTGGCCAGCAGCCGGGAACCGGTGCCCGCACCTTCATGCGCAGCATCGACGGCGATGGTCTGCACATCAGCAATCGGCAGCACACACATCAGCCCGGCATACCCGATGACAGTGCCGTCCGGAGCCTCAGCCACATAGTAGGCGCGGGTATCGCGCTGCCGGAGTTCGTCATAGAACATCTCCGTGGGCCAGGCATCCACGGGGAACATGGCCTTCTCCAGCGCATCCACGGCAGGAATGTCCTCCTCCGTCATCTCCCGGATCACCGGCAACTGCCCGCTCACAGCGCGCGCTTCCGGGGTCCCGGAACCTTGGCATCGGATTCGCGCAGGTAGAGCGGCAGATCCGGCAGCAGTTCCAAACCCCGCACAAGAAGTACGACGGCGGTGCGCCCCAGCGCTGCAGCAGTCGGCTGGGCACCGGCAAAGTCCTGAACCGCATGCAGCACATCCGGATAGAGGCCAGCTCCGGCACCATAGGCCGGCAGCCGGGGAACCTCAGACGGTGAAGTGACGTTGGGCCCGTTCAGCAGCTCAGGGGTTCCGCCAGTGCTGCGGTAGTGCGCCCAGTAGACCTCTTTGCGCCGGGCATCTGTCGCCACGACGAACTCGTCTACTCCGGCACGCCAGGCGTCCAGGGCGGCATCAATGGCAATGGCATCCAGGCTCATGACCCCGTGCAGGGGTTTGTTCCAGGCGAAGGCGAGCGTCCGGGCGGTCGCGATCCCTGACCGGAGGCCGGTAAACGGACCAGGACCGACGCCCACAACCAGCGCATCGATGTCTGCACCGGAAACGTCCACGCTCTTCAGCAGGTCCTGAATGCCGGGGGCCAGGACCTCCGCGTGGGAACGGGTGTCTTCAGTGGCGAACTCTGCGAGGATTTCTCCCTCACCGGTGAGCAGGGCCGCGCTGGCTATGGCGGAGGTGTCGATGGCGAGGATAAGCACGGTTTCTATTTTACGCAGTTCCACAGCAGGCCTTGACGGAGGGCTTTCCACGGCATGCGCTCCACAGACCGGCGCTCAGCAGCTACCCCAGCGCCGGTGGCTGTTCCCAGCGCGGGCCATAGCCGGCAATCCGGATGGTGCGCTCCTCGTCGTCGTCTTCCGCACTGAAATCGGTAACCAGTTCCCCGGACAATCCGGCCTCGCCGCCGGTGGCACGAAGCAGAGTCACTTCAAGCCGGCTTTCGGACAAATGCTCCACCAGCCCGTGGCCCCACTCCACCACCGTCACCGAGGTGTCCATGGTGTTCTCCAGATCGATGTCATCGATCTCGCCGGATGAGCCCAGACGGTAGGCATCAACGTGCACCAGGTCCGGGCCGCTGCCCAGCGAAGGGTGGATCCGCACCAAAACAAAGGTCGGGGAAATGATCCCCGGACGGACACCCAGCCCCTCCCCCAGCCCCTGCGTGAACGTCGTTTTGCCGGCACCGAGTTCACCGGTCAGCAGCAGCAGGTCACCGGCCTGCAGGTCCGCCCCGAGTTTCTGAGCGAGGTCCTGGGTCTGGGCAGCACTGGCTGTCCGGTATTCGAGCTCCCACCGCGGAGCCGCTGCCTCCGCGCTCACGGCAGCACCGCTGCAGAATCGGCCTCCAGGGAAACTGCCGTTTCAGCGGCACCGGAGTCGACGTAGCTGCGCGTGACGCGGCCGCTGATCCGGGTAATGATTTCGTAGTTGATGGAACCGCTGGCCTGGGCCCACTCATCCACGCTGGGGAATCCGGCGGGGCCGAAAAGCACCGCTTCCTCACCCAGGAAAGAGTTCGGGGTTCCCGCTACACCGGTACGGCCCAGGTCAATGACCATCTGGTCCATGGCGATGCGGCCCACCACAGGGAAAACCTCACCGTTGACCATGACGGGCCCGCCGGTTGCTACGCGCGGAATACCGTCGGCATAGCCAACGGGAACGAGCGCCAGCGTGGTGGGTTCGGCAGTGCGGTAGTGCAGGCCGTAGGAGACACCCTGTCCTGCCGGTACTGCCTTGCAGTTGGCGATCCTGGTCTTCAGCGTCATGGCCGGGATGAGCCCCAGCTCCTCGGCGCTCTGTCCCGGGAACGGTGACAGCCCGTACATGCCAAGCCCCACGCGGACCAGGTCAAAGTGCGAATCGGGACGGGACAGGACGGCTGGGGTGTTGGCGATGTGCCGCACCTCGTGGTCCACACCGGCGTCTTCGGCCACGGCTACTGCTTCGCGGAACTTCTGCAGCTGCTCATCGGTTTCCATCCGGCGGGGCTCGTCGGCCACAGCCAGATGCGAGAAGATGCCGACCACCCGCAGCAGGCCGTCTTCCTGGTAGGCCAGGGCCGCACCCACGAAGGACTCCCACAGATCCTCCGGGCAGCCGTTGCGGCCCAGTCCCGTGTCAATCTTCAGGTGCACCCGGGCCGGAACTTCAAGTTCACGGGCAGCGGCCACCACGGCCTCCAGCTCCCAGCCGGAAACACCGATGTCGATATTCGCCGCGATGGCGGCTGAGAAATCACTGTCCGCAGTGTGCAGCCAGGCCATCACCGGAGCGGAAATACCCGCGGTGCGCAGGGCCAGTGCCTCGGAAATGTGCGCTGTCCCCAGCCAGGAGGCCCCGGCCTCAACGGCTGCGCGCGCCACTTCCAGCGCACCGTGGCCGTAGGCATCTGCCTTGACCACCGCCATCAGGCGGGCGGGCTTGGCAATTTCGGCAAGGTGGCGGACGTTGTGCCGGATCGCAGCAAGATCGACGACGGCGCTGCGCTCCGCCGCGGGGACAGTTTCGAGGTAATTCACGGGTCCATTCTTTCACTGCGGACCCGGCTGGGTATCACCGGCAGGGCTCCGCGAGGTCCTTGTGCATGATGTGGAGGCCGGTGAACCCGTGAACGGGGTGCCGGAAGGCGTCCGGAACTGTGGCGAGGATCCTAAAGCCGAGGGACTCCCACAGGGCCACCGCGCGCTCATTTGTCTGGACCACCGCGTTGAACTGCATGCTGCGGTACCCCTGCGCCCCGGCCTGTTCCAGAACGTGCGCGGCGAGTGCCCGGGCAACGCCCCGGCCGGAGGCAGGCGCGGCAGTCATGAAGGACGCGTTGGCCACATGGCTGCCGCCGCCGGCGCGGTTGGGATGGAGCTGGGCCGTACCAAGAATCTGCCCAGCGTCCTCGGCAACGTAGACGTACGCGGGACGCGGCTCCAGCCAAACGTCCCGCGCTTCGTCTTCTGCCATGTCCCGGTCCCAGCAGTACGTTTCACCGGCGCGGACGATTGGCTCCATCAGCGCCCAGATCTGAGGCCAGTCTGCGGCTGTTGCCTCCCGGATCCCTATCCCCAATGCCGGGCTCAGGCGTCCAGGGCAGCAGCCCAGAGATTGATGTCCGAGTCCTGGGCAAAGGTGTCGATGTCCGCAAGTTCCTTTTCGGTGAAGTCCAGGTTCTGCACGGCTGCCAGGCTGTCCTCGAGCTGCTTGACGCTTGAGGCGCCCACCAATGCCGATGTGATCGAGTTGCCGTTACGCTGGGTGCGCAGCACCCAGGCGATCGCCATCTGTGCCAGTGTCTGGCCGCGGGACTCGGCAATCCGGTTCAGTCCGCGCACCCGGTCAAGGTTCTCTTCGGAAAGCTGGGACGGATCCAGTGACTTTCCGGCGGCAGCGCGGGAGTTCTCCGGAACGCCGCCAAGGTACTTGTTGGTCAGCAGGCCCTGGGCAAGCGGGGAGAACGCAATGGACCCGGCACCGGTCTCCTCAAGCGCCTGGAAGAGGTTCGGATCACCCTGTTCCACCCACCGGTTGAGCATGGAGTAGGAGGGCTGGTGGATAAGCAGCGGCGTGCCCATCTCCCGCAGGATGCGCGCAGCCTCAATGGTCTTCTCGGCAGAGTAGGAGGAAATGCCCGCATACAGCGCACGGCCGGAACGCACAGCGGTGTCCAGCGCCCCCATCGTCTCTTCCAGCGGGGTCTCCGGATCCGGACGGTGGCTGTAGAAAATGTCCACGTATTCCAGCCCCATCCGCTCCAGCGACTGGTCCAGGCTAGCGAGCAGATACTTCCGCGAGCCCCAGTTTCCGTACGGACCGGGCCACATGTCATAGCCGGCCTTGCTGGAAATAATCAGCTCGTCACGGAACGGGCGGAAGTCGTCTTTCATGTGCCGGCCAAAGTTGGTCTCCGCGCTGCCGAAAGGAGGACCGTAATTGTTCGCCAGGTCGAAGTGCGTGACGCCCAGGTCGAAGGCCCTGCGCAGGATGGAACGCTGGGTCTCGAACGGTACATCGTCTCCGAAGTTGTGCCACAGCCCCAGCGAGACGGCAGGCAGCTGCAGTCCGCTGCGGCCAACGCGGCGGTAGGGCATGGAATCGTAACGGTCTTGCGCGGGCGTGTAGGTCATGGCTCCATCCTGCCACCGGTTCCCGCGCTAATCGAGAAAGCCGTCACATCAGTCCTGCCCGGTCCCGCTGCCGGAGATAATGGCCGCACCATAGGCAGGAAGCTCCACAACGCCGTCGTAGGTCAGGATAGGCGCCGTCTCCAGCAGGACCCGGGCCTGGCCCGGAACGGGCACCGGCAGCTCACGGGCTGCGTCCGCGAAGTTTAAAGCGACAATGACATCGCCGCGGTGAATGGTCAGCCAGCGCGAGATTTCGTCAAAGTCCACGCTGATGTTCCGGAAATCCGGTTCAGTCAGTTCAGGCACCGTCCGCCGCAGCCGCAGCAGATCACGGTAGAGCCGGTGCAGTCTGGCGTGCCCGTCATTGCCCACTTCGGACCAGTCGAGTTTTGACCTGGTGAACGTGTCCGGGTGCTGGGGATCGGGTACCAATGCGGGATCCCAGCCCATTCTTGCGAACTCCGCCAGCCGTCCCTCTGCAGTGGCCCTGCCCAGTGCCTCTTCAGGATGGGAGGTGAAGAACTGCCACGGGGTTGAGGCACCGAACTCCTCGCCCATAAAGATCATGGGAGTGTTCGACGACGCCAGGTTCAGGACCGCGGCGAGCGCCAGCTGGTCATAGCCCAGCACTGCCGTGTTCCGGTCACCGGCGGCCCGGTTGCCGATCTGGTCATGGTTCTGCACCGCAACCACCAGCTGGCGCGGAGTTACGACTGATTTATCCAGCGGCCGGCCGTGGCTGCGCTGCCGGAAGGAGGAGAAGCTGCCGTCGTGAAAATACCCGTTGGTGATGACCTTCGCGATGGCCTCCAGGGAATCAAAGTCGGCATAGTATCCCTGGGTTTCCCCCGTGAGGTTGCTGTGCACGGCGTGGTGGAAGTCATCGGACCACTGGCCCGAAATGCCGTAGCCGTTGAGGTTCCGCGGAGTGATCAGCCGGGGATTGTTCAGGTCCGACTCAGCGATCAGGAACAGCGTTCCGCCCAGATCGGCTGAGAGGTTGTCCGTCAGGGCGGCCATGTCCTCCAGGATGTGGACCGCCCGCTCGTCCCTGAGGGCGTGCACGGCATCCAGCCGGAGGCCGTCCACATGGTAGTCCCGGAACCACATCTCGAGATTGTCCAGGACATACCGGCGGACGTGGTCGGACAGGGGCCCGTCCAGGTTCAGCGAATCTCCCCAGGTGGTGGCGCTGCCCTGCTGCAGATAGGGACCGAAAAGGGGCAGATAGTTCCCGCTGGGACCAAGGTGGTTGTAGACGACGTCCTGGATCACCCCAATCCCTGCGGCGTGGGCGGCGTCCACGAAGCGCTGGTAAGCCCGGGGACCGCCGTAGGCTTCGTGGACCGCATACCAAAGCACACCGTCATAGCCCCAGTTGTGGGTGCCGTTGAAGGCGTTGACCGGCATCAGTTCCACGTACTGCACGCCCAGGTCAGCAAGGTAGTCCAGCTTCTCCGCGGCGGCATCCAGCGTGCCTTCGGGTGTGAACGTTCCGATGTGCAGTTCGTAGATCGCTCCCCCGGCCAGGCCGGGAGAGACCCAGTCCGAGTCCGTCCACTGGAACCGTGACGGGTCAAAAGTCCTTGAGAGACCGTGGACCCCTTCGGGCTGCCAGCGGGAGCGCGGATCCGGGACCGGAGTAGTCGCTTCATCGATCAGGTAGCCGTAATCGATTTCCGCACCGGCGGCCTCCTCCGCGGCAGTTACAGCATGCCACCAGCCTTCTTCCCCGGCGTCCATGGCCAGTTCCTGCCCGTCCGCCCGCAGCCTCATCGCGCGGGCCTGTGGTGCCCAGACGCTGAATACGGTGCTCACATTTCCTCCTGACGGACCAGCAGAGCCACGGGATAATGCTCAAAAATCTCTTCGGCTTTCACGCTGCCGCCGGTATGCTTCCTGCCGGTCAGCTGGTCAGTGTAAGTTCCCGGCGCCAGCTGCAGGAGGGTTCCCCTCCAGCCGCCGGCGGCCTCAAGGCCCAGGGGAAGCCGGGTCACCAGGGTGAGCGCGCCGCCCCGGTCGAAGCCGAACACATGTTCCGCGGCCGGCCCCTCGGATCCCACGGCAGAGTAACCACTGAACAGCTCGGGGCGGTCCCGGCGCAGGCGCAGGGCCTCCCGGGTGAGGTGGAACTTGGCACTGCCCGATGCGTCGACGGGTACCGCTGTGCCCGGCTCTGCAGCAGCCGCAGCCGCACGCAGGGAGTAGTCCACCGGACGCCGGTTGTCCGGGTCCACCAGGGAGTGGTCCCACAGTTCAGTGCCCTGGTAAACATCGGGGACGCCCGGCATGGTCAGCTGCACCAGTTTGGCGCCAAGCGCGTTTGACCAGCCTGCGGCGCTGATGCGTTCAGCCACGGAGGTCAGGATCGCATTCGCTTCCGGATGGTCGTAGGCGCCGTCGACCAGGGCATGAAGCTGTTTTTCGAACGCTTCATCCGGAGCCGTCCAGGTGGTGCTCTGGCCGGCTTCCCGTGCTGCCTTCTCCGCGTAGGCATGGGCACGTTCCCGCTCCAGCGGCCAGGTTCCGGCCAGCGCCTGCCACAGCAGGTCGGCCAGGGGCCGGTCGCCCAGCGGCAGCAGCTCCTCCAGCTTGCCAACGGCGTCGGACCACTGCTGCGGAATCTCGGACAGTACGCTGATCCGCGCCCGGGTGTCCTCACTGCGCTTGGTGTCATGGGTGCTGAGCGTGGTCATGGCAAGCGGGGCGTCCTGCTGCCTCACAAGCATCGCCAGGTGCAGATCATGCGGTTCAAGGGCGAACAGTGAGGGGTCGGCTCCCACCTCGTTGAGCGAGGTGAGCCGGGAGTACCGGTAAAACGCGGTGTCCTCCACGCCCTTCGCCATGACCATTCCGGAGGTCTGCTGGAACCGTACCGCCAGCTCCTTCAGCCCTTCGGAGGGCTCCGCGCCGTCTCCCCGGAGCAGCGGAAGCAGCACTTCGAATGCCGGTTCCAGGTCCGGCCGCCGTACCTTCGCATTCAGCGCGGCCTCTTCAAGATAGGCAGCGCCGTCGGGAAGATAGCTCCGGTAGACGGGGAAGCAGGCCAGCAGCTCGGAAATTGCGTCGGCTGCAGCCGCTGCGTCCAGGCCGGAGTCTTCGGGCAGCAGCCGCACCAGCCGCTGCACTTCGGAGTGCAGCAGGCCGTCGGCAACAGCCCGCTTGGTGTCATGAATCATGTGCCGGTAGGGCTCGGCGTCGGATGCATCCGTCAGCAGGGCCGCTGCCTGCGGATCCACGAACAGACGGTCAACCTCTGCGAGCGCGTCGTAGCCGGTGGTCCCGGCGACCGGCCAGCTTTCGGGAAGCTTTTCACCCGGTTCAAGGATCTTTTCGACCAGGACGTAGGCTCCGCCTGTCAGCTCACTGAGCTGGCCCAGATACGCGGCAGGGTCCGCCAGCCCGTCCGGATGGTCGATCCGCAGTCCGTCCACCAGGCCTTCGCGGAACCAGCGCGCTATCTCGGCGTGGGTTTCGTCAAAGACCCAGGGAACTTCCACGCGGACACCGGCAAGCGTGTTTACGCCGAAGAACCTCCGGTAGTTGAGCTCATTGTCGGCACGGCGCCAGCTCACCAGTTCATAGTGCTGGCGGTCGTGAACCTGCCGGGCGGTATCGCCGGGAGTGAAGGTTCCCGCGGCGATGGGGAAAGCCTGCTCGTAATAGCGCAGCTCGCCGTCTTCGATCCGCAGCTCCTCGAGGGCATCGCTGCCCTCCCCCAGCACGGGCAGCCGCAGCCGTCCCGCACCGGCGTCCCAGTCAATATCGAAGGCCTCGGCATACCGTGAGCCGCGTCCCTCCTGGAGCACCGACCACCACCACCGGTTGGCCGCCGGCGTTGCAATGCCCATGTGATTGGGCACGATGTCCGCCAGGACGCCCATGCCGGCCCGGTGCGCGGCATCGGCCAGTGCCTGCAGCCCCTCGGGCCCGCCCCGTGCCGGATCGACGGCGGACGGATCCGTAACGTCGTAGCCGTGGGTGGAGCCCTTCTCCGCCGTCAACAGCGGCGAGAGGTAGACCCAGTCTGCGCCCAGGTCCTTCAGGTACGGAACGAGGGCAGCGGCGTCGTGCAGCGTGAATCCCTCGTGCAGCTGCAGCCGGTACGTAGAGCGGGGCGCCCTCATACGGTGCTCTCCCGGGTCTTTGCCCCGGCAAGTGCCGCAAGGGAAGCTGCAACTGAATGGTCGTGGACTTCTTCCTCCTGCGGGTGGACCCGCAGCACGACCATGGACTTCGCCGCTACCTGCAGCTTGCCGTCGCTGCTGACGGGGTCCCCGTCCGCTCCCTCGCCGGCAGTGTCAATGACCTGATCCCAGAGATCGCCGTATTCCTGCGGCGGCAGATTGACCGTCACGGCGTCGTCGTCAGCGTTGAAGTACAGCAGGAAACTGTCATCGGTAATGGGTTGTCCGCGGCGGTCGTTGCCCCGGATGCCCTGTCCGTTCAGGAACACACCCAGGGAACGGCCCAGCTGGCTGTCCCAGTCTTCAGGCTTCATGGGCGTGCCGTCGTCGTTGAGCCAGACGATGTCCGGCAGGACGTCCTCTTCCCCGCGCTCAACCGGGCGGCCGTCAAAGAACTTGCGGCGCCGGAAGGTGGGGTGTTCCGCGCGCAGCTTGTTCACAGCGGCCGTGAACTCCATCAGGGGCGCGTCCATGTGTTCCCAGTTGATCCAGGTCAGCTCGGAGTCCTGCGCGTAACCGTTGTTGTTGCCGTTCTGCGTGCGGCCCAGCTCGTCGCCGTGGGAAATCATCGGAACGCCCTGGGAGAGCAGCAGCGTGGCCAGGATGTTGCGCTGCTGGCGGGCGCGCAGGGACAGGACTTCGGGGTCGTCCGTGGGGCCTTCGGCTCCGCAGTTCCACGAACGGTTGTGGGACTCGCCGTCGTTATTGTCTTCGCCGTTGGCCTCGTTGTGCTTCTCGTTGTAGGAGACCAGGTCCCGGAGGGTAAACCCGTCGTGGGCCGTGACGAAGTTGATGGAGGCCACCGGGCGCCGTCCCGAGGACTCGTAGAGGTCAGCGGAGCCGGTGATACGGGAGGCGAATTCACCCAGCGTCGAGGGCTCTCCGCGCCAAAAATCCCGGACCGTGTCCCGGTACTTGCCGTTCCATTCCGTCCACTGCGGCGGGAAGTTCCCCACCTGGTAGCCGCCGGGGCCGATGTCCCACGGTTCGGCGATCAGTTTGACCTGGGAGACAACCGGGTCCTGCTGTACCAGCTCGAAGAACGTGGACAGCTTGTCCACATCGTAGAACTCACGGGCCAGAGTGGAAGCCAGGTCGAACCGGAAGCCGTCTACGTGCATTTCAGTCACCCAGTAGCGCAGGGAATCCATGATCAGCTGCAGGGAGTGCGGGTTGCCTACGTTGAGGGAATTGCCGGTGCCCGTGTAGTCCATGTAATAGCGCTTGTCGTCCTCCACCAGCCGGTAGTAGGCAGCGTTGTCGATGCCGCGGAAGGAGAGCGTGGGGCCCATGTGGTTGCCTTCGGCGGTGTGGTTGTAGACCACGTCCAGGATCACTTCGATGCCGGCTGCATGCAGGGCCTTGACCATGGCCTTGAATTCCTGGACCTGCTGTCCGTCCTCCCCAGTGGAACCGTAGGTGTTCTGCGGAGCGAAGAAGCCAATGGTGTTGTAGCCCCAGTAGTTTGAGAGGCCCTTTTCCTGCAGCGTGGAGTCGTTAACGAACTGGTGCACCGGCATGAGCTCCAGGGCGGTCACGCCCAGCTTCTGCAGGTGTGCGATGACGGCAGGGTGCGCAATTCCGGCATAGGTTCCGCGCTGTTCCTCGGGAACCTCGGGGTGCTGCTGTGTGAGGCCCTTGACGTGCGCCTCGTAGATCACGGACTGGTGGTACTCGGTGCGCGGACGCCGGTCGCCGTCCCAGTCGAAGAACGGGTTGACCACCACGGCCTTCATCATGTGGGGTGCCGAGTCCTCGTCATTGCGGGAGTCTTCGTCGCCGAAGTTGTAGCCGAACAGGGACTGGTTCCAGTCCACCTGGCCCGATACGGCCTTGGCGTAGGGGTCCAGCAGCAGCTTGTTGGGGTTGCAGCGGTTGCCCTGCTCAGGATCGTTCGGTCCGTCAACCCGGTAGCCGTACTTTTGCCCGGGGACTACGTGGGGAAGGTAGCAGTGCCATACGTAACCATCTACTTCGGTTAGCTGGATACAGCTTTCAGTGCCGTCGTCGTCAAACAGGCAGAGAGTTACGGAATCTGCGACTTCGCTGTAGAGGGCAAAATTCGTACCGTTTCCGTCGTAAGTTGCTCCCAACGGGTAGGCATCTCCGGGCCACACTTCCATTCAAAGCTCCTGACTGCGGTGGTTGGCAGGCAAAATACTATGCCTGCTTACTTTTCTACAGTATGCCAGCTTCCCCGGACCCGGGACGCCACTGCTGCATGGCGGAAATTACCTCACGGACGGCGTCGGGCAGGAGGGAAGGCTGCACCGGTCCCTGACGTGCGGCGAGCTTCCCGGCGCGTCCGTGGATGCTGGCTGCAGCCGCCGCAACGCGGGCGTAGTGCCCGGGTTCAGGAGCGGAATCCCGGCCGGTGGAGAGCATGGCACCGAGGATGCCCGAGAGCGTGTCACCGCTGCCCGCGGTAGCCAGCCAGGACGTTGCTTCGGCCTGGCTGTAGACACCGCCGCCGTCGGGTGCAGCAACCAATGTTGCCCAGCCCTTCAGCAGGACGGTGGCGCCGGTTAGCTCGGCAGCTTTCTGTACCCAGGTCAACGGATCGGCTTCGATCGCCTCCCGTGCCGCAGGTTCGCCCAGCCTGCCCAGCAGGGCTGAGAGTTCACCGGCGTGCGGGGTCAGGATCACCTGCGGGCCGAGGCCCGGCTCGACGGCGGCGAGGGCGTCCGCGTCGATCACACACGGCAGCCCGGAGGCCATCGCATCCACAGCCCGGCGCCGCTGGGCTTCGTCCGTCCCCGCACCGGGGCCCGCAACCCAGGCCTGTACGTGGGTCAGTGAAACCGTGCTGTCTGCGCAGACCGCCTCCGGATGCACCTGGTTGATCAGCCGCCGAACCGGCTCCGGCCCCAGATACCGCACCATCCCTGTGCCCGTGGCCAGGGCAGCGCCGGTGGCCAGTACAGCGGCGCCGGGATAGGTGTCCGATCCGGCAGCTATGCCCAGCACTCCCCTGCTGTACTTCTGGTCCCCCGGGGCGGGGTGCGGCAGCAGCGCTGCAATGTCCGGTGCCAGGAGGCGCTGGACGGCGGGGGTACCCAGATAAGGGGTGATCCCGATGTCGATAAGTTCGATGCGTCCCGAGGCCGTGGCACCGGGCCCGGCTGTCAGCCCCGTTTTCAGAGCACCGAAAGTCACCGTCAGGTCCGCAGTAAGGTGCGGCCCGGGTGCTTGCCCGGTGTCCGCATCGATCCCGCTGGGCAGGTCGCAGGCGACGACGGCGGGAGACTGGCCCCGCCGCTGCCGCGCAGGAGTCAGGGCAGCCATCCCCGCTGCGGGCCCGCGCAGCCCTCCTTTTCCGCCGGTTCCAAGGATCCCGTCCAGGACCAGGTCGGCCTTCCGGCAGAGCATCAGAGCTGCAGCGGCAGTGTCCTCGTTCAGTGCCAGGACCCGTCCGCCCTGTGCCCGGAAGGCCGCCAGAGCCTCAGCGTGGGCCGACGAGGAGGTAAGCACCGCGGTGGCGGCGCACCCGCGCTGCAGGAGCCGCGTCCCGGCGTACAGGGCGTCGCCACCGTTGTTCCCGGCTCCGGCAAGGACCACGCACCGGGCGCCGTACGTCCGGCCGCGCCGTTCCTTGAGGAGCCGTGCCGCAGCTGCGGACAAGCCGTAGGCTGCCGCCTGCATAAGTTCCGCCCCGGCGCCTTCGTCCAGCAGCGGACGTTCGGCAGCCCGGACGGCGGTCCCGGAGTACGCACTGATCATGCGTACAGACTAGCCTTCAGCGACCACCATGGCAGTGGCCAGATCGCCGTCGTGGCTCAGGGACAGGTGCCAAACCCGGACACCTCGTGCTTCCGCAGCGGCAGCAACAGTGCCCTCCACACGGACCCGGGGCGCACCTGCGGCGTCAAGCTCAATCTGGCAGTGCTGCCAGTTCATTCCTGCCGGAGCACCAAGCGCCTTGGCCACCGCTTCCTTCGCAGCGAACCGGGCGGCCAGGGAACGCAGGTTCAGTTCGCGTTCTGCCGGGACAAACAGCCGGGCCCGCAGTCCCGGTGTCCGCTCCAGCTGGCGGCCAAACCGCGGGACGTCCACGACGTCCACTCCAATGCCGACAATCATGGCGCTCCCCCTGGTCCTTGTGGCTGACGGTTAGGTCGAATTACTCGACGGTGACGGACTTGGCCAGGTTACGCGGCTGGTCGACGTCGTAGCCCTTGGCAGTGGCCAGGGCGCAGGCGAAGATCTGCAGCGGAACCGTGGTCAGCAGCGGTGCCAGCAGCGTCGGCGTCTCGGGCACATAGAAGACGTGCTCCGCGTAGGCCTTCACGGCGTCGTCGCCTTCTTCGGCGATCACGATGGTCTTGGCGCCGCGGGCGCGGATCTCCTGGATATTGGAGACCACCTTGGCGTGCAGTGAATCGCGGCCGCGCGGTGAGGGCACCACTACAAAGACCGGCTGGCCTTCTTCGATCAGCGCGATCGGTCCGTGCTTGAGCTCACCGGCAGCGAAGCCTTCGGCGTGGATGTACGCCAGTTCCTTCAGCTTCAGCGCACCTTCCATGGCCACCGGGAAGCCAACGTGGCGGCCCAGGAACAGGACGGAGGAAGTGCCGGACATCAGGTTGCCGAGTTCCTTGATGTCTTCGGCGCTGTCCAGCACCTGCTGGATCTTGGCCGGTACCTTGCCCAGATCGGCCAAGATGTCCTTGATTTCGCCCTGGAACTTGTTGCCGCGGATCTGCGCCAGGTACAGGCCCAGCAGGTACGTGGCAGTGATCTGTGCGAGGAAGGCCTTGGTCGAGGCAACGGCGATTTCCGGTCCGGCGTGCGTGTAGAGCACGGCGTCTGCTTCGCGCGGGATGGTGGAGCCGTTGGTGTTGCAGATCGCCAGGACCTTTGCGCCCTGTTCCTTGGCGTAGCGGACGGCCATCAGCGTATCCATGGTCTCTCCCGACTGGGAGATGGCCACGATCAGGGTGTTTGCGTCCACGATCGGGTCGCGGTAGCGGAACTCGTGGCTGAGCTCGACCTCCACCGGGATGCGGCACCAGTGCTCGATGGCGTACTTGGCTACCTGGCCCGCGTAGGCGGACGTTCCGCAGGCAAGCACCATGATCTTGTTGATGGACTTCAGTTCCTCCGGGCTGACCCGGAGCTCGTCCAGTGTCAGGCGGCCGTCGGCGTCCGAGCGGCCCAGCAGGGTGTCTGCAACTGCCTGCGGCTGGTCATTGATTTCCTTCTCCATAAAGGACTCGTAGCCGCCCTTTTCTGCGGCTGCGGCGTCCCAGTTCACGTCAAATTCCGTGCCCTCAGCGGGTGCGCCGTAGAAGTCGGTGATCTCCACGGAGTCCGGGGTGATGGTGACAATCTGGTCCTGGCCGAGTTCCACGGCGCGGCGGGTGAAATCGATGAAGCCGGAGACGTCTGAGCCAAGGAAGTTCTCGCCCTCACCCAGTCCGACGACGAGCGGGGAGTTCCGGCGTGCGGCCACCACGGTGTCCGGTGAGTCGGCGTGGACGGCAAGCAGGGTGAAGGCACCCTCCAGCCGCTGGCAGGCAAGCTGCATGCTCAGTGCGAGGTCCCGGTTGCCCTCGCCGGCGTAGATGCTGCCAAGGAGCGCAGCGGCCACCTCGGTGTCAGTTTCGGAACGGAATACCGTCCCGGCTGCCAGGAGCTCTTCCTTGAGCTCGGCAAAGTTTTCGATGATCCCGTTGTGGATCAGGGCGAGGCGGTCATTGTCCGCCAGGTGCGGGTGTGCGTTGCCGTCCGTCGGACCGCCGTGCGTGGCCCAGCGGGTGTGGCCGATGCCGGTGGTCGCCTCTGGCAGCGGGGCAGCTTCCAGCTCTGCCACCAGGTTCGCCAGCTTGCCGGACTTCTTCCGTGAGTCGACGGCGCCGGCGGGCGTCAGCACCGCTACTCCCGCGGAGTCATAGCCGCGGTATTCGAGCCGCTTCAGGCCTTCCATGACAACGTCCAGGGCGTTGTGTCCAATTGCTGCGGCAGCACCCGGGCGGCCGGTATAACCTACGATTCCACACATGGTGCTAAGACTACCGGCAGCACCCGCTTACAACGTAAATGCGGCACCGTCCGGCGCCGCTCCGGGCCTGTTCACCGTTTGGAATGCCCGCCGGGGCAGTGCACAATTCCTAGAGTGACCGAACCAACCCCGAAGCCAACGTCCGGCAACGGCCAAGAGACAAACTTCACTCCGTTCGTTGAGCTGGACCGGCAGACCTGGTCACGCTTGTCCCACGAGATCGAGTCTCCGCTGAACCAGGAGGACATCACCCGTCTGCGCGGACTCGGAGACCAGCTGAACCTCGACGAGGTGCGTGAGGTCTATCTGCCGCTCTCCAGACTGCTGAACCTCTATGTGGCAGCGGCAGGCAAGCTGCACAGTGCCACCACAACGTTCCTGGGTGAGCAGACAACCCGCACGCCGTTTGTCATCGGTGTGGCCGGTTCCGTGGCCGTGGGCAAGTCCACGACTGCCCGCGTGCTGCGGGAGATGCTCCGCCGCTGGCCGGACACGCCGAACGTGGAGCTGATAACCACTGACGGGTTCCTGTATCCGAACGCTGAGCTCAGGCGCAGGGGTCTGATGGAACGCAAGGGTTTCCCGGAAAGCTATGACCGCCGCCGGCTGCTTCGGTTTGTCAGCGCGGTGAAGTCCGGCGCGGAGGAAGTCCGCGCGCCACGGTATTCGCACCTTACCTATGACATTGTTCCGGATTCGGAAATCGTGGTTCGTCGTCCCGATGTTCTTATTGTCGAGGGCCTGAACGTGCTGGCACCGGCACGTACGCGCCCGGACGGCCGCTCGGGGCTCGCCCTGAGCGACTTCTTCGACTTCTCGATCTACGTGGACGCCCGCACCTCATACATCGAGGAGTGGTACGTCCAGCGGTTCCAGTCGCTGCGCAGCGGCGCCTTTGCGAATCCCGCGTCGTACTTCCACCGTTACGCGGCGCTGACCGACCATGAGGCCCGGCAGACGGCACTGGACATCTGGAAGCGGATCAACGAGCCCAACCTGGTGACCAACGTCCTGCCCACCCGTGGCCGGGCGCAGCTGGTGCTCACCAAGGACGCCGACCACTCGGTAAGGCGCATGCTGCTCCGTAAGACTTAAAAGCGGGGAAAGGGCGGCGCGCCGCTCACTCCGGGGGCTACTCTGGCCACATGCTAAAGGGATTCAAAGACTTCATTATGAAGGGCAACGTCCTGGATCTGGCTGTGGCCGTGATCATTGGAGCAGCCTTTACAACCGTCGTGAACGCCCTGGTCTCGGCGGTGCTTATGCCGTTCATCTCCGGGCTGGTAGGTTCCCCGAACTTCGACAGTTTTGCCGTGGTGACCCTGAACGGCAACCAGATCCAGTTCGGGGTCCTGCTGACGGCGATCGTGAACTTCCTGCTGGTCGCGGCGGCCGTCTATTTCGCGATCGTCCTGCCTATGAACAAAATGATCGAACGGCGGAACCGGCGGCTGGGAATAACCCCGGAACAGTCAGCTGATCCTCAGGTAGCTTTGCTGACCGAGATCCGGGACGCCCTCACCGCGCAGTCACCGAGCGGGCCGAAACACTAGCAGCGTCCCGGCCCGGATCCGGCTATACGACGGCGTCCTGGGACGCTTTCAGGGACAGGTTGGCTTCGACAACTGCAGCAAGCCTTGCGGCTACGGACTGGGCTGTCTCCATGTCTGCTGCTTCAACCATGACGCGCACCAGCGGTTCGGTTCCGGAGGGACGCAGCAGGACCCGGCCGGTTTCCCCGAGCTTTTCCTGTGCGTCCACAACGGCCTGGCGGACGGCCTCGTTGGTCGCCGCTGAGGACTTGTCCACGTTCTTGACGTTGATAAGCACCTGCGGAAGCTTGTCCATGATGCTCGCCAGCTGCTTCAGGCTGCGTCCGGTCTTGGCAACCTGCGCGGCGAGCTGGAGGCCGGTCAGGACGCCGTCGCCCGTGGTCGCGTACTTGGAGAAGATGACGTGGCCCGACTGTTCGCCGCCGAGGCTGTAGCCGCCTTCGCGCATGGCTTCGAGTACGTAGCGGTCTCCCACCCCGGTCTCGCGGATGGAAATGCCCGCTTCGCGCAGCGCCAGCTTGAGGCCGAGGTTGCTCATGACTGTCGCTACGAGTGCGTCGTCCTTGAGCTGGCCCGACGCTTTCATGGCTACGGCCATGATGGCCATGATCTGGTCACCGTCAACGATGCTGCCTTCAGCGTCCACTGCAAGGCACCGGTCGGCGTCGCCGTCGTGGGCAATGCCAAGATCAGCACCGTGCTCCAGGACCGCGGCCTGCAGCGGTCCAAGGTGGGTGGAGCCGTAGCCGTCATTGATGTTGATGCCGTCCGGCTCCGCACCGATGACGATCACTTCAGCACCGGCGTCGGCGAATACCTGGGGCGAGCAGCCGCTGGCGGCGCCGTGGGCGCAGTCCAGAACCACCTTGAGTCCGTCGAGACGGTGGGGAAGGGTCTGCAGCAGGTGGACAACGTAACGGTCCTCCGCGTCCGCAAAGCGTTTAATCCGTCCGACTGCCGCACCGGTAGGACGGAACCCGGGAGCCTGCATCTCTGCCTCAATGGCATCCTCGAGCGCGTCGTCGAGCTTCTTGCCGCCACGGGCCAGGAATTTGATGCCGTTGTCCGGTGCAGCGTTGTGGGATGCGGAAATCATGACGCCGAAGTCAGCTTCCAGATCCGCCACCAGGAACGCGGCAGCGGGCGTGGGCAGGATCCCTGCATCGAACACGTCGATCCCTGAACTCGCCAGCCCAGCTTCGATGGCTGCGGAGATGAAATCTCCGCTGATGCGCGGATCCCGGGCAACGACTGCCACCGGGCGCTTGCCTGCGGTCACTTGCCGGTGGCCCAGCACCACGGCAGCAGCCTGGGCCAGGTTGAGAGCTACTTCGGCGGTAATCAGGCCATTAGCCAGTCCCCGCACACCGTCGGTACCAAACAGTCGTGTCATCCAATGAATCCTTAAAACATGTAGACGCCAGGAAAACCGGGAACGCGGGGGACTATCCGGCTCGGGGTCAGGCGCAACCCCCGCGCCTATTCTGCCACCTCAGTATCACCTGCGGCGAAACGCCCGCTCCCCTGCGCTTCAGCATGCTGGATTTCTGTGTCTCTCCGGTCCAGGAGGCCCCGCCGCTGGCTTGGGTTTACGCAGTGCCGGTGTCCGGTTCCGCACAAAGTCCGGTTTCCCGCTGTATGCGGCGAGTCGATGCGTGGTTTGTCCTGGCGGCAATCCCATTGCCGGGCACGCAGAAGGCCCCCGGCAACTGCCGGGGGCCTTCTGTATAACCCTCTGGTTCAACAAACCCTGAATTAGCGCTTGTGGAGCTAAGCGCCCACTCTGCTGAATTAGCGCTTGTGGAGCCAAGCGCCCACTCTGCTGAATTAGCGCTTGTGGAGCCAAGCGCCAATTCAGCGCGAGGGCCCCGTTCTGCAGGCGCTCCAGCGCCTGCAGAACGGGTAGCGCTGAATTAGCGCTTGGAGTACTGAGGTGCCTTGCGGGCCTTCTTGAGACCGGCCTTCTTACGCTCGATGACGCGTGCGTCGCGAGTCAGGAAGCCTGCCTTCTTCAGGGCCGGGCGGTTGTTCTCGCGGTCGATCTCGTTCAGCGAACGGGCAACGCCGAGACGCAGTGCGCCAGCCTGGCCGGAAGCGCCGCCGCCGTGGATACGGGCGATGACGTCGTATGCGCCGTCGAGGTCGAGGAGCTTGAACGGCTCGTTGACTTCCTGCTGGTGCAGCTTGTTCGGGAAGTAGTCAGCCAGTTCGCGGCCGTTGACGATCCACTTGCCGGTGCCGGGAACAACGCGCACGCGGGCGATTGCTTCCTTGCGGCGGCCAACAGCGGAACCTGCAACGGTCAGGGCAGGGCGTTCCTTGACGGCCGATTCGGCAGCGTCAGGGGTTTCCGAGGTGTAGCTGGTGAGCTCCTCGGTGTTTTCATTCAGCTCTTCAGTGTTCTGAGCCACGATTCTCCTTGAATTAATTTCTTAGTTGGCGGGCCAGAACTACTGGGCGACCTGGGTGATTTCGAAGGTCTTGGGCTGCTGGGCGCCGTGCGGGTGCTCGGCACCTGCGTAGACCTTCAGCTTGCCCATCTGCTGTGCAGCGAGGGAGTTCTTGGGCAGCATGCCGCGGATGGCCTTCTCAACTGCGCGCACCGGGTTCTTTTCCAGCAGTTCGGCATAGTTGACGGAGGACAGGCCGCCCGGGAAACCGGAGTGGCGGTAGGCACGCTTCTGTTCGAGCTTGGCGCCGGTCAGGGCAACCTTCTCAGCGTTGATGATGATGACGAAATCGCCCATGTCCATGTGGGGAGCAAAGGTCGGCTTGTGCTTTCCGCGCAGCAGTGTTGCGGTCTGGCTGGCAAGACGGCCTAGGACAACGTCGGTGGCGTCAATGACGTGCCACTGGCGGTTGATGTCGCCGGGCTTCGGGGTGTACGTACGCACGGTTTTTGCCTTCGTTTCTTCTTCTTAGGTGGCGCGCCGCATATGGATGCCATACGCAGTGCAGCTTCTCTATGCGTTACCGGATGGTCAGGTGAGGACTGAATTAACCAGTGGTCCTGAGATCTCGGCTATCTCCCCGGGGCCAGGTGGCTCTGCAACTGAGCCGCTCCCGTGGGCATAGGCCTATCGAGGTAGGACACGCACAACGACTATAAACAATAGCCTGCTTACCGGGTCAGGTCAAAAGTCCCGGCAGGCATGCTCTTGCCTGAGTCTATTCTATTCCCTGAGCGCCCTTGTCGTTTCCGCCCGGGCCCGCAGCTCCGCACCGCCTGGATACTTCACTTCTTCCAGCACCAGCGGATGAGGAGGCGCCAGTTTGGAGTTCGAGTCCCGGATCCGGGCGAACATACGTTCAGCCAGCCAGCCAGGCCGGCGCTCCCCCGTCCCAACCAGCAGCGCTCCCCCGATCAGGGACCGCACCATGTTGTGGCAGAAGGCGTCTGCCTTCAGGCAGGCTTCCAGGATTCCGTCCGGCCTGCGGGTGAAAGCGAACTCCTGGAGTTCCCGGATGGTGGTGGCACCCTCGCGGGGCTTGCAGAAGGACAGGAAGTCCTGAACCCCCAGCACGCCTGCAGCGGCCTCATTCATCGCCGCTTCGTCCAGGGGCGTCTTGTGCCACAGCGTGATGCTGCGCTGCAGCGGATCCCAGTCTGGGGTCCGGTCCGCGATGCGGTAACTGTAGCGCCGCCAGAGAGCTGAGAACCGCGCGTCGAAACCGGCCGGAGCGATGGAGGCCTCATGGATTTCGATGGCACCGGCCATGGCATCAACCGCACGGCGGGATAGGCCGGCTTCCTTGAGCGGTACGGTCAGTTCCCGGTTTAGGACACCGCGCAGGCGGCGACGGAACGCCTCGGCGGGCTCAAGGTCTGTGCTGCGGGCCTGGGCGGCCCACTTGTCCGGTGTGGTGTCGAAGTGGACAACCTGGCCGCGTGCATGCACGCCGGCATCTGTCCGTCCTGCAACGGTGACCCGGACAGGCTGCCGGAAGAGGACAGCGAGAGCGGTTTCCAGAGTCCCCTGGACCGTAGTCAGTCCGGGCTGGACGGCCCAGCCCGCAAAGGGCGCGCCGTCGTAGGAGAGGTCCAGCCGAATACGAAGAGGCCCGCCGTCCGGGTTAGGGACAGCGGGCCTCTCGATCGTCATACCCTCAATATTAAGGGCACAGCGAACAAATCGAAGAATTACTTCTTCTCTTCGGTTTCCTCAGCAGCTTCGTCAGCGGAGTCGGCAGACTCTGCGGAATCAGCCGAATCGCTGGAGTCAGCCGAATCGGCGGACTCAGCAACCGGAGCCGGAGCAGCGGCAGCAGCAGCGGTGGAAGCCTCTGCTACGACAGACTGCTTGGCGGAAAGCGGTTCCAGCACCAGTTCGATGACGGCCATGGGAGCGTTGTCGCCCTTGCGGTTGCCGATCTTGGTGATGCGGGTGTAGCCGCCGTCGCGCTGGGCGACAGCCGGTGCGATCTCGGTGAAGAGCTCGTGAACGAGACCCTTGTCAGAGATCAGGGCCAGGACGCGGCGGCGGGAAGACAGGTCTCCACGCTTTGCGAAGGTGATCAGGCGCTCGGCGTACGGGCGCAGGCGCTTGGCCTTGGTCACCGTGGTGGTGATCTGCTTGTGCTCGAACAGCTGGGCGGCCAGGTTCGCCAGCATCAGGCGCTGGTGAGCCGGGCTGCCTCCGAGGCGCTTACCCTTGGTGGGTGTAGGCATTACATTTTCTCCTCAAACGGTGCCGCGCAGTGCTCCTAGGCACTGACGGCAAGATTTTGCGTGTTTAGAGCTCGTCGTCCGAGAACTCGGACTCGTCCTCTTCGATGGCTGCGGCGCGGGCGGCCAGATCAAACCCGGGAGGAGAATCCTTCAGGGACAGACCCAGTTCAACCAGCTTCGCCTTCACCTCGTCGATGGACTTCGCACCAAAGTTGCGAATGTCCATCAGGTCAGCCTCGGAGCGGGCTACGAGTTCACCCACGGTGTGGATGCCTTCGCGCTTGAGGCAGTTGTAGGAGCGCACGGTCAGCTCAAGGTCCTCGATCGGCAGGGCCATGTCGGCTGCCAGTGCGGCATCCGTGGGGCTCGGACCAATTTCGATGCCTTCAGCTGCGGTGTTCAGTTCACGGGCCAGGCCGAAAAGCTCAACCAGGGTGGTACCGGCAGAGGCGACGGCGTCGCGCGGTGCAATGGCATCCTTGGTTTCGACGTCGACGATCAGGCGGTCGAAGTCGGTGCGCTGCTCGACACGGGTGGCCTCCACGCGGAAGGTCACCTTCAGGACCGGCGAGTAGATGGAGTCAACCGGAATACGGCCGATCTCCTGGTCGCCGGACTTGTTCTGGCTTGCGGAAACGTAGCCACGTCCACGCTCGATGGTCAGTTCGAGTTCGAACTTGCCCTTCGAGTTCAGGGTGGCGATGTGCAGATCCGGGTTGTGGAACTCGACGCCGGCCGGCGGAGCAATGTCCGCGGCAGTGACGACGCCGGGGCCCTGCTTGCGCAGGTAAGCCACGACGGGCTCGTCGTGCTCGGAGGACACCGAGAGGTTCTTGACGTTAAGGATGATCTCAGTGACATCTTCCTTAACACCGGGAACGGTGGTGAACTCGTGCAGAACTCCGTCGATCCGGATGCTGGTTACGGCAGCACCGGGGATGGAGGAAAGGAGCGTACGGCGAAGCGAGTTGCCAAGCGTGTAACCGAAGCCCGGCTCCAGCGGTTCGATGATGAACCGGGAGCGGTTGTCGGCTACTACTTCTTCAGTGAGGGTGGGGCGCTGTGCAATGAGCACTTGCATTTCCTTTCAGCGAGCGTCCGCTATATGACGCAACACAAATGGTGGAAACGACGACGACGGGGACACCCCCGCGCGCGTCTTGGACGGCTAGCAGCCTCGCACCCGGGCCTGTGCCGTGTCCGGGTCCCCTGCCAGGCAGGAAAACCGTTCACGGCACAGGCACCGGCAACGAATGCGAATTAGACGCGGCGGCGCTTCGGGGGACGGCAGCCGTTGTGTGCGCTCGGGGTGACATCCTGAATGGTGCCAACTTCCAGGCCGGTGGCCTGCAGCGAACGGATCGCGGTCTCGCGCCCGGATCCCGGACCCTTCACGAAGACGTCGACCTTGCGGACGCCGTGCTCCTGTGCACGCTTGGCAGCGGCTTCAGCAGCCATCTGCGCAGCGAACGGGGTGGACTTACGGGAGCCCTTGAAGCCAACCTCACCGGCGGAAGCCCATGAGATAACAGCACCGGTCGGGTCCGTGATGGACACGATGGTGTTGTTGAAAGTGCTCTTGATATGCGCCTGGCCCAGCGCGATATTCTTCTTATCCTTGCGACGCGGCTTGCGTACCGCTCCACGAGTCTTGGGGGGCATTACTTCTCCTACAAAGAGTTTGGTTTAGGTGACCTGGCTGTGCAGATCATGGCCTGGACCGCGTTATTTAGCGGCCGGCCTTCTTCTTACCGGCAACGGTGCGCTTCGGGCCCTTGCGGGTACGAGCGTTGGTCTTGGTGCGCTGGCCATGGACAGGCATGCCGCGGCGGTGGCGGATGCCCTGGTAGCTGCCAATCTCGACCTTGCGGCGGATGTCGGCTGCTACCTCGCGGCGGAGGTCACCCTCAACCTTGAAGTTGCCCTCGATGTAGTCACGCAGCTGAACGAGTTCAGCATCGGTGAGGTCCTTGACGCGAGTGTCCGGGCTGATGCCGGTCTCTGCCAGGGTCTGCTCTGCACGGGTCTTGCCCACGCCGTAGATGTAGGTAAGCGCAATGACAACCCGCTTTTCGCGGGGAATGTCTACGCCGGCGAGACGTGCCATATTGGCGGTTCTCCTTTGGTGTTACCGGAGGTCTGAAGCAGTACGTCCCTGTTTCCAGGTCCCCGGCCTCCGTACCGGGGGTGTGCGTCACGCGTATCAGACGCTGTACTGCCATATTCAATTACTACGCGTGGGCTTAGCGCGCTCCGGTTTGGGGCCGGAACAGTAGCCGCTTCTTAGCCCTGGCGCTGCTTGTGGCGCGGGTTCTCGCAGATCACCATGACTCGGCCGTTACGGCGAATCACCTTGCACTTATCGCAGATCTGCTTGACGCTCGGCTGGACCTTCATGGTTTTCCTTTGCGTGGTTGCAGGGTTGAACTCCAGTTCCCTCCTGGGAGTGAACCGGAGCCTTGGTTGTTACTTGTAGCGGTAGACGATACGGCCCCGGGTGAGGTCGTACGGGCTAAGTTCCACCACAACGCGGTCTCCGGGGAGGATGCGAATGTAGTGTTGACGCATCTTTCCCGAGATGTGTGCGAGCACAATGTGGCCATTGGCCAGCTCAACGCGGAACATCGCATTGGGCAGGGCTTCGTTGACCGAGCCCTCAATCTCTATGACGCCGTCTTTCTTGGCCATATCCTCCGCTAACGTCTGTGCCGCCCCTAATTGCCGGGGCAGCGGTTTTTGGTGTTTGATGGTCTCTCCCCGCGTGCCGCTCCAGCTGGCCGGGGCCGGTTGGAAAAGGGCACGAATGTAGAGACAACCAACAGATAACTCTACGGCACACCCCCGGATAAGTTAAATCCCGCTGCCCCTCCGGACTTTCAGCTGCGGCTTTGCCCCTGTCTGGACCACTTGGCCAGCTCCGCGGGCCGGTCGGTGATGATCCCGTCCACACCGGCAGCGGCTGCCGCTTCCCACTGGGCCTGTTCGTTGAGCGTCCAGGGGAAGACCTTCACGCCTTCGTTCTGCAGAGCGGAAACCAGGCGCGGGGCCGAGCCCAGTATCCCGCCGTGCGGATTGCAGTAGCCGGTGGCGGTTTCAGCGAGAAACGCCAGCAGCTGGCTTTCCTCCCCCGGAGCCGGCGGCATCATGATCAGCAATCCGCGGTCCATCTCCGGTGCGGCAGCGTGCAGGCTCCGCACTGTGCGTGGCGAGAACCCCTGCAGCACACAGCGTTCGGCCATACCGGCATCCCTCAGGATCTCCGCTGCCCCTGCTGCCTGGTCCGGCGTCCACTCGCCCTTGAATTCCAGCAGCCAGTCCAGCTCCGGATGCCCGGCGGCGAAGTCCGCCAGGTCTGTCAAGAGAGGGATTCGCTCCCCCGCGTACTCGGCCGAGAACCAGGATCCGGCATCTGCACTCTGCAGCTCAGACGCGGTGAGGTCCGCTACGCGGCCGTCCCGCCCGCCGGTGCGGTTCAGGGTGTCATCGTGGATCAGCACCACGGCCCCGTCCGCGCTGAGCTGCAGGTCGGTCTCGATCATCCCGGCCCCGGCCGCCGCCGCGGAGGCGAAGGCGGCCAGTGTGTTTTCGGGTGCGCGCACTGAGTTGCCGCGGTGGGCGATGTTCACCAGGTTCACAGGTACGGCTCGACGTTCTGTTCGAAGGACTTGGCAATGGCATCCGCGGCGGCGGCGAAGGCGTCCGCTGCCGGAGTGTCCTGAAGCATGATCTTCTCCAGTGCCGTGGTCAAGTGCTGGTCGCCGGAGGGAACAAAGGAGCGGGCCCAGTCCTGCACCCGGGTGGTTGCCAGCTGGTCCACGGCGGTGCGGAACTGCGGCGCCTTGGCGTAGACGGCCTGCATCTCTGCGCCGTCCGCGGCGGACGTCCGCACCGGCATGTAGCCGGTGTTGGCAGAGAAGTACGCCGTCTGCTCCGGCTCGCCGATGAACTTCAGGAACATGGCTGCTGCCAGCTGCTGCTCCGGGGCTATGTCAGCGGGGATGGCGATGCCGGTGCCGCCCGTGGGGCAGGCCGGGCCCGCGGGCCCTTCGGGCAGGAAGCCCGTACCGACGTCGAACTTGGCGGCTTCCATGATGCCGCTCAGTGAGCCGGTGGAAGCAATGGTGCAGGTGCTGACGCCGGCGGTGAAGTCGGCAACATAGTCCGCAGCGGAGACGGCCACGGATTTGTCCTGGTGGATCATCCGGCGCAGGAACTCTCCGGCTTCCAGGGTCTTGGGATCATCCAGGGTGATGTTCCATTCCTGCGAGTACTGGCCGCCCAGGCCCCACATGATGTTGCAGAACCACCAGGCGGACCAGGAGGTGTTTGAGCCCAGGGCCATGGGAACGGCGCCGCCGTTCGCTGCTGCCAGTGCCGGTGCCCAGGAGTTGTATTCGTCCCAGGTCTTCGGTGCACGGTCCGGCAGTCCGGCCGCCTTGAACAGATCCCGGTTGTAGTAGAAGAGCGGCGTGGACCGGGCGTAGGGGAAGGCCCAGTGCTTTCCGTTGAACTCGTAGTCGTTGTACAGGCCGGTGTTGTAGTCCGCGGTGTCGATTCCCAGGTGCGCAGCCACGTCATCGACGGGGAGGATCTGGCCGTTGATCATGTAGCGGAACCACCAGACGTCGCTGGCTCCGACAAGGTCCGGAACGTTGTTGGTGCCGGCAGAGGCCTGGAAACGCTGGGCAACTTCGTCGTAGTTGGCCCCTGCGGTTACCAGCTCAACCTCGATTCCGGTTTCCACGGTGAACCGGCGGATCAGCTCTTCTTCAATCGGTTTGGAAGCGCCGGGGTGGTTGGACCACCAGGTGATTTTCTTGGCGGGGGTGACGGACGCCCAGTCGGTGCCCGCGGTTTCCACCGCTCCCGGCGTCCCTGCAGTGGACGGGCCGCCGCAGGCGGCCAGTGCGGCGGAACCTCCCAGAATGCCGGCAAGGGCAAGGATGTTCCGGCGGGACAGGCCGGCAGGGGTGGCTGCGGCAACGGCGGGGGCAAGACGATTCTTCATGATTTCCTTTGGGATTCGCTGCGGGTTGCAGTAAGAAACAGGGGTTTGGGGTGGGTGCGGGCGGGACCGGGCTCAGCCGGTTACAGCGCCTGCGGTCAGGCCGGAGACGATCCGGCGCTGGAGGACAAAGAACAGGGCCAGGACGGGCAAGGTGACCAGCACCGTTCCGGCCATCAGCACGCCCCAGTTAGTGACGCCGTCGTTGTTCTGCAGGAGGGTGAGCCCCACCGGCAGCGTCATCATCTCGGCACGGTCCACCACCAGCAGGGGCCAGAGGTATTCGTTCCATTCGTTGACCACGGAGACCAGAGCGACGGCGGCGATCGTCGGTGCGGACATGGGAACCACAAACTGGAACAGCCTGCGGAAGTGGCCGGCGCCGTCGAGCACTGCAGCTTCCAGGACCGAGGGCGGCAGTGACAGGAAGTGTTGGCGGAACAGGAAGGTTCCAAACGCGCTGGCCAGTCCGGGCAGGATGATGCCCTGATAGGTGTTCAGCCAGCCGAGTTCGGCCACCAGCGTGTAGTTCGGAATGATCACGATCTGCTGCGGAATAAGCAGGGCGAAAATCACGACGGCGAAGAACACCTTCTTGAACGGCACGTCCAGGAAGACCAGCGCGTAGGCGGTTGTCAGGCCCAGGAAGATCTTCAGCCCGGCACCGATGAGGGTCACGAGCAGTGAATTCGCAAAGAAGGAGCCGAACGGAACCCGTTCTAGGGCAGCTGCGTAGTTGGACAGGTCCCAGCCGGCAGGCAGCCACTGGATCGGAACCGTATAGATCTCATCCGGTTCCTTGAAGCTGGCGAGCATCATCCAGCCCAGCGGCAGGATCATAACGGCCACTGCGGCGGCCATGGCTGTGTAGCCGCCCGCGGAGATCTTCCGCCTGGTGCCGGGGCCCGGCTGGGGGCCGGCAGCCGGAGCAGACGGGGCAGGCGGGGCGGGGGTCAGTACGGTGCTCACGAGTAGTGCACCTTCCGTTCAACGAATTTCAGCTGCAGGAGGGTGATGGCCAGGAGCACCAGGAACAGGATGGTGGCAATTGCGGATGAGTATCCGGCGGTTCCTGCCACAAAACCCTGCTGGTAGATCTGGTACATCATGGTGGTGGTGCCTTCCAGCGGACCGCCCTTGGTCATCGCCTGGATGATGTCGAAGGACTGCAGGGAGCTGAGCAGGGTCGTCACCGAGAGGAAGAACGTGGTGGGCCCGAGCAGCGGAAGGGTGATACCCAGCAGGGTCCTCAGTCGTCCTGCCCCGTCCAGGGACGCGGCCTCGAGCAGGTCCCTGGGAATTGCCTGCAGGCCCGCCAGATAAATGAGGGCTACGTAGCCCACGTTTTTCCAGAGGTAGACGATGATGACCATGGCCAGCGAGTAACCCGGATCGTTGTACCAGTCCGGAGAAGGCAGGCCCACGGCCTGCAGCAGCGCGGATGTGACACCGAAGTTCGGATCGAAAACGAAGAGCCACAGCAGGCCGACGGCGACGCCGGAGAGCACGTACGGTGCCACGATGATGGTGCGGGCCGCGCCCCTGAGGTTTAGCCTGCTGTTCAGGAGCAGGGCGAGGGCGAGGCCAATGACCATGCCTCCGCCCACAGTGGCCAGCGTGAAAACGACAGTGACGCCAATGACCTGCGGCGTACCGGGCGCACTCAGCCAGTCGGTGTAGTTCCGCAGCCCCACCGGACGGGCAACCGCCGACCCGATGTTCCACTGAAGTGTCGAGTAGTACAGGGACTGCAGCAGCGGCTTGTAGGTGAAGACCAGCAGCAGGGCGATGTTCGGTCCGGCCAGCAGAGCGAACAGCAGCCAGTTGGAGGTTTTGTTCCGGCGCCGGGCAGCCGGCCGGCGCGAAGACCGGCTGCGGCCTGGAGGCGGGCTGTCCGGAATGGATCCGGTTCCCCGGCCGGCGGCCCCGGCGTGTCCCGGCGGGGACAAAGTGGTGGATGACATAGCAGGTGCAAACCTTCGTCGGGAGCTGATTGACGCCTTCAGCGTAGGTTTTTGGCCAGGAGCAGAAAGCCCAAAACCGGGCATTCAAAGAAGACTTCAGCGCACGTTGGAAGTGCTTTCAGCCGGCGTTAAGAAGGCGTTCACTTTGTGACGTGGGGATACCCGCGCTCCAGTGTTCCAAGGCAGGAGGCTTCGAGAGACCGGGGCCGGCCCGCCGCTCGCCTGCTGCCGGGTCCGGGACGGTTTGCTAGTCTCGGGGCCATGAGTTCTCCCGGCACCGCTGTACTCAGGCCGCACCGCAGGAACGTGCTCTCCGGCGTCCTGGTGGGAATCGGCACCGCTGCCTTCATTGACGAGGTGGTCTTCCACCAGCTGCTGCAGTGGCATCATTTCTACGACCGGTCGACCGCTGCCGCGGGCCTGTTCTCCGATGGACTGTTCCACGCATTTGGCTGGTTCGCCGTGGTTGCTGGATTGTTCCTGTTCGCGGACCTGCGCCGCCGCGGCATCCTGATCCCCCCGCGCTGGGGCGGTGCCGTCCTGCTTGGTGCCGGTGCCTTCCAGCTTTACGACGGGACCGTTCAGCACAAGCTGCTGAACCTGCACCAAATCCGCTACGAAGTTGAGCTGCTGCCCTACGACCTGGCATGGAACACCGCGGCTCTGCTGATGCTCGGGGCGGGAATCGTCCTGCTGCTCCGCACCCGGGAAGCTCCCGCGGGCAGGCCCGGAAGCTGATGCACCATTCTGCGGGCGCTTTCCCGGCCGAGGTCCTTTTTTTGGTCCCGGCCCTGGCGGCTGCGGCAGCTTACACGGCGGGAGCCCGCTCCAACCGGGCGGCGGCCTGGCCGCTATACCGCACCGGCGCGTTTCTGCTGGGACTGGTCCTGGCCCTGCTGACCGTTCTGGGTCCGCTTCCTGCCCTGGCCCACACGAACTTCACCTGGCTGGCGCTCTCCCACGTGGCGGCGGGAATGCTGGCGCCGCTGCTGCTTGTACTCTCCAGGCCAGTGACTTTGGCACTGCGTGTCATGGACAAACGGCCGGCCCGCCGTTTGGTCCGCCTCCTGCGGAGCAGCCCTGCCCGGTTCCTTTCCCATGCGGTAACGGCGGCGGTCCTGAACGTTGGGGGCATGTTCCTGATGTTCCGGACGCCTCTCCTTGACGCAATGACCGCGCTGGCACCGGTGCACTGGCTGGTCACATTCCATCTGGTGGCCGCCGGATATCTCTGGACCGCAGCGCTGATTGGCCGGGACCCGAATCCGCACCGGGCCGGCACGCGGCTGCGGGCCGCGGTACTGATTGCAACCGCAGCAGCCCACAACATCCTGGCGAAGTCGCTGTACGCCGATCCGCCGGCGGGTGTTCAAGCGGCTGCTGCCGAATCCGGAGCCATGGCAATGTACTACGCAGGCGGAGCCGTGGAGATCGCAGTGATGGTGGTGTTCTGCCTGCAGTGGTACCGCAGTTCAGCGCCGGCGCGGTCCACCGCAGGGGCCATCCCCACCACCCCGGACACGCAAAAGGCCCGTTCCGCGGTGGGCGGAACGGGCCTTCGGACCGAAGATCCGGTGAGCTGAAGCCGGGAAACGGACCGGCAGCATCCAGTGGTTAGGGAATGGGCACCGGCGTGACGCCCAGCGGCGCGAGTCGCGACGCCCCGCCGTCGGGAGCCGTGAGCACCCAGATCCCCTTCTCGTGGATAGCTACTGAGTGTTCCCACTGGCAGGATCGGGCGCCGTCGGTGGTTACAACGGTCCAGTCGTCTTCCAGGGTGACGGTCTCGATGCCGCCGCGCACCAGCATGGGTTCGATCGCCAGGCACATGCCGGGCTTCAGCTTGGGGCCGCGGTGGCTGGTCCGGTAGTTCAGCACATCCGGGGCCTGGTGCATTTCCGAACCGATGCCGTGGCCCACGTAGTCCTCCAGGATGCCCAGGGGTTTCCCCGGAACGGAGCTGACGTAGTCATCGATGGCGGCACCGATATCTCCCACGAACCGGCCCTTGGCTGCGGCTGCGATGCCGTGCCACATGGCGTTCTCGGTAACGTCAGAGAGCCGCTGGTCTTCCGGGTCGGCCGTACCCACAATCACGGTGCGGGCCGAATCGGAGTGCCAGCCGTCCACTACGGCGCCGCCGTCGATCGAGATGATGTCCCCGTCCGCCAGCACCTTGTTCCCCGGGATGCCGTGGACGACTTCCTCGTTCACCGAGGTGCAGATGGTTGCGGGGAAATCGTAATAGCCCAGGAAGTTCGACGTCGCTCCCGCCTCGGCGAGAACACCGGCGAAGACCTTGTCGATCTCTGCCGTTGTAACGCCAGGGCGGGCGGCCGCGACCGCCGCATCCAGTGCCTTAATCAGCACCAGACCTGCCTCGCGCATGGTGCGCATCTGCGCGTTGGTTTTGTACTGGATCCGCGGCTGGGCCAACGTCTCGCCTTCTGTCTGTTCTAGCTGGTCTGCTTGAGTGCCTGCATAACGCGCTCGGTGACTTCGTCGATGTCGCCGAGGCCGTCAACGCGGGTAACAATCCCGCGCTTCTCGTAGCTGGCAACGACGTCGGCGGTCTGCTGCTTGTACAGCTCGAGGCGGTGGCGGATGACTTCCTCGTTGTCGTCCGTCCGGCCCTCGATTTCCGCACGGCGGAGCAGGCGCTGGACCAGCTCTTCGTCGTCGGCGGTCAGCAGGAGCACGGCGTCGAGACTGTCGCCTCCAGCTGCGAGGATGTCGTCGAGCTCCTCGACCTGCGCGGTGGTGCGCGGGTAGCCGTCAAGCAGGAAGCCGTCCTGGACGTCCTCCTCCTGCAGGCGGGAACGCACCATGTTGTTGGTGACTTCATCCGGAACGAAGTTGCCGGCGTCGATGTACTTCTTGGCTTCGATGCCGAGCGGGGTCAGGTTCTTCACGTTGGAGCGGAAGATGTCTCCGGTGGAGATTGCGCTGACGCCAAGCCGTTCCGAAATACGGGAAGCCTGTGTTCCCTTGCCGGCACCGGGAGGCCCAATAATGAGCAGACGTGTCATCGCAATAACCCTTCGTAGTGACGCTGCTGGAGCTGTGCGTCAATTTGTTTGACCGTCTCGAGTCCCACACCAACCATGATGAGGATCGAGGTTCCGCCGAACGGGAAGTTCTGGTTTGCCCCGACCAGCACCAGGGCAATCAGCGGAATAAGGGCAACAATGCCCAAATACATGGCGCCGGGCAGGGTAATGCGGGAGAGCACGTACTGCAGGTATTCGGCGGTGGGGCGCCCGGCACGGATGCCGGGAATGAAGCCGCCGTACTTCTTCATGTTTTCCGAGACTTCTTCGGGGTTGAAGGTGATCGAGACGTAGAAGTACGTGAAGAACACGATCATCAGGAAGTACACGGCCATGTACAGCGGATGGTCCCCGGAGGTCAGGTAGTTGTTGATCCAGACAACCCATTCCGGCGGCGCGGAGCCGTCCGTGGGGGTGTTGAACTGTGCCAGCAGGGACGGCAGGTACAGCATGGAGGAAGCGAAGATCACGGGGATCACGCCGGCCATGTTGACCTTGATGGGGATGTAGGTGTTTGTGCCGCCGACCGTGCGGCGTCCGACCATGCGCTTGGCGTACTGGACCGGGACACGGCGCTGGGACTGCTCCACGAAGATGACCAGGGCAACCGTCACAATGCCGATCGCAATCACGCCGAGGAAGATGGTCCAGCCCTGTGCCGTCAGGATGGCGCCCAGGGCGCTGGGGAAGCTGGCCACGATCGAGGTGAAGATGAGCAGGGACATGCCGTTGCCGACGCCCTTCTCGGTGACCAGTTCACCCATCCACATGATGAGGCCGGTGCCGGCAGTCAGGGTGATGATCAGCAGCAGGATCGTGATGATGTTGTCATCCGGGATGATCGGCACGGAGCACTGATTGTTGAACAGGGCACCGGAACGAGCCAGCGAGACTACGGTGGTTGCGTTCAGCAGGCCCAGGGCGATGGTCAGGTAGCGGGTGTACTGCGTGAGCGTTGACTGTCCCTGCTGGCCTTCCTCATACAGTGCCTGGAAGTGCGGGATCACCACGCGCAGCAGCTGCACGATGATGCTGGCGGTGATGTACGGCATGATGCCGAGGGCGAAGACTGAGACCTGCAGCAGGGCGCCGCCGCTGAAGAGGTTTACGAACTCGTAGAGACCACCCGAAGTGGCGCCAAGAGCCAAGCACTGCTGCACATTGCCGTAGTCAACACCCGGGGCCGGGATAAAAGCACCCATGCGGAAGATAGTGATGATTCCCAGCGTAAACAACAGCTTGCGTCGCAGGTCTGGCGTCCGGAAAGCCCGGCCAATAGCGCTAAGCAAGCGTCCTCCTGAAGAAAAGTGTGGAAATGAGTCCCGGCGGGACTCGAACAAAACCTGAGTCTATCCGCTCAGGGCCGCTGTTGCGTTATCGAACATAGCAGCGGCGGGAGCGTTAAAGGCACCAAGCCCCCGGCCGGCCGTTTTACGGCCTTCCGGGAGCTTAGTGGCATGCAGGAAAGCGCACAACCCGCCGCCGGCACCCGGGAAAACCCGGGGCCGGCAGCGGATGTGCGCGTTCAGGAACACGGTGCTTAGAGCGCCGTGGTCGATCCGCCTGCTGCAGCGATCTTTTCGGCTGCGCTTGCAGAGAATGCATCGGCCTTGACGTCAACCTTGACGGTGATGTCGCCGGTGCCCAGCACCTTGACGGGCTGGTTCTTGCGCACGGCACCCTTGGCAACGAGGGCCTCTACGGTGACCTCGCCTCCTTCGGGGAACAGCTCAGAGATCTTGTCCAGGTTTACAACCTGGAACTCAACCTTGAACGGGTTCTTGAAGCCGCGCAGCTTCGGCAGACGCATGTGCAGCGGCAGCTGCCCGCCTGCGAAACCGGCCTTGACCTGGTAGCGGGCGGCAGTACCCTTGGTACCGCGGCCAGCGGTCTTACCCTTGGAACCTTCACCGCGGCCAACACGGGTCTTAGCCGTCTTGGCACCCGGAGCAGGACGCAGGTGGTGGACCTTCAGAGCTTTGTTATCTTCGGCCATGTTACTTCGCCTCCTCAACCTTCACGAGGTGCGGAACCGTGTTGATCATGCCAACGGTCACGGCGTCTGCACTGCGGACGACGGAGTCGCCGATGTGCTTCAGGCCGAGTGAACGCAGCGTGTCGCGCTGATTCTGCTTACCACCGATGGTGGACTTAATCTGGGTGATTTCCAGCTGTGCCGAGCTGACGGCAACGCGCTTCGGAGTAGTCATCATGCACCAGCCTTCTGCATGTTGCGGATCATCGCTGCGGGAGCAACTTCGTCCAGCGGCAGGCCACGGCGGGCAGCCACAGCCTGCGGCTCTTCGAGGCGCTTCAGCGCGTCAACCGTGGCGTGCACGATGTTGATCGCGTTGGAGGAACCCAGCGACTTGGAAAGCACGTCGTGGATACCGGCGCACTCGAGGATGGCTCGGACCGGACCACCGGCGATAACGCCGGTACCCGGGGAAGCCGGACGGAGCAGGACGACGCCTGCGGCTGCTTCGCCCTGCACCAGGTGCGGGACGGTGCCGGCAATGCGGGGAACGCGGAAGAAGGACTTCTTCGCTTCCTCGACTGCCTTGGCGATAGCCGAGGGAACTTCCTTTGCCTTGCCGTAGCCAACGCCGACCATGCCGTTGCCGTCACCGACAACAACCAGGGCGGTGAAGCTGAAGCGACGACCACCCTTGACCACCTTGGCGACGCGGTTGATGGTCACGACGCGTTCAATGAACTTGTCCTTGTCATCATTGCGTCCGCCGTCGCGTCCGCCGCGTCCGCCGCGGTCACGGCCTCCACGGTCAGAGCGCTGCTCGCCCCGGCGGCCGCCGCGGCGGTCGTCGTTGCCTGCGGCAGCGGTTTCCTTGGTCTCAGTTGCCTCAGCAGATGTAGCTTCAGTCACCTGATTTTCCTTTTCCTTGTTTGCCTCGGTCACAGTGCCAGCCCACCTTCACGTGCGCCGTCTGCGACAGCCGCGATGCGGCCGTGGTAGCGGTTGCCGCCGCGGTCAAACACCACGGCTTCGACGCCGGCAGCCTTGGCACGTTCGGCAACGAGCTCGCCGACGCGCTTGGACTTGGCAGTCTTGTCGCCCTCCATGGAACGCAGATCTGCTTCCATGGTGGACGCGGATGCAACGGTTACGCCGCGGCTGTCATCGACAACCTGGACGAATACGTGGCGGGCAGAGCGGTTGACGACCAGGCGCGGACGGGCCGCGGTGCCGGCAATGCGCTTGCGGATCCGCAGCTGGCGGCGGCTCCGGGAAGCGGACTTGCTCTTGGAATTGCGCTTCTTATTGATGCTGATGGCCATGATTACTTACCAGCCTTTCCGACCTTGCGGCGGACAATCTCGCCGGCGTAACGAATGCCCTTGCCCTTGTAGGGGTCAGGCTTGCGCAGCTTGCGGATGTTGGCGGAAACCTCGCCCACCTGCTGCTTGTCGATGCCGGAAACGGTGAGCTTCGTGGGGCCCGTGACGGTGAGCGTGATGCCCTCCGGAGCCTTCACGGAAACCGGGTGGCTGTAGCCCAGGGCGAACTCGAGGTCCGAGCCCTTGGCCTGCACGCGGTAACCGGTGCCAACGATTTCCAGGTCCTTCTTGTAGCCCTCGGTCACACCGGTGATCATGTTGGAGATCAGGGTGCGGGTCAGGCCGTGAAGGGAACGGGATTCGCGCTCGTCATTGGGGCGGGCGACGGTGATGGTGTTCTCGTCCATGGAAACCGAGATCGGGCTGGGCACAACGTGGCTCAGCTCGCCCTTGGAACCCTTGACCGTGACGGTGTTGCCATCAATGGCAACGTCGACACCGGCGGGGACAGAGATGGGCAGACGTCCAATACGTGACATTATTCTTTCCCTTCCCTGCTACCAGACGTAGGCGAGGACTTCCCCACCCACACCCTTCTTGGCGGCCTGGCGGTCGGTCAGCAGACCTGACGACGTCGACAGGATGGCGATACCCAGCCCACCGAGAACGCGCGGCAGGTTGGTGGACTTTGCGTATACACGCAGGCCCGGCTTGGAGATGCGGCGTACGCCGGCGATCGAACGCTCGCGGTTCGGACCGAACTTGAGGTCCAGGGTCAGCGTCTTGCCAACCTGTGCCTCTTCTTCCTTCCAGCCCGAGATGTAACCCTCGGCCTTCAGGATGTCGGCAACGCGTGCCTTCAGCTTGCTGTACGGCATGGACACGGAATCGTGGTATGCCGAGTTTGCATTGCGCAGACGCGTGAGCATGTCTGCGACAGGATCTGTCATTGTCATGTGGGCTCTAGCCCTCCCTCGTAACGGTTTCTGCTGCTCGGCGCGGAGCGTGCCCCGCGTTGTGCAACAGACCTTTTACGTAGTAATTAATCTTCGGATTTGAACGGGAAGCCGAGCGCCTTCAGCAGCGCGCGTCCCTCGTCATCGGTCTTGGCGGTGGTAACCACGGTGATGTCCATGCCGCGTACGCGGTCGATCTTGTCCTGATCGATTTCGTGGAACATCGACTGCTCGGTCAGACCGAACGTGTAGTTGCCGTTGCCGTCGAACTGCTTGCCGCTCAGGCCGCGGAAGTCGCGGATACGCGGGAGCGCCAGGGTAACCAGGCGGTCCACGAATTCCCACATGCGGTCGCCGCGCAGCGTAGCGTGCGCACCGATCGGCATGCCTTCGCGCAGCTTGAACTGTGCGATCGACTTGCGTGCCTTGGTGATCTGCGGCTTCTGGCCGGTGATGGCCGTCAGGTCGCGAACAGCACCGTCAATGAGCTTGGAGTCCTTGGCGGCATCTCCAACACCCATGTTCACAACGACCTTGACGAGGCGCGGAACCTGGTTGACGTTTGCGTAGTTGAATTCGTCCTGCAGAGTCTGCTTGATTTCCGCTGCGTAGCGGGTCTTCAGACGGGGAACGATCTTGGTGACAGTCTCAGTCATTAGAGGTCCTTCCCAGAGCCCTTGGCGACGCGGATGCGCACGGTGCGGGTCCGGCCGTCTTTTTCGACGATTTCGGTGCGGTAGCCAACACGGGTGGGCTTCTTCGTCTCGGGATCCACGACGGCCACGTTGGAAACGTGGATCGGGGCCTCAACAACCTCGATGCCTCCGGTCTTGGAACCGCGGGAGGACTGGCCAACCTTGGTGTGCTTGGTGACGCGGTTGATGCCCTCAACGAGCACGCGGTTGGTCTCCGGGAAAACCTTCAGAACCTTGCCCTGCTTGCCGCGGTCTCCGCCGCGCTCAGCCTTGGCACCGGTGATGACCTGAACCAGGTCACCCTTCTTGATCTTTGCCATGATCTACAGCACCTCCGGAGCCAGCGAAATGATCTTCATGAACTTCTTGTCGCGAAGTTCGCGGCCGACCGGGCCGAAGATACGGGTACCGCGGGGGTCACCGTCATTCTTCAAGATCACTGCAGCGTTCTCATCGAACTTGATGTAGGAACCGTCCTGGCGGCGGCGTTCCTTCTTGGTACGGACGATGACGGCCTTGACCACATCGCCCTTCTTGACGTTGCCGCCGGGAATTGCATCCTTGACGGTGGCAACAATGGTGTCGCCAATGCCTGCGTAGCGACGGCCGGATCCACCGAGAACGCGGATGGTCAAGATTTCCTTGGCACCCGTGTTGTCGGCGACCTTCAGTCGCGACTCCTGCTGAATCACTTATTACTCCTGTCGTCGCGCCGGTTCTCAGTGCTTCTGAGCCTTGCGGAACGGATATGGGTGGACCCCGTAATACTGGTACTCAGCACCGGCCCCTACGGGCCGCTCTGCAGCGCAAGCCGCAGCACCATGCTGAACAAGATTATCGGGCTTTTGTCTTATTCGGCGGTGAGGAAGGGCATCCATAAGAGGACATGCTTCCGCACCACACAGACAAGATTTCAAGTTTACCGCGAAAGGGCCCCGGAAACGAAATCGTATGATTCCGCCGCCGGGGCCCTGACGCTGTGGACGGCGCCTGTGTGCCGAAGGAGCTGCTTTGCAGCCTCTCCCCCGGCACACGCTCCGGCCTGTTATGTGCTTTGCAGCTTTTGCCTTATGGCGTTTGGCTACTTGGCCTTTTCGATGATCTCGACCAGGCGCCACCGCTTGGTAGCGGACAGCGGCCGGGTCTCGGCGATCAGCACGAGGTCACCAATGCCGGCAGCGTTCTGCTCGTCATGGGCCTTGCGCTTCTCGGTGCGGCGAAGAACCTTGCCGTACAGTGCGTGCTTCACGCGGTCTTCGACCTCGACGACGATGGTCTTGTCCATCTTGTCGGAGACCACGTAGCCGCGAGCGGTCTTCCGGTACCCGCGGGCATCGGCTCCGTTTGCGTCAGTTGTCACTGCTGCCTCATTCTTGTTTTCGCTCATTTGGCATCATCCTCGGCAACCGCAGCTTCGGACTCCGCAGCCTTCTTCTTGGACTTCTTCTTCTCGGGAGCTGCTTCCTCGACGGGAGCAACTGCCTCGGGACGAATTCCCAGTTCACGCTCACGGAGCACCGTGTAGATGCGGGCGATGTCGCGCTTTACGGCACGGAGCCGTCCGTTGTTCTCCAGCTGCCCGGTGGCGGACTGGAAGCGGAGGTTGAACAGCTCCTCCTTAGCCTTACGAAGTTCTTCAACGAGACGCTCGTTGTCGAACCCGTCCAGCTGATCAGTTGCAAGTTCCTTTGAACCGATAGCCATTGCTATTCACCACCCTCGCGACGCACAATGCGTGCCTTCAACGGCAGCTTATGGATCGCCAGGCGCAGTGCCTCGCGAGCTACCTCTTCGGAAACACCGGAGAGTTCGAACAGAACCCGCCCCGGCTTGACGTTTGCAACCCACCACTCCGGCGAACCCTTACCGGAACCCATGCGGGTTTCGGCCGGCTTCTTCGTCAGCGGACGGTCCGGGTAAATGTTGATCCAGACCTTGCCGCCGCGCTTGATGTGGCGCGTCATGGCAATACGTGCAGCTTCAATCTGGCGGTTGGTTACGTATGCAGGCGTGAGAGCCTGGATACCCCATTCACCGAAGCTGACAGCGGTGCCACCGGTTGCAGCGCCGGAACGACCCGGGTGGTGCTGCTTGCGGTACTTGACTCGACGTGGGATAAGCATTTAAGCCTGTCCTCCTTCTGCTGCGGGGGCAGCTGCCTCAGCGGCCGGAGCCTCTGCAGCAGGCGCGGCGGCCTTGTCGCCGCGGTCGTTACGACGACGACGGTCCCCACGGTCGGCCGGGCCGCGGCCCGGACGGTCGTTGGAACGTCCGCGGGACGGTGCAGCAGCCTGCTGTGCAGCCAGTTCCTTGGAAGTGACGTCGCCCTTGTAGATCCAAACCTTCACGCCGATGCGGCCGAAGGTGGTCTTGGCTTCGAAGAAGCCGTAGTCGATGTTCGCGCGGAGGGTGTGCAGGGGCACACGGCCTTCGCGGTAGAACTCGGAACGGCTCATTTCAGCGCCACCCAGACGGCCGGAGCACTGGATACGAATACCCTTTGCGCCTGCACGCTGTGCGGACTGGATTGCCTTCTTCATCGCACGGCGGAAAGCCACGCGGGAAGAGAGCTGCTCTGCAACACCCTGGGCAACCAGCTGTGCTTCCATCTCGGGGTTCTTGACCTCGAGGATGTTCAGCTGAACCTGCTTGCCGGTGAGCTTTTCGAGCTCGCCGCGGATGCGGTCTGCTTCGGCGCCGCGGCGGCCGATCACGATGCCCGGACGTGCGGTGTGGATATCCACACGGACACGGTCGCGGGTGCGCTCGATCTCAACCTTGGCGATGCCGGCGCGGTCCATGCCGGTGGACATCAGCTGACGGATCTTGATGTCCTCGCGGACGAAGTCCTTGTAACGCTGGCCCGGCTTGTTGCTGTCAGCAAACCAGTGCGAAACGTGGTCAGTGGTGATGCCGAGTCGGAACCCGTGCGGGTTTACCTTCTGTCCCACTTAACGGTCCTCCTCGTTCTCGGGGGTTGCGACAACCACGGTGACGTGGCTGGTCCGCTTGTTGATGCGGTAGGCGCGGCCCTGGGCACGCGGCTGGAACCGCTTCATGGTGGGTCCTTCATCAACGAATGCTTCGCTGATGTAGAGGTCACCTTCGTCGAAGGCCACGCCGTCGCGGTCCGCGAGGACACGTGCGTTGGCCATTGCCGACTGAACTACCTTGAATACCGGCTCCGAAGCTGCCTGGGGGGCAAACTTCAGAATTGCCAATGCCTCATTCGCTTGCTTGCCACGAACAAGGTTGACGACGCGCCGGGCCTTCATAGGCGTTACGCGGATATGACGCGCAATTGCCTTGGCTTCCATTGCTTTCCTTCTCTCGTCTTCTGCCGAAAGAGCAGCGCCTAGCGGCGCTTGCCCTTGCGGTCGTCCTTCACATGGCCGCGGAATGTACGCGTCAGAGCGAATTCGCCGAGCTTGTGCCCGACCATCGACTCGGTGACAAACACCGGAATGTGCTTGCGTCCGTCGTGCACGGCGATCGTGTGCCCGAGCATGTCGGGGATGATCATCGAGCGGCGGGACCACGTCTTGATGACGTTCTTGGTGCCCTTCTCGTTTTCGGCCTGCACCTTAAGGAAGAGGTGCTGGTCGACGAAGGGGCCTTTCTTCAGGCTGCGTGGCATGTTTCCAGGCTCCTATCGCTTGTTCTTGCCGGAACGACGGCGACGCACAATAAGCTTGTCGCTCTCTTTGTTGGGGCGGCGGGTACGGCCCTCGGGCTTACCGTTCGGGTTGACCGGGTGGCGTCCACCACTGGTCTTGCCTTCGCCACCACCATGCGGGTGGTCAACCGGGTTCATGGCGACACCGCGGACGGTCGGGCGAACGCCCTTCCAGCGCATACGGCCGGCCTTGCCCCAGTTGATGTTGGACTGCTCGGCGTTGCCGACCTCGCCAATGGTGGCGCGGCAGCGGACGTCGACGTTGCGGATTTCACCGGAAGGCAGACGCAGCTGGGCGAAGCGGCCTTCCTTTGCAACCAGCTGAACCGATGCACCGGCGGAGCGGGCCATCTTGGCACCGCCGCCCGGACGCAGTTCAACGGCGTGGATAACGGTACCCACGGGGATGTTGCGCAGCGGCAGGTTGTTGCCGGGCTTGATGTCAGCCCCGGCGCCGGCCTCAACGAAATCGCCCTGCTTGAGCTTGTTCGGCGCAATGATGTAACGCTTGGTGCCATCAACGTAGTGCAGCAGCGCGATACGGGCGGTACGGTTCGGATCGTATTCGATCTCGGCAACGCGAGCGTTGACGCCGTCCTTGTCGTGCCGGCGGAAGTCGATCAGGCGGTACTGGCGCTTGTGTCCGCCACCCTTGTGCCTGGTCGTGATCTTGCCGGTGTTGTTACGGCCGCCCTTTTTGGGCAGCGGACGCACCAGCGACTTTTCCGGCGTCGACCGCGTGATTTCGGTGAAGTCGGCTACGCTCGAGCCGCGGCGGCCCGGGGTAGTCGGCTTGTATTTACGGATTCCCATTATTTATTCCTCGTTAAAGTGGTCTCCGCCCTAGCTGAGCGGACCGCCGAAGATGTCGATTGTGCCTTCCTTCAGGGTGACAATCGCACGCTTGGTGCTCTTGCGCTGTCCCCATCCGAATTTGGTGCGCTTGCGCTTACCGGCACGGTTGATGGTGTTGATCGAGTCGACCTTGACGGAGAAAATCTTCTCCACGGCCAGCTTGATCTCGGTCTTGTTCGAGCGGGGGTCGACCAGGAAGGTGTACTTACCTTCGTCGATCAGGCCGTAGCTCTTTTCCGAGACGACGGGTGCAAGCACCACGTCGCGAGGGTCCTTTGCGGTGGTCGCGCTCACTTGGCGTCCTCCTTGACAGTGTTCTTGCCGACGAACTCGTCGTAGGCGGCCTGGGTGAAGACCACGTCGTCAGCAACAAGCACGTCGTAGGTGTTCAGCTGATCTACGTAGATCACGTGAACATCGGTGAGGTTGCGCACGGACAGTGCAGCAACATCGTTGGCGCGCTCGATAACAACGAGCATGTTCTTGCGGTCGGTAAGTGAACGCAGCGCTTCGCGTGCAGCCTTGGTCGACGGCGTTTCGCCGGCAACCAGGGTTTCCAGCACGTGGATGCGGCCGTTGCGTGCCCGGTCAGAGAGTGCTCCGCGCAGTGCGGCGGCAATCATCTTCTTGGGGGTGCGCTGGCTGTAGTCGCGGGGCGTCGGTCCGTGGACAACGCCGCCACCGGTCATGTGAGGAGCACGGATTGAACCCTGACGGGCGCGGCCGGTGCCCTTCTGCTTGAACGGCTTGCGGCCTGCACCGGAAACTTCGGCGCGGGTCTTGGTCTTGTGCGTACCCTGGCGGGCAGCAGCAAGCTGGGCCACAACTACCTGGTGCAGCAGCGGAACGTTCGTCTGAACGTCGAAGATTGCTGCGGGGAATTCAACAGTTGCTTTGTTAGCCATGAGACTAAGCTCCCTTCACGGCGGTGCGTACGAGGACGACCTGGCCGCGGGCGCCGGGAACGGCACCCTTGATCAGCAGCAGCGACTTCTCGGTATCCACAGCGTGGACGGTGAGGTTCATCGTGGTGTGGCGGACGGCGCCCATGCGGCCGGCCATCCGAAGACCCTTGAAGACGCGGCCGGGGGTGGATGCGCCACCGATGGAGCCGGGCTTGCGGTGGTTCTTGTGGGCACCGTGGGAAGCGCCGACGCCGTGGAAGCCGTGACGCTTCATAACACCGGCGAAGCCCTTGCCCTTGGAGGTACCGACGACGTCGACCTTCTGGCCGGCTTCGAACATCTCAACGGAGAGTTCCTGGCCGAGCTCGTAGGTGTCAGCGTCAGCGGTGCGCAGCTCAACAACGTGGCGGCGCGGCGTAACGCCGGCCTTCTCGAAGTGGCCGGCCAGCGGCTTGGTGACCTTGCGGGGATCGATCTGGCCGTAGCCGATCTGAACGGCGGTGTAGCCGTCCTTCTCCGCATTGCGCAGCTGGGTGATGACGTTGGAATCAGCCTGGACCACGGTGACGGGGATGAGCTTGTTGTTCTCGTCCCAGACCTGGGTCATGCCCAGCTTGGTGCCCAGGAGGCCCTTAACCTGGCGGGTAAGTGAAGAAGACATAAGTATCTGCTCCCCCCTACAGCTTGATTTCGATGTTCACGTCTGCAGGCAGGTCAAGACGCATCAGCGAGTCAACGGCCTTAGGCGTGGGGTCAATGATGTCGATCAGACGCTTGTGCGTGCGCATTTCAAAGTGCTCGCGGCTGTCCTTGTACTTGTGCGGCGAACGGATAACGCAGTACACGTTCTTTTCCGTGGGCAGCGGCACGGGGCCTACTACCGTTGCGCCTGCACGCGTGACCGTCTCAACGATCTTCCGTGCTGATACGTCGATGACCTCGTGGTCATACGACTTCAGCCGGATGCGGATTTTTTGTCCCGCCATGGCGTCGTGCCTCTTTCTTCGAGTATTGCTCTCTGTACAGTTTTTGCCCCTGGCGGCCATGTTGGCCCCGGCGCTCCTCCAACAAGCTGAATCCGGAAGCTCCGGGTTCCTCAACCTGCCGAGGCTCCGACCCCCGCGCTCGGGCGTGTCGCAGATTCGAAACTGGCAACACCCGTTCAAGAATGGGGGCGGGTTATATATGGGCTTTTCCCCTGAAGGATCCGACCCTGCGCCAGGCATTATCCTGACCGGGACGCAATCTCATCACGCACACAGTGCCGTTTTCGCGGCCTGCTCAGCGCGTGCGGGCACAAAAGCGCTTGAACAACTTCTCTAGTCTGCCAGAAGTATGCGCAGAACGCGAATCAGCGTCCGTCAGCTGCCTCTGGCGTCTAGCATATGGATTCGCCGCGAGCCGGGATTGCCCGATCCGTGGCGAGTCATTTTCTCCCAGTCTAGCCGAGCGCGGTTCGGTGCTGAAATTCGGACCGGGCCGGCGTGCGGAGCCTAGGGCTCGTTCCGGTTGGCCCGGCGGATGCGCTTGGCCCGGTCAATCTCTGATGAGAAGTGGCGCCGGCCCCAGGCGAGGCCGCCTACAACTGCAGCAGCCACGACCAAGAAGATGAGAAGTTCCATCCACCGAGCCTATCGGAGCGCACTGCACCTTGTCAGGTCCCGCACGGCCCTGGTTCTCCGGCCCGAATTCCACGGGCACGCGGCTCTTCCCCTTTCCCCGGTCTGGCTGCACGCCACCAGCCCGGAGCAGTATCAGCGTTCCTCCAGGACTTCCTCGGATTCCTGCTCAGCTGCCGTACGTACGCGGCTCAGGCGCCAGACAGCCAGGGCGATCAATCCTGCCGCAAGCAGGGCCAGCAGCAGGAAGGTGTAGCCGCGCAGGTACCAGAGCACCGCCAGTGCCACGCCTGAGGCACCCCAGATGGTGAACAGCTTCCTGCTTGCAAGCAGGCCGAAGACAAGGAGTCCGGCGTGGGCCACGAGGGCCCAGAGCTGCTCCCCCGTTCCGCCTGAGACCGCGGTGATCAGCCCGCTTCCCGAAAGGATTACCGCTGCGGCCCCCAGCAGCACAGTCCCCCGGACCTGGCGCCGGCGCAGGTATTCCCACCCGGCCAGGGCCGCCAGCACAACGGCCCAGTACTGCACGGACCAGAACCATCCCGCGCCGCCAAGCACAAACCACACAATCCGTTCAACGGCCAGGGCAGCGAGAAGGCATCCTGCCTCAATCGCCGTCTCTCGGCTGGTCTGCGGCGTTTCCCTCACCGCCAGAGCCAGCGCCGCGAGCAGCGTGAGGGACCCGGCTACAGCGGAGCTGTTGTATTCAGCCATTGCCGGAACCGCGCCGGTAAGCAGGATCAGAGAGGACGCCGCCCCGAGGATCCTCAGCCGCAGCGGGGATGCATTTTCGCCGAGGGACAGCAGAAGCCGCACCGCCTGGAGGACAAGCGCCGTGGCCCAGACAGTCCAGAGCAGCTCATAGCCCGGCGGGAAGGGCCGGGGAAGGATCTCCTGCTCAAACCCGGCTGCAGCCAGTGCTGCTGCACCGAACAGCAGCGGAGGTGTCCCTGCAGCCAGCCAGGGGATGCCCCGGGAATGGGAAACCGTCAGTGCGCCGGCGCTGAGCACGGCCGGGGCCAGTGCCGCAAGCAGCAGGTTGCCGCCGGATGCTGCGGCTGCAGCCGGCACAGCCGCGCAATAGGCAACACAGGCACCGAGCAGCGCAGTCCTTAGCGAGGCGTCCCGGGCCCTGGCCTCCCCCGTGAGTGCCGCTGCCGCCAGCGCGGCAAGGACCAGTCCCGCTGCCACCACCGGCACGGCCGGATCCGGAAGCAGACCGCCGATCCCGAACCGCAGGACATCCGAAAGCACCAGCGGCAGCGCTCCGAGGGCGTACAGCCCTGGGTACAGGGCCGCAGCGCGGGTGGTACGGGCGTATCCGGCCGCGCTGACGGCCAGGAGCAGAAGCAGCAGCAGCGCGGTCACGTCCCGCTGGATCTCCCCCGGGGCAAGCGCAGCATAGAGAACGGGGGCGAAGACCAGGAGTCCCATGCTGGTCCACAGCGCGGCCCGGGCCCAGGGACCTGCCTGCCGCGGTTCCAGGACGGTACGCGCCAGCTGGGCTGCGGCTCCCGCCGCAGCTCCGGCAGCGACGACGCCGTGGATGTCCGCTCCCGCATCGGCCGCCAGCAGTACCGCCAGCACGGCCGTGAGCAGCTGCGCGGCCAGCAGATACTGCCCGCGGCGCGGCTGCCTGAGCCGGGCAAGGAACAGCGCACAGGCCAGGGCGGCCAGGACCAGCAGTTCGTAGCCGCGAAGACCCAGCAGCCCTGCTCCCGTGAGGGCTGCTCCGGCGAATCCTCCGGCGGCGAGGGCCTCCCAGCGGCCCGGGCCCAGCAGCAGCGATGCTGCAATGTTCGCACCAAGCCCGAGCCAGAGCAGGCCCAGCGCCCATGCCGCGTACGGGCCCTCAATCAGCCGCACGGCTGGCACGGCAAGCAGCACGGCCACGGCAGCGGCCAGGACCAGTTCGGCGGTATTGGGCAGCGCAGCTTTGCGGAAGGTCCTCCGTGCAGCGTCGAGCTGGGCCGCGGTGAACGCGGCTGCCGCGCTGAGCACCGTAATGAGCAGGGCAGCCGGTTCGGTCCCCCCGAACTGCATGTAGACCACCGGCACCAGGACAAGGGCAACCAGGCCGCCCCAGCGCAGCGGCTCAGCCGACCCGAGGGGGTGTACACGCCGGTGAAGGACTGTCCGCAGAATCTGGCCGGCTGCCAGGGCTATGCCCAGGGCAGCGAAGAAGACCGCAGTGGAATGTCCTGATACATCGGCTGCCAGCAGAGCGGCCAGGACTGCGCCGGCGCCCTGGGCACCGGCGAGGTAGATCCCCCGGGCCCGGCTGGCCCGGTCCCGGACCATTGCCGCGCAGTAGGCGAGCGCAGCCGCAAGGAGCAGCTCGTAGCCGCGCAGGCCCAGGATCCCGGTACCCAGCAGCATCGCTGCCAGGAATCCGCCCGGTGCCAGGAAAGCAAGGACACCGTACCGGTGCAGGGCAGCAGTAGTCAGGTTGGCCGCAAACGCCACCCACAGCACAGCTAGGGTCAGAGTGGTTGTCTGTCCTTCCACCACACGCATTCCCGCGCACAGCAGGAAAACCAAGGCAGCCGCTGCAGCCGGTTCGGAGCGCAGCGCTTCGGCCGGAGCCCGGCGCAGGGCCGCAGCAACCTGGGTAAGCACGGCCCCCGCAGCGGCGATGAGCAGGAGCATGCTGCCCGTCTGCTGCTCGGTTTCCGGGGAGAGGACCAGGTAGTACGCCGGCGCCGTGGCGGCCAGCGCCAGCAGGGTGCCCCAGCGCAGTCCATGAACAGGCCCGAAGCCCTCCAGCCTAGCGCCTAGAACGGTGCGTGCTGCAAGCTGCACGGCGAGGGCGGCTGCAACCACTGCGAAGACCTTGTGCGGTCCCAGGCCAAGGTCATGGGTGACCAGCCCTGCCAGGACTGTCAGCAGGACTTGTCCTGCCGCAAAGTACCAGCCCCGGAGCCTTGGCACTGCCGGTTTGAAGGACTGAAGCGCGCAGTAGGCCAGCGCTGCGGTGCAGAGCAGTTCGTATCCCCGTACCCCCAGCAGGCCAGCTCCCAGCACGCCGGCGAAAAGGAAGCCGGCGGGTGCATAGGCAACAGCCGTTTTCCCCCGGCCCCTGTCTACCGGCAGAGCCGAGTAAACGGCGTTCAGGAGCACAACGGTCCAGAGTGCTGTCAGGGCCAATGCCGTGGACGGGAACTCCTCGAACCGCAGCGCTGCAGCGCATAGCAGCGCTGCCGAAGCAAACACGGCGGGTACCGCCCGCGGGAAAAGTTCCCGGCGTCCGGTGGCTTCCGCCAGCACCGTCCAGGCCTGGTTGGCTGCCGCGGCCAGGAACGCCGCGGCAAGGGTCCAGGCCATCGCGTTCTCCGGGGCCGCGTTCTGCAGGAGTGCAAATACGGTCAGGGGCAGCCCCACCGCCGCCGATGCACGGGCTGCCAGTACAAAAGCGGCTCGTCCTGAACCCTGGGAGCGCGCTGCCCGCAGAACAAAGAAAGCGGTCAGTATGCCCAGGTTCACCAGTACCGGCCACAGTTCGGCGGTGCCGGTGAGCAGGCAGGCCACGGCCGGCAGCAGTACACCGGCAGGTGCAACATACTCGGCGTGCTGTGAAAGCCGCCAGGCCACCGTGCACAGGGTTAGCTGGACCACCGTGGCCGTCGCTGCGAAAAGCAGCGGGGTCCCCGTGCCGTTCTGTGCGTTCAGTGCATAGGCAACGGCTGCTGCCAGGCCAGCCACGAACTGGAGTCCGGTAACGGTCAGGAGATCAGCAACGTAGATGCGGGCACCCCGCTGACCCGGACCGCGGGTGGCTCCTCCGGTACGCGGATCCCCGGCCTGTGCCGCCCCGGGCAGGTCCGCCCGGGCAGCCATCCGAAGGTAGCGGCCGCTGCCCGCATTCAGTGCCGGCACCTGGATGCCAGTTATGATCACGGCTGCCAGAAGGGCCGCAGGCCAGCTGTCAGCAGCGTGGAAGACCAGGAAGACCATTCCGGCGGCCCCGGCAGCGCGCAGTCCGTAAGTATGCAGGAGCGTCTGGTTCCGCGGCCCCTGCCAGACCAGGACACCGTAGTACGCAGCAATGGCCAGGAACAGCACAGCCAGGGATCCCGGCCCCAGTTCAGCTGCAGTCAGCACGGCGGCAGCAGCGGTGGCAGGTACCAGGAACCGGTGGGACGCCACAAATGCTTCAAGGTAGATGTTCCGCAGCCAGCCCGGCCGGCGAACTGCAGCAAGAGAAATCAGGGTGGCAAGCAGGACCGTGCTGATGAAGTACCAGAGAATGCCTGAGCGGAGTGAGGCACCGGATGCCAGTGCGGTGGAGAGCAGGAAGGTCAGTGCGAGATACGTCACTACCCGGCTCTCCAGCCGGGCAGCTGCGTAGGCAAAGGCCGCTGTGCCGGCCAGTGAGGTGGCCAGCCAGGCCAGCACGGGATCCGGGAGGATGAGGTTGTAGAAGGCCAGTCCCACGACGGGGATCAGAGCCAGGCCTGTTCCGGTAAAGGCGACTGCTGCCGGGCGCAGGCTCTTCTTCCGGGAATGGATGACCAGTCCCGAGGCATAGAAAAGCGCGGTCATCAGGGCCACGCCGGCGAACCGTGCCTGTTCGGGAATCGAAATCCCGATGAACAGCGCCGCAGCGGCCACGAGCAGGAGGCTTCCCGAATACAGCGTGATGTTGATGTTGCGCAGGTCCCTGCGGCGTTTCTCTGCGGCCAGTTCCGCCGCTGTCCGGGGAGCGGCAGCGGGCGGAACGGCCCGGGGGTGGTCTCCGGCACCGGGGACTGCCGGCACCGGGTTTTCGGGACGCGGCGCACCGGGACCGGCGGCAGCGGGCAGCAGCGGATGCCCGGGCAGCTGTGCCGGGGCATCCGGGGTGGGATGCTGCGGCGGTGCAGGGTGTGCAGGTGCCTGGCCCTGAGCTGCCCGCTGAGGTGTTTCGGCCGACGGCTGGGAGGGCCGCCGCGTCTCAGGCAGCGGTCCGGGAGGAAGCAGTCCCCCGGGAAGCGGCTGCGGGGGCAGCGGCTGGGGCCGGTGCTGCCGGGGGTACGGCTGCGCCGGCGGCGCCGGCGGTGGCAGAAAGGCTCCCGGTGTGTCCGAAGAATTCGTCCCCGCACCCGCACTCCGGGCGCCCTGCTGGGCGAGGGCCGCTTCCCGGCGGCCTGCCTCGTAGCCCTCTTCGAAGATCCGGGCCGGATGCGGCAGCCCGCTTCCGTACGGGTAGCCGGAGGAAGCGCCGGCGCCCTTGCGCGACGTCAGCCTGCCCACTGCGAATCCAGCCGCGGCAACGACCAGAAAAATGATGAACTCCCCCATGACCTGCTGCTTTCCCCCTAAACGTAAAGACCCGCTTATCCTAAGGTGCCTTTCCAAATCGTGCGCGCAGGCATGCGCTCCGGTGCAAAAACCACAGTCCGGCAGAGGCAATGGTGCGGGTCCGGTGCCGGGGTGTCCCCTGCCTGTTCCAGCCCCAAGAGGCAACTGGTAACGTCGGCTCCGGGGGAGCCGCCAGAGAAGGACAGCCGGTGGAAAGGCCTAGACGCCATGCATCTTTCGGTCCTGGGAACACAGCAGCGCATCTATGGTGAAGCACAGGTGCCCAACTCCAAATACCACGCCCACCGGGCCCTGATCCTTGCCTCGCTGGCGCCGGGAATCAGCCGGATAACAGGCCTCACGGATGCACGCCACGTCCACTACACGGTGGCCATGCTGCGTACGCTGGGCACCCGGATCGACGTCGACGGCGGCACCTACGTGGTGCACGGCGGCTCCTACCGGCCGCTGAAAAACGAGGTCTCCGCAGGCAGCTCCGGCACCACCCTGTACTTCATGGTGGGACTGGCCGCTCTGGGATCCACCGATGTCACGGTGACGGGCCAGAAGTATTTCCAGCGCCGCCCCATCGGGCCGCTGCTCGCTGCCCTGACCCAAATGGGGCTCGACGTCGATTCCCCCACCGGGTGCCCGCCCATCCGGGTGCGTGCCCGCCGGCCTGCCGGCGGGGAAGTCCACATAGCCGGGACGCTCTCGCAGTGGATTTCCGGGCTGCTGCTTCTGGCCCCGTTCGCGGACCGGCCAACCACCGTGGTGGTGGACGGAACCCTGAATGAGCGCACTTACCTTGAACTGACTGTGCAGATGATGCGCCGCTTCGGCCTGCGGATCGATGTGCAGGAGGACTGGCACCGCTTTGAGATACCGCCCCGCCAGGAAGCCGTGCCGACGCAGATGCGGATGCCGGAGGACATCGGGTCCGCCGCCTTCGCCCTGGCAGCTGCTGCCCTGCACCCTTCGGATCTGCTGTTGCGCGGCCTGCGCTCGGTCACCGCAGAGAGCGCGGACCATCCGGAAGCAGACTTCCTGGACATTGCAGCTTCGATGGGACTGCCCATGGCTTACGACGCCGGTCCGGACGGTGTGCGTGTGCGGCACGACGGACTGCGGCTGCAGCCGGCAGACATTGACTGCCGTACGGTACCGGACATGCTTCCGGTGCTTTCCGCCATGGCGGCCTGTGCAGACGGCGAGAGCATCTTCCGGAATGTGGGCCATGTCCGGCTGAAGGAATCAGACCGGGTAGCTGCCATGGCACAGCTGAACTCCATGGGCGCGGCGGTGCGGACAGCGGGCAGCGACCTAATCATCCGCGGAACCGAAACCCTGACGGCTGCTGACCTGTCCTCCTTCAACGACCACCGGGTACTGATGTCCCTGGCCGTCGCGGCGTCCGGTGCGGTGGGACGAAGCACCCTGAGCTACCCCAATGCCTACCGGATTTCATATCCGGAGTTCCTTGATGCCATGAATTCGTTTGGACTGTCCATGCAGGTCCAGGACGGTCCCGTCCCCCGCCGCCGCCCCAGCGGGACCACCCGCCCGCGCACCGGAGCAACCCTGGTATCCACTCCCGACGCCGCGGCCCGGGTTCCCGCAGCGGACTGGGTGCGCCGCTGGGCCGCAGAACGTCCGAACCAGAGCGCAGTGGCGGACGGCCGGCCGCAGGACTCCGGCCACCTTACCTGGGCCCAGCTCGACGCCGGAGCTGACCGCGTGGCCGCACTGCTCCAGGATTTGGGCGTCGGTACCGGGGACCGGGTAGCGTTCCAGCTGCCGAACTGGACCGACTTTGTGCTCCTATCTACCGCGGTGCTGCGCATTGGCGCGGTGGCGGCTCCAATCATGCCGATCTTCCGGGAACGCGAGGTGGCCTTCGCCCTGCACCGCTCCCGGGCCGCCGTCGTCGTGGTTCCGGAAGAATTCCGCGGCCGGCACTATGCCCGGGAACTGGACGGTATCCTCTCGGCCGGAACGGGCACGGATCCCGGTTATGAGCTCGCTGTCCGCCACGTCCTGGTGATCGGCGGCGCGGCACCGGCTGTTCCGGGCAACCGCGGCGTTACCTGGCACGGGTGGGAGCAGGAACTGGCCGAAACCCGGGTGGACCGTGAACGGATTGATGCCGCAGCTCCGGCAGCGGACGCCGCAGCCCAGCTGCTCTTTACCTCCGGCACCACCGGGGAGCCCAAGGCCGTGCTGCACCGGCACTCCACCCTCTCCCGGGCTGCCGCCCTGCAGGCGCAGCACCTGGGGCTGCATTCCGGTGATGTGGTGTTCATCCCTTCGCCCCTGGCCCACCAGACCGGATTCCTCTACGGAATGTGGCTCTCGTTTGTGCTGGGGGTTCCGCAGATCCTGCAGCCGGTCTGGGAACCGGTCCGCGCCCTGAACATGCTGCAGGGCTGGAAAGGGAGCTTCGTACAGGCAGCCACGCCTTTCCTCGCCGACCTGGTGAAGGCAGTGGAAGCCGGTGCTCCCGTACCCTCCAGCCTGCGGATCTTCGTAAACACCGGCGCCGGTGTCCCCCGGCACCTGGCGGAACGGGCCACCCGGGTGCTGGGTGCGTGGGTCTGCGGCGCGTTCGGCACCACTGAAACCTGCCTGGGTGCGGTTTCCTCCCCGGGCGGTGATCCGGCCCTCGTCTGGGGCACCGACGGGCAGCTGCTGCCCGGGGTGCAGGCCCGGGTCGTCAGCGACGAGGGCCACCTGCTGCCCGCCGGCGTCGAAGGCAACTTTGAGCTGCTCAGCCCCACCATGTTCGAGGGGTATCTGGACCGCCCGGACCTGACCAAGGAAGCCTTCACCGAGGACGGCTGGTACCGCACGGGAGACCTGGCCACCCTGGACGATGCCGGCTATCTGCGCATCACCGGCAGGGTGCGCGACGTCATCAACCGCGGCGGCGAAAAGATCCCCGTGGCCGAAATCGAGCAGCTGCTGTACCGGCACCCGCTCATTGACGACGTCGCGCTGGCCGCCATGCCCGATCCCCGCCTGGGCGAGCGCGCTTGTGCCTTCGTGGTTCCGGTGCCGGGCAGCACTCCGACACTGGCCGAACTTACCCGGTATCTGGACAGCTGCCAGGTCTCCAAGCACTATTGGCCGGAGCGGCTGGAGCTGCTGGAGGCAATCCCCCGGAATCCCGTGGGGAAAGTCCAGAAGTTCCTGCTGCGGGAAATGGCACGGCAACTGGCCGGGAGCGTCCCGGCCGGCACAGACAGGAGCCAGGCGTGAAGACCAGCACGGTGCGAGCTGACGGACGCGGAAGTTCAATTCCTGACCCGGAGTACCAGGCTCTCCTGGACCGGGTGACCGGCTGGGTGGAGGGGCCCGGCGAGGTATGGGCCGAGGAGATCGAGGAGACCGGAGCGGTACCCGAGGAGCTCTGGAAACAGCTGCGCACCGAAGGTTTCCTTTCCCTCGCCGCGCCGCGGGACCTCGGCGGGGCCGGCCTGAGCTTCCTGCAGTGGATGGGGCTTATGGAAGTCTTTTCCCGCTCCCATGCGTCGGTGCGGATGATCGTCCACGTCCTGAACGGAACCTGGCGGGCCATGAACCCCTTTGCGGACGAGGCCCAGCGGCAGAAGTTCATTGTGCCTGCCGTCGCCGGGGAGTCCGTGGTTGCCTTCACCCTCACCGAGCCCGCCAACGGCAGCGGTGCGGACATCACGTCATCTGTCCGTCGCGACGGGGACACCTACTACCTCACGGGCGCCAAGCACCTCATCACGTTTGGTGTCCGCTGTGACTACTGGCTGCTCTTCGCCCGGCTGGAAGGCAGCGCTGGCCGTGAGGGTACAGTGGCGCTCCTGGTTGACCGCAACACCCCCGGTGCCGAGGTTGAGGACACCTCCCGGACCATGGGGGTACGGGGAACCGACCACGCTTCGCTGACGTTCACCAACGCGCCCGTCCCGGTAGCCAACCGGCTCGGTGCGGAGGGCGAAGGTTTGGCGGTGGCCCTGGGCGGTTTCCTGACGCCCAGCCGGATCTCAGTGGCCATGAGCTGTGTGGGCCTGGCCCAGCGTGCCCAGCAGCTGGCTATCGCCTATGCCACCGCACGCACCACCTTCGGCAAACCGCTCTCCTCGCGGCAGGCTATTGCGTTCACCCTGGCCGAGAATGCCGCAGACATCGCCGCGGCCAAAGCCCTCACCCTTACCGCCGCCGCAGCCTGGCAGAATTCCGAACCGGAGGCAGCCGCCCTCTCCTCCATGGCCAAGCTAACGGCTGTGGACATGCTGGGCCGGGTCACGGACAAGGCCCTGCAGGTGCACGGCGGCATTGGCTACTGGCAGTCCCAGACCATTGAACGCGTCTACCGAGATGCCCGTGCGCAGCGGTTCGAAGAGGGCACCAACGAGATCCAAAAGTCCGTCATCGCCAAGGCCCTGCTCGGCGGAATACCGGGCTAGGCGCATCCCGTGCCCTCGGACCCGCGGATGGGAGTGCGGCAGTACCCGCACGCTTTCGCCCCCGGCAGGATAGGCTCCATGACGCTGCCGCACCGGATCATCATGGGCAGCATGCACCTGAACTTCGAGGCCGACGCGGATGCGCTGGCCCGGTTCTACGCCGAGCGTGCCGCAGGCGGCGCTGCCCTGATCGTCAGCGGAGGTGCCGCCGTCAGCCGGGCGGGTTCCGGCGGCCGGACCTACCTGGTGAGCGGCGAACCGCCGTTTCTGCGGGCAGCGCAGAAAGCACTGAAGGCGGTGCACGACGCCGGGGGCCTGCTGGCCCTGCAGCTCTTCCACGCCGGGCGCTACGCCTTTCCCGGAACCTACGGGCTGCAGCCGCTGGCTCCGTCTGCCCTGTGGTCGGGTTATTCACGCAGCATGCCCCGGGCCATGGACGAGGCACAGATCCAGGACACGCTGCAGGACTTCGGCGCAGCAGCACACCAGGCCCGGGAGCTGGGGTTCGACGCCGTCGAAATCATGGGGTCCGAAGGTTACCTGGTCAACCAGTTCGCTTCCCCCGCAGCCAATCAGCGCGACGACGCCTGGGGAGGGGACGCTGTCCGCAGGCGTGCCTTTCCGCTGGCTGTCCTCGGGGCCGTCCGCCAGGCCGCCGGGCCGGATTTCCCGATCATTTTCCGAATGTCCGGGGCGGACCTGGTCGAGAACAGCGGGCCCCCTGAAGAGTACAGCGCACTGGCTGCGGCCCTGGCCGAGGCCGGTGCGGACGCGCTGAACATCGGCATCGGCTGGCACGAATCCCGGATCCCGACGGTCCAGTCGCTGGTCCCCCACGGCAGCTGGCTCCCCGTGGCCGCAGGAATACGGGCTGCCCTGCGCCGGATGGGATACCGCATACCGGTGATCGGTTCGAACCGGATCAACGCCGTGCACCAGGCCGAGGCGGCCCTGGCTGAGGGCAGTGTTGACTTTGTGTCGATGGCCCGCCCATTCCTGGCCGATCCGCGGATCCTCGCGAAGTCCGAGGCAGGACGGGCAGACCTGGTGAACACCTGCATCGCCTGCAATGAAGCCTGCATCGACCGCTCCCTGGGCACGGACCCGGTGTCCTGTCTGGTGAATCCCAGGGCCGGCCGTGAGCTGCAGTTTCCTGCCGGCGTCCCCGCCGCCGGCGCAGCCGGAAAGACAGTGGCCGTGGTGGGATCCGGTCCCGCGGGAATGCAGGCGGCAGCTGCCCTCGCCGCGGCAGGAATCCAGGTGCAGCTGTTCGAAGCAGAGGCTGAAATCGGCGGGCAGTTCCGTCTGGCCCGCAGTGTCCCCGGTAAGGCTGACTTCGAGCAGACCATCCGCTATTTCTCCGCTGAACTCCCCCGCCTCGGCGTTGCCATCCATTGCGGAGTGCGTGCCGGGCCCGCCCTGCTGAGCGGGTTCAGCCACGTTGTGGACGCCACCGGAGTCCTGCCGCGGACCGTGGCCCTGCCGGGCGCAGGGGTTGAGGTCCTGGACTACCGCCAGGCATTCGCCAACCCGGCCGCCCTGCCAGCCCGCATCGCCGTCGTTGGGGGCGGAGGCATCGCCGTGGACCTGGCCCATCTGCTGCTGCAGGAAACCGGACGCGCAATCCCGGCAACCGAATCCGGCCCGGAAGCCGCCGCGCGCTTCGCCCGGGAACACCTGACCCCGGACCGTTCCCGGCCGGCCGGCCGGCAGGTTACCCTGCTGCGCCGCGGAGCTCGGATCGGCGAAGGCATTGGGATCTCCACCCGGTGGGCTGCCCTTCAGGCCCTGCGTCATGCCGGCGCCGTCCTGCGCACCGGAATCAGCTACCGGGGACTTCTCCCCGGCGGCCTGCTGATAGAAGGGCCGGACGGTGCTGAACTGATCGAGGCCGACGCCGTCGTCATAGCTGCGGGCCAGGTGGAGAACACTGGGCTGCGGCATGCCCTGGCAGCTGCCGGCATCCCCCACACTGCGGTCGGCGGAGCTGCTTCAGCTGCGGGGCTGAACGCCGTCCGTGCCTTCGCCGAGGGACTTGAGACCGGAACGTCACTGGCGGCCCGGCTCGCGGGAAGCGGCACGGCGGGGACGCAAAAGGGCCCCGCTGCCGTAGCAGCGGGGCCCTTCAATGCTGAACCGTATGGTCCGGCGTCAGAACATCAAATTACTTGATGATCTTGGTGACGCGGCCGGATCCAACGGTGCGGCCGCCTTCGCGGATAGCGAAGCCGAGGCCCTCTTCCATTGCGATCGGCTGGATCAGTTCAACGGTCATTTCGGTGTTGTCACCGGGCATAACCATTTCCGTACCCTCGGGCAGGGTGATAACACCCGTGACGTCGGTGGTGCGGAAGTAGAACTGCGGGCGGTAGTTCGAGTAGAACGGGTTGTGGCGGCCGCCTTCATCCTTGGACAGGATGTAGACGTTGGCCTCGAAGTCGGTGTGCGGGGTGATGGAACCCGGCTTGACGACAACCTGGCCACGCTCTACGTCTTCGCGCTTGATGCCGCGGAGCAGCAGGCCACAGTTCTCGCCGGCCCATGCTTCGTCGAGCTGCTTGTGGAACATCTCGATACCGGTAACCGTGGTCTTCTGGATCGGGCGGATGCCAACGATCTCGACCTCGGAGTTGATAGCGAGGGTACCGCGCTCGGCGCGGCCCGTAACAACGGTGCCACGGCCGGTGATGGTGAAGACGTCCTCGATCGGCATCAGGAACGGCTTGTCCTTGTCGCGAACGGGGTCCGGAACGTTGTTGTCAACGGCTTCCATGAGTTCTTCGACGGACGCAACCCACTTGGGGTCGCCTTCCAGTGCCTTCAGGCCGGAAACGCGAACGACGGGAGCGTTGTCGCCGTCGAACTCCTGGGAGCTCAGCAGTTCGCGAACTTCCATTTCCACGAGGTCGAGGAGTTCCTCGTCCTCAACCATGTCGGACTTGTTCAGCGCGACCAGCAGGTAGGGAACACCAACCTGGCGGGCAAGCAGAACGTGCTCGCGGGTCTGAGCCATCGGGCCGTCAGTAGCGGCAACCACGAGGATTGCGCCGTCCATCTGAGCTGCGCCGGTGATCATGTTCTTGATGTAGTCAGCGTGGCCCGGGGCGTCAACGTGTGCGTAGTGACGCTTCTCGGTCTGGTACTCAATGTGCGAGATGTTGATGGTGATACCGCGCTGACGCTCTTCCGGCGCGGAGTCAATAGCAGCGAAGTCGCGCTGCTCGTTCAGGTCAGGGTACTTGTCAGCAAGCACCTTTGAAATGGCAGCGGTCAACGTGGTCTTTCCATGGTCAACGTGACCAATGGTGCCGATGTTGACGTGCGGCTTAGTCCGCTCGAACTTTGCCTTCGCCACGGGTTCCTCCTAGAAAGGTTAGAAGACTCAATCACCAGCCGCGCTTCTCGCAACTGATCCGATACAAGTCTACTTGGGGCTGTTTATTTGATGAAATTGCCTTGTGCCGCGGTTCCCGCAGGTCCCGCTCAGTCTGGCCGTGCGGCCCGTCCGTCCGGGTCTCCCCTTAGGACGGGCCACACACGGCCGGCGTTCCGGATTTCCCCGGAACGCCGGCGGGGTCTTACTCGCCGCGCGTCTTCTGGATGATCTCGTCGGCTACTGCCTTCGGGACCTCTGCGTAGCTGTTGAACTGCATCGAGTAAACGGCTCGGCCCTGGGTCTTGGACCGCAGGTCACCGATGTACCCGAACATGCCGGACAGCGGAACGAGGGCGCGAACAACCTTCACGCCGCTGGCGTCTTCCATCGACTGCATCTGCCCGCGGCGCGAGTTGATGTCACCGATGACTTCACCCATGTATTCCTCAGGGGTGCGGACTTCGACATCCATGACCGGTTCGAGCAGAACCGGGCTGGCCATCCGTGCAGCTTCCTTGAAAGCCTGGCGGCCGGCGATCTTGAACGCCATTTCCGAGGAGTCGACGTCGTGGTAAGCGCCGTCGAGCAGCGTGGCCTTGATGCCGACTACCGGGTAGCCGGCAAGAATGCCGTCGTTGAGTGCGCTCTGGATACCCTGGTCAACGCTGGGGATGTACTCGCGCGGAACACGGCCACCAGTGACCTTGTTGTCGAACTCGTACAGAGCGCCTTCCGAGGTGTCCAGCGGCTCGATCGCGATCTGGACCTTTGCGAACTGGCCCGAACCACCGGTCTGCTTCTTGTGCGTGTAGTCGTACTTCTCGACTGCGCGGCGGATGGTTTCGCGGTAAGCAACCTGGGGCTTGCCCACGTTGGCTTCGACCTTGAATTCGCGGCGCATGCGGTCCACCAGGATGTCCAGGTGAAGCTCGCCCATGCCGGCGATGATGGTCTGGCCGGTGTCTTCGTCGAGGGAGACCTGGAAGGTCGGATCCTCTTCGGAGAGCTTCTGGATAGCCGTGGAGAGCTTCTCCTGGTCACCCTTGGTCTTCGGTTCGATTGCCACGGAAATGACGGGCTCCGGGAAGCTCATCGATTCCAGGACGATCGGGTTCTGAAGGTCGCACAGGGTATCCCCGGTGGTGGTGTCCTTCAGACCGATGGCCGCGTAGATGTGACCCGTGGTGATCTCTTCAACCGGGTTTTCCTTGTTGGCGTGCATCTGGAAGAGCTTTCCGATGCGCTCCTTCTTCTGCTTGGTCGAGTTCATGACCTGAGCACCGGAAGCAGCCTTGCCGGAGTAAACGCGGATGTAGGTCAGACGGCCGAAGAACGGGTGCGTCACAACCTTGAATGCCAGAGCCGAGAACGGGGCGTCTGCGTCTGCAGCGCGCTCGAGCACAACTTCCTCGTCACGGATGTCGTGGCCCTTGATGTTCGGAACGTCAAGCGGGCTCGGCAGGTAGGCAACGACGGCGTCAAGCATCGGCTGAACGCCGCGGTTCTTGAACGCGGAGCCGCACAGCACCGGGTAGACCTCGGAGTTCACGGTCATCTTGCGGATGCCGGCCTTCAGTTCCTCAAGGGTGAGTTCTTCACCTTCGAGGTACTTCTCCATGAGTTCTTCGCTGGCTTCGGCAACAGTTTCCACGAGCTTTGCGCGGTACTCTTCGGCCTTTTCCTGCAGGTCTGCGGGGATCGGCTCAACTTCGTACTTAGCGCCCATGGTCACGTCACCCTTGGCGTCGCCGCGCCAGGTGAGTGCACGCATTTCGAGGAGGTCAACGACGCCCTCGAATTCGCTCTCGGAGCCGATCGGCAGCTGGAGAACCAGCGGCTTGGCGCCCAGGCGGTTGATGATGGTGTCGACGGTGAAGTAGAAGTCAGCGCCCAGCTTGTCCATCTTGTTGACGAAGCAGATACGCGGAACGTTGTACTTGTCAGCCTGGCGCCAAACAGTCTCAGACTGCGGCTCCACGCCTTCCTTGCCGTCGAAGACGGCTACGGCGCCGTCAAGCACGCGCAGGGACCGCTCAACCTCGACAGTGAAGTCAACGTGACCCGGCGTGTCGATGATGTTGATCTGGTTGTTGTCCCAGTAGCACGTGGTAGCTGCGGAGGTGATGGTGATACCCCGCTCCTGCTCCTGTGCCATCCAGTCCATGGTCGAAGCGCCGTCGTGCGTTTCGCCAATCTTGTGGTTGACACCGGTGTAGAACAGGATGCGCTCGGTGGTGGTGGTCTTGCCGGCATCAATGTGCGCCATGATGCCGATGTTGCGGACCTTGTTGAGGTCGGTAAGCACGTCCAGTGCCACGGTTACTCCCTAGTTTTGGTTCTGGCCCCGCCGGTCACCTATTCGGCCTGCGGCCCTGAGGCCCGCCGAAGCGGGCCGCAGGGCCTGGGCTGAAAAGATGTACGTGGTGCTTATTACCAGCGGTAGTGGGCGAAGGCCTTGTTGGACTCGGCCATCTTGTGGGTGTCTTCGCGACGCTTCACAGCAGCACCAAGACCGTTCGAGGCGTCCAGGATCTCGTTGCGCAGACGCTCGGTCATCGTCTTCTCGCGGCGGGCCTTGGAGTAGCCAACCAGCCAGCGGAGAGCCAGAGCGGTTGCGCGGCCCGGCTTAACCTCAACCGGAACCTGGTAGGTGGCGCCGCCGACGCGGCGGGACTTGACCTCAAGGCTCGGCTTGATGTTGTCCATGGCCTTCTTCAGGGCTGCAACCGGATCCTGTCCGGTCTTCTCCTGAGCACCGGCAAGTGCGCCGTAAACGATGCGCTCTGCGGTGGACTTCTTGCCGTCCACGAGGACCTTGTTGATCAGCTGCGTGACCAGCGGGGAGCCGTAGACGGGATCGACTGCGAGCGGCCGCTTGGGGGCCGGACCCTTGCGGGGCATATTACTTCTTCTCCATCTTCGCGCCGTAGCGGCTGCGAGCCTGCTTGCGGTTCTTGACACCCTGGGTGTCCAGTGCGCCGCGAACGATCTTGTAACGGACACCGGGCAGGTCCTTCACACGACCACCGCGGACCAGCACGATGGAGTGTTCCTGCAGGTTGTGACCCACACCGGGGATGTAGGCAGTAACTTCCACGCCGCCATTGAGGCGGACACGGGCTACCTTGCGCAGAGCCGAGTTCGGCTTCTTCGGGGTGGTGGTGTAAACACGGGTGCACACACCACGGCGCATCGGGCTGCCCTTAAGGGCAGGAGCCTTGGTCTTGGAGACCTTGGGTGAGCGGCCCTTGCGGACCAGCTGCTGAATCGTAGGCACTTATCAGTTCTCCGTTTTATCTCGAGAAAAATTCTCTGGTTGCGCTTGCTCCGGTCCGCTTCCAGCAGGCCCTGAGCGAGGCTTTTCAAAGTTGTTGCCGCAGTACCCCCGAGACGTTCCGTGATCCGAAGCGACCGTAGGCGTGCAAAAGTGTGGCATTCGTTGCACAAGAACCCTGCAACCCGGAAACAGGCCCCCACCCGCGCCTCGGAGACGGAATCCGAGAGAACATGCGAGCGGCCTTCATCCACTGCCACACAAACAATTATTAACAGTCTAGCAGACATCCCGGCCAGCTTAAGCCGGGGCTGCATTCCACCCCGGAGTCAGCTCCGGGCTGCCAGCGCCTGGGTGATTTTCCGGGACGCTTCCTGCAGATGCGGCAGCACCTGCGCCGCCGCTTCCTCCAGTGTAGGCCCGTCGAGTCCCAGGGTTGCCTGCATGGAAGTATTCAGCGCAGCGATCACTTCCCCGGCAGGGCTGAAGATGGGCACTGCCACCGAGCGCAGGCCCCGTTCGAGTTCCTGGTCCACCACGGCCCAGCCCTGCTCGCGGACCCGCTGGACTTCGCTGCGGAGGGCACCCTCGGCAGTGATGGTCCGCTCGGTCAGGGGCACCAGTTCCACTTCGGACAGGTACGCATCCAGTGCGGCGTCATCGAGTCCGGCCAGCAGCACCCGGCCCATGGAGGTGGCGTAGGCGGGGAAGCGGGTTCCCACGGTGATGCCCACGGTCATCAGGCGGCGGGTGTGGATCCGGGCAATGTAGACGATTTCATTGCCGTCCAGGATGGAGGCCGACGTCGATTCGTGGATTTCGCGGGACAGGTCCTCGAGCAGCGGCTGGGCCAACTGCGGCAGGGACTGTCCGGCCAGGTAGGAGTAGCCCAGCTGCAGGACGAGCGCGGTGAGTTCAAAACTGCGGCCGTCGGTGCGCACGTAGCCCAGTTCCACCAGGGTCAGCAGGAACCGGCGGGCCGTAGCCCGGGTCAGGCCGGTGCGGCGGGAAACATCGCTGAGGGTCATCTGCACGTGTTCGGCGTCGAACGCCCGGATCACGGACAGGCCGCGGGCCAGTGACTGGACAAACTGGTCACTGGCCGCGATCGTTTCGCTCATGTCTCCCCCGCTGTGGTTTTTTAGTCGGTGCCGGCGGACGGGCCGATCAGGGGCACGTCTACCTTCGCGGCAAGCTCCTCGAAGCTGATCCCAAAGGTCTCGCGAACGTGGACGCCGTCCTCCTTGATGAGGAACACCGCTTCATTAGTGTAAACGCGCGTGACGCAGCCAACGCCCGTCAGCGGGTAGGAGCACTCCGCTACCAGCTTGCTGACCCCTTCGCGGGTGAACAGGGACATCATCACATAAACGTCCTTGGCCCCGGTGGCCAGGTCCATGGCACCGCCGACGGCGGGAATGGCATCCGGTGCACCGGTGTGCCAGTTGGCCAGGTCGCCGGTGGCGGAAACCTGGAAGGCACCCAGGACACAGACGTCCAGGTGTCCGCCGCGCATGATCGCGAAGGAATCGGCGTGGTGGAAGTAGGACGCTCCCGGCAGTTCGGTGACGGGGATCTTGCCGGCATTGATCAGGTCGCCGTCGATCTGATCGCCCTGCGCCTCGGGTCCCATGCCCAGCATGCCGTTCTCGGTGTGCAGGGTGACCTGCTGCTCGGGCTTGAGGTAGTTCGAGACCAGGGTGGGCTGCCCAATACCCAGGTTGACGAAGGAACCGGGCGCGATGTCCCGCGCCACGAGTTCAGCCAGTGAATTGCGGTCCAGTTTTTCGCTCACGGTGGTGTTCACTGCCTTCTCGCTCATGCTGCTGCCGGTTCTTTCTCCTGCGTTACCGGAACCAGGGTGTTGACGTAGATTCCGGGGGTCACAACGATTTCCGGATCAATCTGCCCGACGTCGACGATTTCCCGTACCTGGACAATGGCGTTCCGGGCAGCTGCAGCCATGATCGGGCCGAAGTTCCGGGCGGTCTTGCGGTAGACGAGGTTTCCGGCGCGGTCTGCCTTCAGTGCTTTCACCAGGGCAAAGTCCGCATGCAGCGGGGTTTCGAAAACGTAGCCCCGGCCGTCGATCATCCGGGTTTCCTTGCCTTCGGCCAGCGGGGTGCCGTAGGCGGTGGGGGTGAAGAACCCGCCGATCCCGGCGCCGGCGGCACGGATGCGCTCGGCCAGGTTGCCCTGCGGAACCAGTTCGAGTTCGATTTCCCCGGCACGGAACTTCGCGTCGAAGATCTGGGAGTCGGACTGCCGCGGGAAGGAGCAGATGATCTTCCGAACCCGTCCGGCGCCGATCAGCGCGGCCAGTCCTTCTTCGCCGTTGCCGGCGTTGTTGTTCACGACCGTCAGGTCCTTGGCGCCCTGGCGGAGCAGCGCCTCGATCAGCTCGACCGGCTGCCCGGCCTTTCCGAACCCGCCGATCATCACGGTGGCCCCGTCGTGGATTGGCGCGACGGCTTCGTCGACGTCCTGCAGAATGTTCAGCACGGTTCTCCTAAGGAACTAGGCTTTGGTGTTTTCGAGTACGACGGCGAGTCCCTGCCCGACGCCGATGCAGATGGCTGCCACGCCCCACCGCTCACCGGTGGCTTCCAGCCGGCGGGCCAGGGTGCCGAGGATCCGGGTGCCGGAGGCGCCCAGCGGGTGGCCGATGGACACTGCACCGCCCCAGGCGTTGACGATTGCGGGGTCGATGTCCCAGGCATCAAGGCAGGCAAGGGACTGCGCGGCGAAGGCTTCGTTCAGTTCAACGGCACCAACCTCGCCCCAGGAGATGCCCGCGCGCTTGAGCGCAGTATTGGCTGCTTCCACCGGGGCGTACCCGAAGTACTGCGGTTCATTGGCGGCAGCACCGCGCCCGGCGATGCGGGCCAGCGGCTCCAGGCCCAGGATCCCTGCTGCGGCTTCACTGCCCAGCCAAGCGGCAGAGGCGCCGTCGTTCAGCGGCGATGCATTGCCGGCGGTTACGGTGCCGCCGGACGGTGTGTCGGAGACGGGGCGGAACACGGTCTTCAGCGTGGCCAGCTTTTCCACGGTCGAGCCGGCGCGGATGCTTTCATCCCGCTCCAGGTCGACGCCGTCGACGGCCACGGTCAGGTTGGCGTACCGGCCTTCGTCCCATGCACGGGCTGCCTGCTCGTGGGACTTGGCGGCAAATTCGTCCTGGCGTTCACGGCTGATCCCGTACTTCTCCCGCAGCTGTTCCGTGGCCTCGCCAAGGGAAACGGTCCATTCACGCGGCATGGCGGGGTTTACCAGCCGCCAGCCCAGCGTGGTGGAGGCGAGTGTCTGGTCCCCTGCGGGGAACGGCCTTTCGTTTTTCGGCAGTACCCACGGGGCACGGCTCATGGATTCCACGCCGCCCACCAGCATCAGGTCTGCTTCGCCGGTGTTGATCTGCCGTGAAGCGATCATGGCAGCGTCGAGGGAGGATCCGCAGAGCCGGTTAACGGTTGTGCCGGGAACGGAGACCGGCAGGGACGCCAGCAGCGTGGCCATGCGGGCAACGTTACGGTTCTCTTCGCCGGCTCCGTTGGCGTTGCCGAAGATGACTTCGTCAACGCGGGAGGGATCCAGTTCCGGCGCCCGGGCGACGGACGCCCGGATCACCTGCGCGGCGAGGTCGTCGGGGCGGACACCCGCGAGAGCTCCGCCGAAGCGCCCGAAGGGGGTTCGGACGGCGTCATAAATGTAGGCCTGGTTCACCATGGCTCCTTTGGCTGGTTGCTGCACCCGTATTCATGGACCGGCGCCTTCGCGCCCATCCATCGATGTTCAATCAGCGAACACGCGTACAAGATGCGAATTTATCCGAGATTGGCGTTTTCTGCCAGCCTCAGTTTTCGGCGGCGTCCAGTTCCGCGAAGACGTTCTGGGCAACCTTGAAGGCCGAATTGGCTGAGGGGACGCTGCAGTAAATCGCGGACTGCAGCAGGATTTCCTTGATCTCATCCCGGCTCAGGCCGTTGCGGACGGCAGCACGCACATGCATGGCGAGTTCGTCCAGGTGTCCGTGGGAAATCAGCGCAGTCAGGGTAACGGCGCTGCGCATCTTCCGGTCCAGCCCGGGGCGGGTCCAAATGGTGCCCCAGGCGTAGCGGGTGATCATGTCCTGGAAATCGGCCGTGAAGCTGTCCTTGGCGGCGTTGGCACGGTCAACGTGCGCGTCACCCAGGACCTCGCGGCGTACAGCCATTCCTTCGTCGTAGATTTCCTGCTGGGTCTTCTGGCTGGACGTCTCGTTCACTGTGCTGCCTGTTCTTTGGACTTCGTGGTTCTTGAATACGTTGGTGTTCTACTTCGCTGCGCGGAAGAAAGTGCCCAGCAGTTCGGCTGTAACGGCTGGCTGTTCGGCCGGCACGAGGTGGGCCGCATCGGGCACGACGGCGGACCGTCCGCCGGGCACGCCGTCGGCGATCAGCTCCGCGAAGGAGGCCGGGGTGACTACGTCTTCTGCACCCGCCACAGCCAGCACCGGGACCTGGATCTCCGGCAGCCGGCTGCGGACGTCGAAGCCCGCCAGTGCCTGGCAGCAGAACGCGTAGGAGAACCGGTCGGCGTCCTGCAGGGAGTGCAGCAGCGCTGCAGAGGCATCCTTTTCCCGCTCGATGAATCCCTCGGCGAACCAACGCTGGGCCGAGGAAATCAATACCGCGGGTGTGCCCTGGTTCCGGACAGTTTCCGCCCGGGCCTCCCAGCCTTCTGCGTCCCCTATTTTGGCGCCGGAGCACAGGATGGCCAGGGAGCTGAAGGCCTTGGGGAAGTCCAGTCCCAGCTGCAGCCCCACGGCTCCGCCCAGTGAGACGCCGGCGTAATGCACGGGCTGTGCCGCGGAAATATCCCCTGCGGCCACTGCATCCTCCAGCAGCTGGTGGACGGCTGTGGCCAGGTCCGCAATGGAGAATCCCTCCGTGGCTGCCGGGCTGTTGCCGTGGCCGGGAAGATCCCATGCGATGACGGTGAAGCCGTCCAGGAGTGCTGCGGTAGCGGCCCAGAGTGCGGTGCCGGCGGTTCCCAGGGAGGGACCGGCGATCAGCACGGGTGCCGACGGGCCGGCGTTGGAGAGTTGGGTTGCTTTGATCTGGGGGACGCTCACGCGTTCTTCCTTCCGGGGTAAGCCGAGGTGATTCGTTCGATCAGTTCAGCGGACTGGCCAATGTAGTTTGCCGGGTCCAGCAGGTCAGCGATTTCCCCGTCACTGAGGGCGGGCACTTCTGCACGCAGCAGCGCGGCAAAGTCCTCCCCTGCCAGTGACCGGGACACCAGTTCCTGGACCTTCTTCTTGCCCTGGCCCGGGGTGCCGTTATCCAGCAGCGGAGCCACGCGTGCCATGACCTTCTCACTGACAACCAGCGGTCCGGCCAGGGCAAGGTTCCGGGCGACGGCATCGGTATGGACCTGCAGCCCTCCCGTCAGCTCCGCGAGCTTGGCGGCAGCTCCCCCGGCCAGCCGCAGCAGCTGGCGCAGGGCCTGCCACTCGACGTGCCAGGATCCCCCGGGGCGTTCGTCGTCGGCTGCCCCGGCCGCTGCCTGCAGCATGGCGGTGTACCCGGGCGCGGCCAGTGCGGCGCTGCGGATCAGGACTGAGAGGACGGGGTTCTGCTTCTGCGGCATGGCAGATGACCCGCCGCGGCCTTCTTCGCGGGGTTCGCTGACCTCCCCAATTTCCGGCCGGCTGAGCAGCAGCACATCATTGGAGACCTTGCCGGCTGCAGCGAGCAGGTCTGCCAGCGCGCCGCCCAGGGCGGTGACCGGCAGCCGGTTGGTCTGCCACGGGGCCACCGGATCGGCCAGGCCGAGCCGGTTGGCGAGGTCCGCGGAGAGATCCAGCGGGGAGACAGCGGAGCCTTCCGCGGCAGTCGTCAGGGCCGCCATGGTGCCTGAGGCCCCGCCCCACTGCAGTGGCAGGGCAGCTGCAGCAGCTTCCAGGGCGGTGGTTGCCTGTCCAATGCCGTGCAGCCACTGGGCCGCTTTGAGGCCAAAAGTGGAGGGCAGCGAATGCTGGGTAAGGGTGCGCGCCACGCTCAGGGTATTCGCATGTTCCCGCGCGAGGCCTGCCAGGGCGGCCTGGGCGCGGTACACGTCGGCCAGGATCGTTTCCAGGGCTCGGGCGGACATCAGCATCAGCGCCGAGTCCAGGATGTCCTGGCTGGTGGCAGCCTTGTGGATGGGTCCTACGGCTGCAGGGGCTTCGTTGCGGACTTTTCCCCGCAGGTCGGCCAGCAGCGGAATGACGGGATTCCCGCCGCCCTGCGCCCGGGCTGCCAGGTCCGCAATGTCATAGCGGTTTGCTTGGCAGGCCGGGGCAACGGCGTCGGGAATCTCCGGTTTGATCAGGCCCGCGGAAGCGAGCACACGCAGCCACTCAAGTTCGACGTCGAGCATTGCCTGCAGCAGCGCCTCATCAGAGGTCAGTGCGGCGGCGCGGGTGCCGGCCCATGCCGGCGACAGCAGTCCGTAGTCGGCAGTTTCCGCAGAGGCCAAGGGATTACGCTCCCGGGTAGGCCAGGAAGACGGTCTCGTCTTCGCCCTGCAGCTTGATGTCCCAGCGCAGGCCGCCGTCGGCCTCGCGCGTGGCAATCAGGGTGCGGCGGCGTTCCTCGGGCAGCGAGGAGAGCAGCGGGTCCTTGGCCAGCGCTTCCTGGTCCTCCGGCAGATACATCCGGGTGTGGAGCTTGTTCAGCAGGCCGCGGGCGAAGATCACCACGGAAATGAACGGCGCGGAGCCTTCTTCCGTGGGCCCGGGATTAACCGTGGTGAAGGTGTAGTTGCCCGTGTTGTCCACGGCAGCGCGGCCCCACCCGGTGAAGGTGTAGCTGTCCCGCACCAGGGACCCGGTCTTCTGCGGGATGTTGCCCTGCTCGTCGGCCTGCCAGATTTCCAGCAGGGCGTCCGGAATGAAGTCATCGGCACCGTCACGGACGGTTCCCTGGATGCGGATGGCACCCTTGGCGCCCGGGTGGACCAGTTCATTGCCCTTTTCGAAGGGAAGCGCATAGCCGTAGAACGGGCCAACGGTCTGGCCCGGGGTTGCGGTGAGTTTCTGCTCGCTCATTACTCTGCGTCCTCGTCTTCCATCCAGGTGCGGTTGCTGCCGGTGAGCACAATGTCCCAGTTGTAGCCGGTGGACCACTCGTGCTGGGTGAGATTGTGGTCGTAGGTCGCTACGAGGCGGTCACGTGCCTTCTGGTCCGTGATCGACTGGTAGATCGGGTCCAGGGCGAACAGCGGATCACCGGGGAAATACATCTGGGTGATCATGCGCTGGGTGAAGTCCGTGCCGAACAGGGAGAAATGGATGTGGGCCGGGCGCCAGGCGTTGAAATGGTTCTTCCACGGGTAGGGGCCGGGCTTGATGGTGGTGAACCGGTAGTTGCCGTTTTCGTCCGTGATGCAGCGGCCCACGCCGGTGAAGTTCGGGTCGATCGGCGCCGGGTGCTGATCGCGCTTGTGGATGTAGCGTCCGGCTGAGTTGGCCTGCCAGATCTCCACCAGCTGGTTGCGCACCGGCCGGCCGTCGCCGTCGAGGATGCGGCCGGCAACCACAATGCGCTCACCTAGCGGCTCACCGTTGTGCTGGATGGTCAGATCGGATTCCAGGGCATGGACATCCTGGTGGCCGAAAGCCGGGGACCACAGTTCGATGGTCTCGGGATCGGTGTGGTGCGGGTCCTTGGTGGGGTGGCGCAGGATCGAGCTGCGGTACGGGCGGAAGTCCAGGCGCGGCTGGGTCTCTTCCGCTTCGCCGTTGTCCACGCCCTTGCGGTAGGCACTGTGCAGATCCTGGATTTCGGCAGTGATTTCATCCTGCGAGCTCTGGGCCGAGTCCGGGCCCTCCACTGTCTGGTCTTCGGGGAGCAGACCGTTTTCCGTCTCCATGTTTATTCCTTTCGGGAAGGATGCGTTCGCGGCGCGTCCTCGTCGTCGTCCAAGCATCCCAGTGGTGTCAACCACGTTACACGCTTGTTCACTTGGTGTACATGCGTTCACAATACGAACGCAGAAGGTGGGTGTCTAGTGTTCCGGCCATCCGGTGTAGCCCTCAGCCAGGTAGGCCTGGCCGTGGCGGGAAGATACGACGCCGTTCAGTTCACCCAGCGCACGCTTGCGTTCGAAGTCCGTAGCGTCCGGGCGGGTGTGCAGCATCGAGGTCATCCAGTAGGAGAAGTTCTGAGCGCGCCACACACGCTTAAGCGCCTTTTCGCTGTAGCCGTCCAGCAGGGCTGCGGACTTTGTGGCGTAGAAGGAATCGATGGCCTCGAACAGCACCTTGACGTCTGCCAGGGCAAGGTTCAAGCCTTTGGCGCCGGTGGGAGGAACCGTGTGCCCGGCGTCGCCGGCCAGGAACATGTTGCCGTAGCGCAGTGGTTCGCAGACGTAGGAACGGAACTTCAGCACGGTCTTTTCGAAGATGGGGCCGCGCTTGAGCTGGAAGCCGTCCGGGCCGTCGACGCGGCGCTGCAGCTCGTTCCAGATCTGCTCATCACTCCAGGCATCGGCGTCTTCGTTTGGGTCGGACTGGAAGTACATCCGCTGGACGGTGTCGTTGCGCTGGCTGATCAAGGCGAAGCCGTGCTCGGAGTTGGCGTAGATCAGCTCAGGTGCACTCGGAGGTGCTTCGGTGAGGATGCCAAACCAGGCAAACGGGTACTCAATGAAGTTATCGGTGCGCAGTTCCTTGGGAATTGAACGCTTGCAGATACCCTGGGATCCGTCAGCACCCACCAGGATGTCGCAGTGGATTTCGAAGTCCACACCTTCGGCGTCGGTAAAGCGGATCTTCGGAACCGAGGTGGTCTGGTCGAGGGCCTCAGTGTTGCTGACGGCGTAGCGGACGTCGCCGTTATCCCGTTCGCGGGCGGCAGCAAGGTCAACAAAGACCTCGTTCTGCGGGTAGAGCCAGACGGACTCCCCCACCAGTTCTTCGAAGTCGATGCGGTGGCTTTCCCCGCCGAAGCGCAGGTCGATGCCGTCGTGCTTGTAACCGTCCGTCAGCACGCGGTCGCTGACGCCGCCCTCGGTGAGCATCCGGACGCTGCCGTGCTCCAGGATGCCGGCACGGTGGGTGGTGCGGATCGTTTCGTGATCCCGCTTTTCCACCACGATGCTCTCAATGCCGGACTTGGCCAGCAGATGGGAGAGCATCAGTCCTGCCGGACCTCCTCCGACAATGCCGACTTTGGTCTTGAGGACGGTGCGGGCTGCAGCCAATGCAGGACTCCTTTGAGGACAGGCGGGAAGAACGGGGCGGATATGCCCTCCTATCAGTGTGAGGACCGGCACACCGCCCGCGCGACTCCCTTCCCATTCAATGAGAACATTCCATCGAGATGGCAGTTACGGCCCGTTTGAGCGCTCATAAGAGCCGTTTCTGCCATCTCGGTGAATTGGAGGGGCTGGTCAGTCCGGGGTCGCCGCGGCGGTGCCGTAGCGCGGACCGGCTTCGGCTGAGTCCGTGCCGAGGCCCCGCGATATCCCGCGGGCGGCGGTCATCAGTGCGGGTACTGTGGCAGCAGTATTCTCCCGGCCGCGCGGTACCACTACGCCCAGCGCCGCGACGGCAGAACCCTGCGGCCCGAAGATCGGCACGGCAATTCCCGTGGTGTCGGGGTCGACGACGCCGGGCAGGGTGGCGCAGCCTTCTCGCCGGATCTCCGCCCACTGCGCCCGCAGCGTTCCGGGATCCGGGAATGGCGCAGGATCGCTGCAGTGCCGGGCAAGAAACTCTTCCTGGACATGACGGGGTGAGTGCGCCATCAGCGCCATCCCGGAGGAGGAGATGTGCAGCGGCAGCCTGCCGGCAACTTTGGCGAAGTTGGATACGGATCCGCGGCTGGAGAGCCTCTCGATAAACAGCACCTCGTCCTCCTGCAGAACGGAAAGCTGCGTGTGCTGGCGGATCACGGCCTGGATGTCTTCCATAAACGGCATGGCTACCTGGCGCAGGTCCAGTGCGGCGGAACTTCGGCTCGCCAGTTCCCAGAGCCGCAGGCCCAGGCGCAGCTCACCGTTGTCCGAGCGCTGCAGCAGCCCCAGCGAGACCAGTTCCCCTGCCAGCCGGTGCGCGGTAGACAGCGGGAGGGCCGCCCGGCGGGCCAGGGTCGCCACGGGCATGGCCGGGTGCTCGGCGTCGAACGCTGAAATCATCCGGACGATCCGTTCCGCCATTGAATCGCCTGAGGGGGAATTGGCCATACCAGTACTTTGGCACAAGCCTGGACCGCCGAAGGACGCTGCGAAGGACGGCTAGAGCGTCTCCGGGATGCTGCGTCCGGGGAAGAGCGCCGAATACTGCCGCCGGTACATTCGGCGTCCCACAACCCGGTAGGCAAGACGGACCGGCAGCGGTATCTCCCTGAACAGTGCCTTCCGGTCCTCCACTGGATTCGTGGCCAGCACCATCCCGAGATAGCCCACGAGGAATCTCTTGTCGAACTGCGCGATCCCGTGCTGACCGACCGCGTTCATTTCCTTTTCACTGAGCACCCGGTCGGCAACAGGCATCATCTCAGTGACCTCGCGCCGGAGGTGGACCTTAAGCAGGACGGATAGCTCCTCGTAGCGTTCAGCGGCTTCCTGGCCGGCGCCCGTGTCTGCCGTCTCCATCCAGCGCCGCCGAACCGGTTCAATTTGTTCAACGCGCTGTGCCACCTGGCGGTGGTGCTCCAGCATCTGGGCGATATGGAGCGCGCATCCCGGCGCCCGGCTCTCCAAGCGGGGATACATCAGCAGGTCCTCGCCTTCATGGTGAATATGGAGGGCACGGTCAAAGTTGCCGAGCACGTCGCCAACATAGGCGGCGCGGACGGTATCCCCGGCATCCGCAGAGCGCACCAGGCCGGGTGCCTCGTCGTAGGCCCAGAGAAAGAAACGGTGGATACGCCGCATACCAGCGGTTCCCGTACAAAGGACCGGGCCCGGCGGCAACGGGGCCGGTGTCTCGCCGGGTTCGGCCGTAAAGAAGTCAGCCATTTGGATTGCCCCTTACAGAAACTACTGCGGGAGACGGGCCACTCCCCCGCCAAAACTCTAGGCCCGCTGCCTAAGCGGGACAATGCCCTCTGCAAGCAGGATTCGCCGGGCTCCGCGCTTAAACGGGGAAGGACCCCGCCTTTCGGCAGGGTCCTTCCTTCGCGGTATGCGGTTCCGTTGGGCTTTTCAGCTCTTTAGCGGAACTCGCTGCCCATGTCGTAGTCATCCAGCGGGATGGCGTGGAACTCAGGGCTCAGGCCACCGTCAACTCCGGCGTAGTCGAAGTCGCTGAAGGCGCTCGGGCCGGTGAAGAGGTTGGCCTTTGCTTCCTCAGTCGGCTCAACCGTGACCTCGGTGTAACGGGGCAGGCCCGTTCCGGCCGGGATCAGCTTACCGATGATGACGTTCTCCTTCAGGCCGAGCAGCGGATCGCTCTTGCCTTCCATGGCCGCCTGCGTCAGGACGCGGGTGGTTTCCTGGAAGGAAGCAGCGGAGAGCCAGGACTCGGTCGCCAGGGATGCCTTGGTGATACCCATCAGTTCCGGACGGCCAGCGGCCGGACGGCGTCCTTCGGAAACCACACGGCGGTTCTCGCTCTCGAACCGGCGGCGCTCGGCCAGCTCACCCGGGAGCAGGTCGGAATCGCCGGATTCGATCACGGTGACGCGGCGCAGCATCTGCCGGACGATGACTTCCACGTGCTTGTCGTGGATGCCCACACCCTGGCTGCGGTACACGCGCTGGACTTCGTCCACCAGGAACTCCTGAGCCTTGCGCGGGCCGAGGATGCGGAGGATCTGCTTGGGATCCACTGCACCTGCAACCAGCTGCTGGCCAACCTCGACGTGGTCGCCGTCGGCAACCAGGAGGCGGGCACGGCGCAGAACCGGGTAGGCGATTTCCTCGGAGCCGTCATCGGGAGTGACAACCAGACGCATCTGGCGGTCGGTCTCTTCGATGGTGACCCGGCCTGCCGTCTCGGAGATCGGAGCAACACCCTTGGGGGTACGTGCTTCGAAGAGCTCCTGGATACGGGGCAGACCCTGGGTGATGTCTTCCGCCGATGCAACACCACCGGTGTGGAAGGTACGCATGGTCAGCTGGGTACCGGGCTCGCCGATGGACTGTGCGGCGATGATGCCTACGGCTTCACCAATGTCCACGGTCTTGCCGGTGGCCAGCGAACGGCCGTAGCAGAGGGCACAGGTTCCGACAGCCGACTCACAGGTCAGCACGGAGCGGACCTTGATGTCGGTGACGCCGGCCTTGAACAGCTTCTCGATCAGCACATCGCCGACGTCGTCGCCGCCCTTGGCCAGGACGTTGCCTTCAGCGTCGGAGACGTCGGTAGCCAGCGTACGGGCGTACGCCGAGTTCTCGACCTCCTCGTGCAGGACCAGTTCACCGTTGTGATCCGGAACAGCAATCGTGACGTTCAGGCCGCGCTCGGTACCGCAGTCCTCTTCGCGGACAATGACGTCCTGCGAAACGTCCACCAGACGACGGGTCAGGTAACCCGAGTTGGCGGTACGCAGAGCGGTATCGGCCAGACCCTTACGGGCACCGTGCGTTGCGATGAAGTACTCCAGAACCGACAGGCCCTCACGGTAGGAGGACTTGATCGGACGCGGGATGATCTCACCCTTCGGGTTGGCCACCAGGCCGCGGATACCGGCGATCTGCCGGACCTGCAGCCAGTTGCCTCGTGCACCGGAGGAAACCATGCGGTTGATGTTGTTCTGGATCGGCATGTTGTCACGCATAGCCTTGGCAACCTCGTTGGTTGCCTGGTTCCAGATGTCGATCAGTTCCTGACGGCGCTCGTCTTCAGCGATCAGGCCCTTGCCGTACTGGCTTTCAACCTTTGCGGCACGTGCTTCGTAAACCTCCATGATGGCAGGCTTATCGATCGGAGCAGCGATATCCGAGATGGCGACGGTGACGCCCGAGCGGGTTGCCCAGTAGAAACCGGAGTCCTTCAGGTTGTCCAGCGTGGCAGCGGTGACGACCTTCGGGTAGCGCTCGGCAAGATCGTTGACGATCTTGGAGAGCTGGCCCTTGTCCGCAACAGCCTCAACCCACGGGTAGTCCGCCGGCAGGGTCTGGTTGAACAGAACCTGGCCGAGGGTGGTCGGGATGAGTGCAGGAGTGCCCTCTTCCCAGCCTTCCGGAGCCGGCTGCTCGTCGCTGGGAACAAAGCCTTCGACGCGGATCTTGACCGGAGCGTTCAGGTGCAGCTCGCCGAGGTCGTTCGCCATGACGGCTTCAGCCATCGAGGAGAACACACGGCCTTCGCCGGCTGCGCCTTCGCGCTTGGTGGTCAGGTGGTGCAGACCGATGATCATATCCTGCGAGGGCAGGGTCACCGGACGGCCGTCCGACGGCTTCAGGATGTTGTTCGAGGACAGCATCAGGATGCGTGCTTCAGCCTGTGCTTCGGGGCTCAGCGGCAGGTGCACTGCCATCTGGTCACCGTCGAAGTCAGCGTTGAAGGCGCCGCAGACCAGCGGGTGCAGCTGGAGGGCCTTGCCCTCAACCAGCTGCGGCTCGAAGGCCTGGATGCCGAGGCGGTGCAGGGTAGGTGCACGGTTGAGCAGCACCGGGTGTTCGGTGATGATCTCTTCCAGCACGTCCCAGACCTGCGGGCGGAAACGCTCGACCATACGCTTGGCGCTCTTGATGTTCTGTGCGTGGTTGAGGTCAACCAGGCGCTTCATCACGAACGGCTTGAAGAGCTCCAGCGCCATCTGCTTCGGCAGGCCGCACTGGTGCAGCTTCAGCTGCGGGCCAACAACGATCACGGAACGGCCGGAGTAGTCAACGCGCTTGCCGAGCAGGTTCTGGCGGAACCGGCCCTGCTTGCCCTTGAGCATGTCCGAGAGCGACTTCAGCGGGCGGTTGCCCGGTCCGGTGACCGGACGGCCGCGGCGGCCGTTGTCGAACAGGGAGTCAACAGCTTCCTGCAGCATGCGCTTTTCGTTGTTCACGATGATCTCGGGGGCACCGAGGTCCAGCAGACGCTTCAGGCGGTTGTTGCGGTTGATGACGCGGCGGTACAGGTCGTTCAGGTCGGACGTCGCGAAACGGCCGCCGTCGAGCTGGACCATGGGGCGCAGTTCCGGCGGGATCACCGGGACGGCGTCGAGGACCATGCCCATGGGGCTGTTGGACGTCGTGAGGAACGCGTTGACAACCTTCAGGCGCTTCAGGGCACGCGTCTTACGCTGGCCCTTGCCGTTCTGGATGATCTCGCGCAGGTTCTCGGACTCCTGCTGCATGTCGAAGTCTTCAAGACGCTTCTTGATGGCTTCGGCGCCCATGGAGCCTTCGAAGTACAGGCCGTAACGGTCGCGCAGCTCGCGGTACAGGCCTTCATCACCTTCGAGGTCGCCGACCTTGAGGTTCTTGAAGCGTTCCCAAACCTGCTCGAGGCGCTCGATGTTGTTGTCGGCGTCGCGGCGGACCTTGGCCATCTGGCGGTCGGCGGAGTCGCGGGCCTTCTTCTTATCGGCTGCCTTGGCACCTTCGCCTTCGAGGCGGGCCAGCTCGGTTTCGAGGTCCTTGGCGATGGCGGCAATGTCGGAGTCGCGCTGGTCAACCAGGTGCTTGCGCTCCAGGTCGTGCTCGGCCTGCAGGTTCGGCAGTTCGGCGTGGCGGTTCTCCTCGTCGACCGAGGTGATCATGTAAGCCGCGAAGTAGATGACCTTTTCGAGGTCCTTCGGAGCCAGGTCAAGGAGGTAGCCCAGGCGGGAGGGAACACCCTTGAAGTACCAGATGTGGGTTACCGGAGCGGCGAGCTCAATGTGGCCCATCCGTTCGCGGCGCACCTTGGCACGGGTAACTTCGACGCCGCAGCGCTCACAGATGATGCCCTTGAAGCGTACGCGCTTGTACTTGCCGCAGTAGCACTCCCAGTCACGGGAAGGACCGAAGATCTTTTCACAGAAAAGACCGTCCTTCTCCGGCTTCAGGGTTCGGTAGTTGATGGTTTCCGGCTTTTTGACCTCGCCGTAAGACCAGTTGCGGATTTCGTCCGCAGTGGCAAGGCCGATTCGCATGAGGCCGAACGTGGAATCGTTGGACATGGGTCCCTGTTCTCTCTTGTTCTCTAAATCTGAATGTCTCGGGTACGGGAAGAAGCGAAAGGCAACCATCCAACCGGCGCCGGGTGGTCCGGGTTAGGCGGCTTTAATATTCCGTGCGAGCTGAAGCGAGCTGCGGAATTTCGTTGCCGCCGTTCCGGGCCTCCCGGCGCCAGCCGGGATGGAAACGCTAAACCTCTTCTACTGAGCTCGGCTCTGCGCGGGACAGATCAATACCCAGCTCTTCCGCGGCCCGGAAGACTTCTTCATCCGAGTCACGCATTTCAATCGTGTTGCCTTCGGTGGAAAGGACTTCCACGTTCAGGCACAGCGACTGCATTTCCTTGATGAGCACCTTGAACGATTCCGGAACGCCGGGCTCCGGGATGTTCTCACCCTTGACGATGGCTTCGTAGACCTTGACGCGGCCGTGGATGTCATCGGACTTGATGGTGAGCAGTTCCTGCAGGGTGTAAGCGGCACCGTAGGCTTCCAGGGCCCAGACTTCCATTTCACCGAAGCGCTGGCCACCGAACTGTGCCTTACCACCCAGCGGCTGCTGCGTGATCATGGAGTACGGACCCGTGGAGCGTGCGTGGATCTTGTCATCGACAAGGTGGTGCAGCTTCAGGATGTACATGTAGCCAACGGAGATCGGATCCGGGAACGGCTGGCCGGAGCGGCCGTCGAACAGACGGGCCTTTCCGGAAGCACCGATCAGGCGGTCGCCGTCGCGGGTGACGTTCGTGGAGTCCAGGAGGTTGGTGATTTCGTCCTCGCTGGCGCCGTCGAACACCGGAGTGGCAACGGTGGTGGGACCGGTTTCACGCGGCAGTGCGGGCAGGTCCTTGACCCAGTCCGGCTCGCCTTCGATCTTCCAGCCCTGCTTGGCAGCCCAGCCCAGGTGGATTTCCAGGACCTGTCCGACGTTCATTCGGCCCGGAACACCCAGCGGGTTCAGGACGATGTCGACGGGGGTTCCGTCTTCCAGGAACGGCATGTCTTCGATCGGGAGGATCTTGGAGATGACGCCCTTGTTGCCGTGGCGGCCGGCCAGCTTGTCGCCGTCCGTGATCTTGCGCTTGTGTGCCACGTAGACGCGGACCAGCTGGTTTACGCCCGGGGGCAGCTCGTCGTCGTTGTCGCGGTCGAAGATGCGCACGCCGATGACGGTTCCGGACTCGCCGTGGGGAACCTTCAGGGAGGTGTCGCGGACTTCGCGGCTCTTCTCACCGAAGATGGCGCGCAGCAGGCGCTCTTCGGGGGTCAGTTCCGTTTCGCCCTTCGGGGTTACGCGGCCAACCAGGATGTCTCCTGCTTCAACCTCGGCACCGATGTGGATGATGCCGCGCTCGTCGAGCTGGGAGAGGACTTCCTCGGACACGTTCGGGATGTCGCGGGTGATTTCCTCGGCACCAAGCTTGGTGTCGCGGGCGTCAACCTCGTGCTCCTCGATGTGGATCGAGGTCAGGACATCGTCGGAGACCATACGCTGCGAGAGGATGATGGCATCTTCGTAGTTGTGGCCTTCCCAGGACATGAACGCAACGAGCAGGTTCTTGCCCAGTGCCAGTTCGCCCTGGTCCGTGGAGGGGCCGTCGGCGATGACGTCGTTGACCTCAACACGGGTGCCTTCGGAGACGATCACGCGCTGGTTGTAGGCGTTGCCCTGGTTCGAGCGTGCGAACTTCATGATCGGGTAGCTGGTCTCGGTGCCGTCGTCGTTCATGACGGTAACCAGGTCAGCCGAAACCTCGGTGACGACGCCGGCCTTGGCGGCGGTGACGGAGTCACCGGCGTCGATGGCTGCGTACTTCTCCATGCCGGTGCCCACAACGGGACGCTCGGAACGGAGCAGCGGCACGGCCTGGCGCTGCATGTTCGCACCCATGAGGGCGCGGTTGGCATCGTCATGCTCGAGGAACGGAATCAGGGCGGTAGCCACCGACACCATCTGGCGCGGGGAAACGTCCATGTACTCCACGCCTTCGGGCTCAACGAGCACGGGCTCGCCGGATCCGCCGCGGGCACGGACGAGGACGAGGTCCTCTTCGAAGTGCATGTCTTCGCGCAGCGGGGCGTTTGCCTGTGCAATCGTGCGCTCAACTTCATCATCTGCGGTCAGGTAATCAACCTGGTCGGTGACGACGCCGTTAACTACCTTGCGGTACGGGGTCTCGATGAAGCCGAAGGCATTGATCCGGGCGTAGGACGCCAGCGAACCGATCAGGCCGATGTTCGGGCCTTCAGGGGTTTCGATGGGGCACATACGTCCGTAGTGCGAGGGGTGCACGTCTCGGACTTCCATGCCTGCACGGTCACGGGACAGACCGCCCGGGCCCAGCGCGGAGAGGCGGCGCTTGTGCGTCAGGCCGGCCAGCGGGTTGTTCTGGTCCATGAACTGCGAGAGCTGGGAGGTTCCGAAGAACTCCTTGATCGCAGCAACGACCGGACGGATGTTGATCAGGGTCTGCGGCGTGATTGCCTCGACGTCCTGTGTGGTCATCCGTTCGCGGACAACACGCTCCATGCGGGAAAGGCCGGTGCGGATCTGGTTTTCAATCAGTTCGCCGACGGCGCGGATGCGGCGGTTGCCGAAGTGGTCGATGTCGTCAACCTCAACGCGGATGTCAACGTCTTCGCCGTTGCGCTTGCCCGGAACGGTCTTCTCGCCGGCGTGCAGTGCCACGAGGAACTTGATCATCGCGACGATGTCATCGATGTTCAGGACAGAGGCATCAGCGTCACCGATCGGCTTCTCGACGCCGAGCTTGCGGTTGATCTTGTAACGGCCAACCTTCGCCAGGTCGTAGCGCTTCGGGTTGAAGTACAGGTTCTCCAGCAGCGTCTTGGCGGCTTCGACCGTGGGCGGCTCTCCCGGACGGAGCTTGCGGTAGATGTCCAGCAGGGCATCTTCCTGGGTCTCCGTGGGGTCCTTCTCCAGGGTGGCGCGGATCGAGTCGTACTCGCCGAACGTTTCCAGGATCTGGCCTTCGGTCCAGCCGAGGGCCTTGAGCAGGATGGTTACGGACTGCTTGCGCTTGCGGTCCAGGCGGACGCCCACCTGGTCACGCTTGTCGATTTCCAGTTCGAACCAGGCACCGCGGGAAGGAATGATCTTCGCGGTGTAGATGTCCTTGTCACTGGTCTTGTCAGCGGCGCGCTCAAAGTAGGCGCCCGGGGAACGGACCAGCTGGGAGACGACGACGCGCTCCGTGCCGTTGATGACGAAGGTACCCTTGTCGGTCATCAGCGGGAAGTCGCCCATGAACACGGTCTGCTGCTTGATTTCGCCCGTGTTGTTGTTCATGAACTCGGCCTTGACGTACAGCGGTGCCGAGTACGTAGCGTCCCGGTCCTTGCACTCGGCCATGGTGTACTTCGGGTCAGCGAATTCCGGCTCCGAGAAGCTCAGGGACATGGTGCCCTGGAAGTCTTCGATCGGAGAGATTTCTTCGAAGATGTCCGCGAGGCCGGAGGTCGTCGCGAAACCCGCGTCGCCCTCTTCCTGGGCCTTCCGCAGGCGTTCCTTCCAGCGCTCGTTGCCTACGAGCCAGTCAAAGCTGTCCGTCTGCAGGGCAAGAAGATTGGGAACATCCAGCGGTTCGTGAATCTTTGCGAATGAAATCCGGGAAGCTGCGTTCTCCGGAGTGGTAGCGGTTGCATTATTAGAGGTGCTCGAGGCGACCAAGAGGGATCCTTCCACAGACCTTCAGGCGTGTTTCGCGCTCCCACTCTGCACTAACGGACCTGGTCCGCGTGCGTCCTGGCGGTCCCGGGCGCCGTAATTGCCCAGCGCATGTGCGTGAAACGCCTGCGTGAACACTCCGGACGCCGCCTGGCCCGTGACACAGCCCACCGCTATATGAAGGCTGAAGGTTAAGAGGGGGAAGCAAATATCCACTATAGGGCATTGGGGACACAGAAGTCTACCCGGTAATCGAAACCCCTGCCAGCTCAACCCTGAATCCTGCGGCCGGAACTTCAAAATTCCTCGGCTGCGGCTTCCTGTCGGGGAGCTGCGGGCGGTGCCAGCGAACCGATATGACGCGTGGCTACCCACATAGAGTACCCCAAGTCCGGCGGTTACGCGCGTTTTCTTTCCCGGGGTTGCCCCACCGCGGTCCCCCGGCCCCGCAGCGGGTGCCCGGCGCACCCCTGCCGGGTGCCCCCTGACAGGATCACTGCGGCCGGCGCGGGGCGGGATGAGTGTGTTCCGGACCACGGCAAGCGGGTAGCCTAATGGCAAAACCAGTTGCAGGATCCGAACCGCCTTCGATGAAAGTGGACTTACCGCATGAGCACTGAGGCATTTGCAGGACCCGGGACAGAGTCGATCCCCGAGGTAGTAATCGTCGGCGGGGCACGCACCCCGCAGGGCAGGCTCAACGGCCAGCTTGCCTCCTTCACCGCCGTGGAACTCGGCGCTTTCGCCATTTCCGGTGCGCTGGAGCGCTCCGGTGTGGACGCATCCCAGGTGGACAGCGTGATCATGGGCCATGTGGTGCAGGCCGGCTGCGGCCAGAATCCCGCACGCCAGTCCGCCATCAAGGCCGGTTTGGGCTGGGACGTCCCCACCGTGACCATCAACAAGGTCTGCCTCTCAGGCCTGGCAGCGGTCATCGACGCAGCCCGGCTGATCCGCGGCGGCGAGGCCACCGTGGTGGTAGCGGGCGGACAGGAATCAATGACGCGCGGACCGCATGTGCTCCCCGGCTCACGGCAGGGCTGGAACTACGGGAGCATGTCCATGCTGGACTCCGTGGCGCACGACGGCCTGACGGATGCCTTCGACAACGAATCGATGGGTGCGTCCACCGAGCGGGGCAACAGCGCACTTGGAATCAGCCGCACCGCCCAGGACGAAGTCGCGGCCGCCTCCCACCAGCGCGCCGCAGCGGCCGCTGAAGCCGGCATCTTCGACGTCGAAATTGCCCCCGTCACGGTTCCGCAGCGCAAGGGCGAGCCCCTGGTGCTTACTGCCGATGAGGGCATCCGCCCCACGACCACCGTGGACACCCTCGCGGGCCTGCGGCCAGCCTTTGACCCGGAAGGCACCATCACCGCAGGGAATTCCTCCCCCCTCTCCGACGGCGCCAGCGCGCTGGTGCTGACCACGAGGACCTTCGCGGAGGAGCAGGGACTTCAGATCCTGGCCACGGTGGGAATGCCCGGTCAGGTAGCGGGCCCGGACAACAGCCTGCACTCGCAGCCCTCCAACGCCATTTCCCAGGCGCTGAAGCGGGCAGGCTGGACGGCTGCAGACCTGGACTTCGTTGAGATCAATGAGGCCTTTGGGTCCGTGGCCGTGCAGTCCCTGCAGGAGCTCGGAGTTGATCTGGCGGACTGCAACATCCACGGCGGGGCCATTGCCCTGGGCCACCCCATCGGCGCCTCCGGTGCCCGGCTGGCCCTGCATGCCGCCCACGAACTGAACCGCCGCGGTTCCGGACGTGCCGCCGTCGGGCTCTGCGGCGGCGGCGGCCAGGGTGAAGCCCTGCTGCTGTACCGGAACTAGGTTTGGCTCCCTCCCCCACCGGCCGCGAACGGGTGCTGGCGGCCGCAGACCGCCTTGGCCTCGACGTCGAGATCACCGAACGGCCCGCGGCTGCCAGCCTGGCCGAGGCGGCGCAGCTGCTCGGTATCACCCCGGCAGACATCGTCAAATCCCTGGTTGTCCGTCGCCGGGCCGGTGAATATCTGTTCGTCCTCGTTCCCGGCGACGCCCAGATTTCCTGGCCCAAACTGAGGGCAGCTGCGGGTGCAAACAAACTGATGCTGCCGCCGGCAGAGGAAGCGTTCGAGGCCACCGGGTATACCCGCGGAACCATCACGCCGCTGGGCAGCAAGGTGGCATGGCCGGTTTTCGCCGCGCCGGATATCAGGGGCAGGCGCGTATCGATGGGTGCGGGCGAGCACGGTGCGAGTCTGTTCGTTGACGGGGATGCGCTGCTGTCTGCCCTGGACGCAACGGTTGCGGACATCACCGAACCGCTCCCCTAGGCAGCCCCAACCCGGGTACGCAAAAACCCCCGCCTCGAGAACGAAGCGGGGGTTTTTGCTGGTCTGCGGCAGTGCCGCAGAAGCAGTACTACTTGAGGGTAACCGTGGCGCCGGCAGCCTCGAGGGCTTCCTTGGCCTTGTCGGCGGTCTCCTTGTTGGCGCCTTCGAGGATAGCCTTCGGAGCACCGTCAACCAGGTCCTTGGCTTCCTTCAGGCCCAGGGAAGTCAGCGCGCGGACTTCCTTGATCACTGCGATCTTCTTGTCGCCAGCGGCTTCGAGGATAACGTCGAATTCGCTCTTCTCTTCAGCAGCTTCAGCAGCGCCGCCGCCAGCCGGACCGGCAACTGCAACAGCAGCAGCGGTGACGTCGAAGGTCTCTTCGAAGAGCTTCACGAAGTCGGAGAGCTCGATGATGGACAGTTCCTTGAAAGCTTCAATGAGCTCTTCGTTGGTGAGCTTCGCCATGATGTGGCGTCCTTCCTATAAGTGGTGCGCTAAGGCACCGGGAGTTGAGGGTGAAGAGTTATTACTCTTCGGTGGCTGCTTCGGCGGCCGGTGCTTCTTCTGCGGCAGCCGGAGCTTCTTCCGCAGCGGGAGCAGCAGCGCCGCCTTCTTCTTCGAGCTTGATGCGCAGGGCATCGACCGAGCGGGCCAGCATGGACATCGGGGCCTTGAGGACACCGGCGACCCGTGCAAGCTGGAACTCGCGGGACTCGAGCGCAGCCAGGGCAGCAACACCGGACGCGTCAAGGGCGTTGCCCTCGAAGATACCGGTCTTGATGATCAGCTGCGGGTTGGTCTTTGCAAAATCCGTCAGGCTCTTCGCAGCGGCGACTGCGTCACCCTTGATGAAGGCAATTGCAGTGGGGCCGGAGAGCTGGCCATCGAACGCGTCGATGCCGGCTTCCTTGGCTGCAATGCCCGTCAGGGTGTTCTTGACGACCGAGTACTTGGTGTCCTGGCCGAGCGAACGGCGCAGCTCCTTGAGCTGTGCAACGGTGAGCCCGCGGTATTCGGTTAGGACAGCAGCGGTTGAATCCTTGAAATCGTTGGCGATTTCTTCAACTGCTGACACCTTGGTTGGCGTTGCCATAACCCTCCTTCCGGGGAAATAATGCCGGTGGATCGGGTCCCAAACACAAAAAACGCCCCGGGCAGATGCACGGGGCGGCACTCAACGGACCTGGATCCGGAGTTCACTTCGTTCACCTGCGCAGGCCGCCCTTGGAAGGGACTTTCGGATGGTTCTCCAACCGGATTCCACGCGCGGAAGCTGAAGGTTCAGCTTTACTGTGGGATTGAAGGCACATCGACCGACGGTCTTTGGTAGTTCAAGAGTACGGGAGATCCCGGCAGAGACCAAATCCGGGGCCGGCCTTATCCTGCTGCCACGCCGGCCAGCCGCTTCTGCCATTGCCCTGCCCAGCCTACCGGGCGGAAACCGAGTGCTTCATTAATCTGCAGCATGTGCCGGTTCTCTTCGGCGTTCCAGGTGTAGACCCGTTCAACGCCGGGGTACTCAGACTCCAGCCGCAGCAGGTTGGCTGCCTTCAACACCATTCCCAGCCCATGGCCGCGGTGTTCGCGCAGGACCAGGGTGTCATCCTGCATGGCAACACGGGGCCGTTCCCGGCTTATCTCCAGCACGGTGTGGCCTGCGAGCCGGCCCGTGGCCGTTTCACGCACCGCGCAGCACAGCACGTCATACCCGGCCGCGGCGCGTGTCCTCTCGCTGAGCCGCACCCTTGCCGCATCCCAGACTTCCTCTTCCCAGTCCATGTCCCCCATAGGGGCATCGGTGCTCATCCGGCGGCGCAGCAGGGCGTAGTCCTCCAGCAGCTCTTCGGGCGCACTGCCCGTCCACGCCATCAGCTCATACCGGCCGCGCACCTGCTGCAGTAAGCGCTTCAGCACCGGCTCCGGATTGGCTTCGGATACCTGCAGCAGGCTAATCCTGTCTGCCTGCTCAAGTCCAAAGCCCGCCGCTGCCGCAAACCGGGCTGAGCGGTCCGCGGGCACCTCACCCGCTCCCGTGGCCGGGCGCAGCACCGGCGCGCTGTCCACAGCGAGGATATGTTCTGATTCGCCCTCCAGCACGGTCCGGCCCTGTTCTGCGGCGTACTTCTCGGCAGCCTGCAGCAGGGCCCTGCCCAGTCCCTGCCCCTCCGCCCGCACTTCAACCATTACTTCCAGCCAGGCCAGATGCGTGTTGTCGGCCAGCGGAAGGATCAGGACGGCCACCCCGGCAGGGTTTGGCCCGGCGGGTGCCAGGATGACCCTTACGCCGTCCTGGCGGGGCTGCATTACAGCCAGCTGGGCAGCTGCGCTCTCTTCGAAGTCTGAGTGCCCCCAGAGCCTTCTGGACCGTTCGTTGACCAAGCGGACGACGGCGAGGAAAGCGTCCGTGCCTTCCTCGCCAAGGGCCCGGGGCACTGGAGAGACCCGCACCGGGCCGAACATGGAAGTCATGGCTTAATCCTGCAGTCCGGGCCGATGCCTGTCATGCCAACACACTCCGGACACGCAAAAGCGGCCGCAGCGTTACGCTGCGGCCGCTTTGAGTGCTGCCGGCCGGGGCCGGGAGCGGTAAGGCTACGCTTCGGCGAGGACCTTGGTGACGTTCGGGTCAACGGCGATGCCGGGGCCGAAGGTGGTGGTCACGGTGGCCTTCTGGATGTAGCGGCCCTTGGCTGCGGACGGCTTGAGGCGAAGTACTTCTTCCAGGGCAGCGGCGTAGTTCTCTGCCAGCTTCTGGGCGTCGAAGGACGTCTTGCCAATGATGAAGTGCAGGTTGGAGTGCTTGTCGACGCGGAAGTCGATCTTGCCGCCCTTGATGTCGGAGACAGCCTTGGCGACGTTCGGGGTCACGGTGCCGGTCTTCGGGTTCGGCATGAGGTTACGCGGGCCGAGCACGCGGCCCAGGCGGCCGACCTTGCCCATCAGGTCCGGGGTAGCCACTGCGGCATCGAAGTCGGTCCAGCCTGCAGCGACCTTCTCGATCATGTCGTCGGAACCAACGAAGTCGGCGCCGGCAGCGATGGCTGCTTCTGCCTTCTCGCCGGTGGCGAAGACGAGGACGCGGGCGGTCTTGCCCGTGCCGTTGGGCAGGTTGACCGTGCCGCGGATCATCTGATCAGCCTTGCGGGGGTCAACGCCCAGGCGGAAAGCAACCTCAACGGTGGCGTCCGTCTTGGACGGGTTGGTTTCCTTGGCCAGTGCTACGGCTTCGACCGGCGCGTACAGCTTGTCCGCGTCGATCTTTGCCACAGCGGCTTCATATGCTTTGCTGCGCTTTGCCATCTGCTTTTTCTCCTTGTGCAGTTGTGGTCTGTCGGACCGCGCTCGGCCCTGCCACGTGCCGGTGACGCCCGTTGCGGGCGGTCCGGCTGAATGAATTTGGTTGTGCCCGGCTTCTCAGCCGTGCGGTGAGGCTTATTTAGCCTTCGACGGTGATGCCCATGGAACGGGCGGTGCCGGCGATGATCTTGGCGGCGGCCTGGACGTCGTTGGCGTTCAGGTCTTCCATCTTCTGGGTGGCGATCTCTTCGACCTGTGCCTGGGTCAGCTTCGCAACCTTGACGGTGTGCGGGGTGCCGGAGCCCTTGGCAACGCCTGCAGCCTTCTTGATCAGTTCAGCCGCCGGAGGCGTCTTGGTGATGAAGGTGAAGGAACGGTCTTCGTAGACCGTGATCTCGACCGGGATGACGTTTCCGCGCTGGGATTCCGTTGCAGCGTTGTACGCCTTGCAGAATTCCATGATGTTGACACCGTGCTGGCCAAGGGCGGGACCAATCGGAGGTGCCGGGTTGGCGGCGCCTGCATTGATCTGCAGCTTGATAAGGCCGGTGACCTTTTTCTTGGGGGCCATGAAAGGGTCCTTCTCTGAAATAAGTTCCCGAAGGACAGGAGCGTCCGTCCGGGTTGGTGGCCGCCGTGGCGCGGCGGCCGTACGCTGCCGTTCAGGATAAAGCGGTCCTGTACGGAGCGAAGTCTGTTACTGGATCTTGGTGACCTGTCCGAAGGAGAGCGTTACCGGGGTTTCGCGCTCGAAGATGGTCACCAGAACCACCAGCTGCTGGGATTCGGGCTTGATCTCGGAGATCGTGGCCGGAAGGGTCTCGAACGGGCCCTCGTTGACGGTCACGGACTCGCCCACCTCGAAGTCCACGGCAATTGCGGACTGTGCAGCCTGCGCCGGGGCGCCGGAGGCAGTGGTCTTCGGGGACACCACGGTGTGCTCAAGCATGGAGAAGACTTCGTCCAGGCTCAGCGGTACCGGGTTGTGCGCATTGCCCACAAAGCCGGTGACGCCGGGAGTGTGGCGGACGACGCCCCAGGAAGCATCCGTGAGTTCCATGCGCACCAGCACGTAGCCGGGGATGCGCACGCGGTTCACGATCTTGCGGGTGGTGTTCTTGATCTCGACGACTTCCTCCATCGGAACCTCGATCTGGAAGATGTTCTCTTCCATGTCGAGGGTCTGGATGCGGGTCTCGAGGTTGGCCTTTACGCGGTTTTCGTAACCGGCGTAGGAGTGGATGACGTACCAGTCACCTTCCTGGCGGCGCAGCTTTGCCTTGAAGGCTGCAACGGGGTCCTCTTCGGGCTCGGCAGCAGCAGGGGCTTCTTCCCCGGCTTCCGCTTCGTCGGCAGGAGCCTCGTCAGCATTCTCAGCGTCTTCGGCCGATGCGTCACCGGCATCCGCCGCGGCGTCTGCTTCGGTTACCTGATCCTCGGTGTCCAGATCAGCGGTTTCGTCATTGATCTGTGAATCGAGTTCTTGCTCGGACACGTAGATTCCTGCTTTCTTCTTCAGCTCTATTGGTCTGTCACTAGCTCAGTTCTTCGAACGGACCTTCCCCGCACAGCGGGCGGAAGGGAATTCGATGGCTAGCTTTCGCCGCCGCCCGAACCGAAGATCCACAGTGCGCCAGCACCAAAGACAAAGTCCAGAAGGGACACGATGATGATCATGACCACCACGAAGGCGAGAACCACGATAGTGAACCGGACCAGCTCCTTGCGGGTGGGGGTCACTACCTTCTTCAGTTCGGCAATGACCTGGCGCAGGAAGAGAGCGATGGCGCCGAAGAAGCCCCGCTTCTTCGCTGGCTTGCCGGAGGGGTGTCCCTTGGAGCTGCTGGCAGCTGTCTCGGTCACCTTTCGCCTCACTCATCTGTTCGGTTCACGGCCCCGCAGCCTCAGGCTGGGCACCGCTGCTTCATGAAGGACTGCTTTAGACGGCGAAACCGACGTCATGCGCAGGGCAGACAGGACTCGAACCTGCAACCTGCGGTTTTGGAGACCGCTGCGCTACCAATTGCGCCACTACCCTTCGGGAGATTCCACTTTACCGGTACATACCGCTTCCGGCCTAACCGGTCCGCGGGCATGATTCAGTATCAACAGAACAACACCGAGGAATTAGTCTACGCAATCTTTCGCCCGGAGTCGAACCGGGGTTCCGCCGCGCCCCGGCGCCCGTCCCGCCGCGCCGGATGTGCGCGCCAGCGGACGCAGAATTCCCGGCCCGGAACCCCGCCCGGGAAGAGTAAAAGACTGAAATGTGTCTCCGGCACGCCTAAGCTTGGCTTGCATAAATGAACTGCCGGGAATCGCCGGGCCGGACCAGGTTCCCGGAGACAACCCGCAGGTCGGACGCACACACAAACTCGATACTGCACGCATCCAGTACCAAACCAGACGGGAACGCCATGCCTTCCAACGGCCGAATCTCAGAGCGCATCGCCTCCATTGCAGAATCCGCCACCCTTGCAGTTGACGCGAAGGCCAAAGCCCTGAAGGCTGCCGGTCGTCCGGTCATCAGCTTCGGTGCCGGCGAACCCGATTTCCCCACTCCCGGGTACATCGTTGACGCCGCCGTTGCCGCGGCGCAGGATCCCCGCTTCCACCGCTACTCCCCCGCTTCCGGATTGCCGGAGCTGAAGAAGGCCATCGCGGAGAAAACACAGCGCGACTCCGGCTACTCCGTGGATCCTTCCCAGGTGCTGGTGACCAACGGCGGCAAGCAGGCGGTTTACGAAGCATTCGCCACGCTGCTCAATCCGGGCGACGAGGTCCTGGTGCCGACGCCGTACTGGACCACTTACCCCGAGGCAATCCGGCTGGCCGGCGGCGTTCCCGTTGAAATCTTCGCCGGCCCCGAGCAGGACTACCGTGTCACCGTTTCACAGCTGGACGCTGCCCTGACCGAGAAGACCAAGGTGCTGCTCTTCGTTTCTCCGTCCAACCCGACCGGTGCCGTCTACCCGCCTGACGACGTCGCGGAAATCGGCATGTGGGCTGCGGACCACGGCCTGTTTGTGGTCACGGATGAGATTTACGAACACCTCACCTACGGCGGCGTTCCCTTCACCTCGATTGCCGCCCGCTGCCCCGAGCTGGGCGACAAGGTGGTCATCCTCAACGGGGTGGCCAAGACCTACGCAATGACCGGCTGGCGGGTCGGATGGATGATTGCCGCCCCCGATGTCATCAAGGCGGCCACCAATCTTCAGTCCCACCTCTCCTCCAATGTCTCCAACATCTCCCAGATGGCAGCGCTGGCAGCCGTCTCCGGTCCGCTGACAGCGGTGGATGAGATGAAGATTGCCTTCGACCGGCGCCGCCGGGCCATGGTGGAGGCCCTGAACTCGATCGACGGCGTCGAATGCCCGATGCCGGAGGGCGCTTTCTACGCCTACCCGGATGTGCGCGGTCTGCTGGGGAGGGAATTCCCGAACGCCGCCGGGCCGGTTCGGCCGCAGACCTCCGCAGAGCTTGCCGCACTGATCCTGGAGGCGGCGGAAGTCGCCGTCGTACCGGGTGAAGCCTTCGGCCCTTCCGGGTACCTGCGCCTCTCCTACGCCCTCGGGGATGAGGACCTTGCCACCGGAATGGCGCGGCTGAAGGACTTCCTGGGCCAGGCTAAGCCCTAGAGCAGCCTGCGGGCTGCAGCCCACCTGGTCAGTTCATGCCGGGATGAGAGCTGCAGCTTCCGCAGGACTGCTGAAACGTGGGTTTCCACGGTCTTGACCGAGATGAACAGCTCCTTGGCGACTTCTTTGTAGCTGTAGCCGCGGGCAATCAGGCGCATGACTTCCCGTTCCCGCACGGAAAGCCGGTCCAGTTCATCCTCCACGCTCACGGTCGTGGAAGCCCCGAAAGCGTCCAGCACAAATCCGGCCAGCCGGGGCGAAAACACCGCGTCGCCTCCCGCCACCCGGACCACGGCGTCGGAGATCTCCGCTCCGGAGATGGTCTTGGTGACATAGCCGCGGGCTCCTGCCCGGATCACCGTGACAACGTCCTCGGCGGCGTCGGAAACACTCAGGGCCAGGAACCGGGTGGAGCCCAGCAGGTCCGCGCAACCGGCAATGACTTCCGCACCGCCTCCCCCGGAACCGCCGGGCAGGTGAACGTCCAGCAGAACCACCGAGGGCCTGGCTTCGCGGATCGCCGCAACGGCAGTTTCCACGGTTGCCGCCTCCGCAAGGACCCGGACTCTTGCATCCAGGTCAGCTTTCAGGCCGGACCTGAAAATGGCGTGGTCATCCACGACCACCACGTCGATTGGGTCTGCTGCACTCACGGGTTCTCTGCTTCCTTCTCCTGCGCCGCCTGGATATCCGCTCCGCCCAGCGGCAATGCCAAATGTATCTCGGTGCCGTTAGGACTGCTCCGCACCCGTGCCGAGCCGCCGTGGCGCCGCATCCGCCCCATGATCGATTCACGCAGGCCAAGCCGGTCCTCGGGGACGCGGTCCGGGTCGAAGCCCGGGCCCCGGTCCCGGACAAAGACCTCTGCCGCTTCAGGACTGCACTCGAGGTAAAGCGAAATCTGTCCTCCTGCGTGCTGGGCAGCATTGAACAGCGCAGCCCTGGCCGCCTGCACCAGCGCCGAACTCTGAACCGTCAGCTCCCCCGTGCCCACGGCCACATAGTCCACCGGATGCCCGTAGGCATCTTCGACTTCGGCAGCCACGGCCTTCAGCGCATCTGCCAGGGTGCCGGTGCCCTTCTCCGGATCGGCATAAAGCCACTGCCGCAGTTCCCGTTCCTGGGCCCGGGCAAGCTTAATGACCTCAGACTCGGACCCGGCGCGGTTCTGGATCATGGCCAGGGTCTGCAGCACCGAATCATGCAGGTGCGCGGCTATTTCAGCGCGTTCTGTCTGGCGGATGCGCCCGGCACGTTCAGCCTGGAACGCCCGCCACCACCGCACCGCCCACGGTGCCAGAACCAGCGCAATGCCGGCCAGGACAGCGATCGACGCCAGCGAGGCCGCCAGCAGCACGTCCCAGGTGACCGAGCCGGAGACCACCAGCAGGAATCCGGAAACCACCAGCACCAGACCGGTGATAAGGCGCAGCAGTCCCATCTTCCGGTCCGCTCCGGCTCCGGCCACCAGTCCGGCTTTTCGGCTGGCATCCAGCTGGGACCAGGCCAGCACCGCACCGGCAGCAATCACGGCGAACGGGAAGAGGAGCTGGAGGTTGATCTGCGCCCCTAGCCCCTGGGCCACAACGGCGGCGGCTACGACCAGGAGCGCGAGCCCAATCAGGATTTCACGACTGCCGATGAGACCGGCTCCGGTACCTGCCCGGTTCGCCTGGCCCTGCTGCAGATACCTGGCAAAGTTATCCGCCACGCTGCGCGGGTTCCTGTCCCCGGCCGCGGCCTGTTCTTCGGCGGTGGGCACCATGATCCACAGCCAGCCGTAAAGGATGATGCCCGCGCCGGCCACCAGCGAGAGCACCGCCATCAGGACGCGGACCGTCCCGACGGGCATGCCCAGGTGGACGGCCAGCCCGGAGCAGACACCGGCAACCACCTTCTCGGGCGGGCGGAGCAGGGGAGGTCTCATGGTCCAATCCAAGCACGCCGGGAGCCCTGAAACGGCACATATTTCCTTCCCTGTGCCCTGATCAGGGGTACGTTCAGGGGTGGCTCAGGGGAAACCCGGATGTCTTGGCGATGCCGGATTGGAAGACTGGAAGCATGAACTCGCATCCTACTGACCCCGGACTGCCCGGCGGGGAGCACCCCCGGCCGGTACCGCCGCCAACGCCCGGCGCAGCACCCTACGGCGGCCCCCCTGAGAATTCATTCTTCGCCTGGCTCCGGCAGCTGGGCATCCGGCGCTCTGCCGACCGCTGGATCGGCGGCGTCGCCGGCGGCATCGCGCAGCGCACCGGCCTCGACCCGGTACTGGTCCGCGGCATCGTGATCGTGCTCTCGATCTTCGGCGTCGGCGTCGTTCTGTACGGCGTCGCCTGGGCGCTGCTGCCGGAACCGGACGGACGGATCCATCTGGAAGAGGCTGTCCACGGCACCTGGACCTCCGGGATGACCGGAGCCCTGGTCTTCACGGTGCTTGGCCTAGGCGGACCCGGCATCTCCTTCTGGGCGAACGACAGCTGGCTGGGGTCCGTTTTCTGGGGTCTGTTCTGGGTAGCAGCGGTGGTGCTGGGCATTTACTGGCTCACCACCAGGGCCGGACGCGCCAAGAGCGCAGCCACCGGCCAGGCCGGTGCTCCCGGCCGGCCCGGGAATCCCCTGAACAACCCTGTGCCTGGCCAGGCCCCGTACAACCAGGGTCCGTACAGCCAGGGCCCCCCGGCGCAGCAGGGGTGGCCGTCCGCGGGAATGCACGCCGGCGGTTCAGAGCGGTCCGCCGGCACACCGCATTCTCCCGCGGGATCCATGCCCGGACCTGCTCCGGCCGGCTATCCCGGCCCGGATGCACCCACCATGCCGCTGCCCTTTGACGCCCATCCGGCCGGTCCGTCCGGCCAGGCGAAGGCATCAGACCGGGAGTTCGACGGCATCTACGTCCAGTTCCCTCCCCCCGGCAAGGAACCGAAACCCGTCAGCTGCCATCCGCCGGCGTCCTGGGTTGCCCTCATCTGCGGTTTTGCCCTCCTGGCGGCCGGAGTGCTGCTCGCCCTGGATTACACCGGCATTTACGAAACCGGTTCCCCGGTGTCCGTAGCCCTGGCGGCGGCCGGGGTGGTCCTCGGTCTGGGAATCGTAGGCCTCGGCGCGGCCGGCAGGTCTTCCGGGCTGGCCGGCGGGCTGGGCGTCCTCACGCTAATCGCCGCCCTGCTGTTCAATGGCAGCTTTGCGTATCGGAACCTGGTGGTGGCCAACGAATCCAACTGGAGCGTGTCCCAGTCCGGCACCGCGTCGGAGGGATACAGTGTTGCGGCGGCAGACGGAAACCTTGATCTGCGCGGTTTGGCTGATGACCTGTCCGACGGAGACATCACGGTCCCGGTCAGCGTCGCCGCAGGTGACCTGACCATCCTGGTGCCGGACGACGCACCGGTCTCCGTCTACTCCGAGATGGCGCTGGGCAACGTGGAACTCGAACACGGCGGAAGGTTCACATCCACCGGCGGGCTCTGGGTGGGCCCGCAGGAGCGCACCCTCAATCCTGATGCGCGCGGAAACCGCATCATCATCGAAATCAAAGGTGTCGCCAGCAACGTTCTGGTGACCACGGATGAAAGCAGCCTGGACCGATGAGCGAATCCAACAACGATCGGCCGCGCAGGTACGACGCGGACCCGGCCTCCTTTGAAACACCGTCGGAAGCCGGGTACCTCCCGGAGCCTGAGCCTGAGCATCGTCCGGTGCGGGTGGGCACCATCGTCTGGGGCCTGGTGCTGGCAGTCGCCGGCGCCCTGATCCTCACGGTGCAGCTCACCGGCCTGCGGCTGGACACCGGCATGGTTCTGCTGGGACTGCTGATCGGAGCCGGTGCGGCACTGGTGATCGGCGGCCTGCTGGCAGTCCTGGGAAAGAACCGCACCGGCTAATTCCTCCTCCACGGCTTTTCGCCTCTGGCCGAAACGGCCGCTCTACCGCCCTCAGAGCCCCAAAAGAAGAAAGAATGAATCGATGGACAAGTTTTTTGACGTGCTGCGTTCCTCCCCCATCAAACGTGCCCGCGGCGGCTGGCTGGCCGGCATCTGCGCCGGCATCGCCCAGAAGTTCGGCTGGGACGTCTCGCTGGTCCGCATTGTGGTCCTGCTGAGCTTCCTGCTGCCGTTCATCGGCGTCGGCACCTATCTAGTGGCCTGGCTGCTGCTGCCCACCACGGACGGCACCATCCTGCTGCAGAAGTTCATCAGCCGCTGATTCCGGGCGGGCCCGGCCCTGTGTTACGTGCCTTTGGCACTAATCCTCGTAATGCCGGGCCCAGGCGGAGCGCCGGATGCCGGGCGCCCGCCTGCTGGTGGCTAGAATCGTAGGAGGCCGCCGCCCACCTACCAGATCCAGGGGTCACGTAATGAAGATCGGCATCCTTACCAGCGGGGGCGACTGCCCCGGACTTAACGCGGTTATCCGTGGAGCGGTACTCAACGGGATCAAGACCCACAACGTGGAGTTCGTCGGTTTTCTCGACGGCTGGCGCGGCGTGGTCGACGGCGACATCATCGATCTGCCCCGAACCCGGGTCCGCGGCATTTCCAAACAGGGCGGTACCATCCTGGGAACCTCCCGGACAAACCCGTTCGAAGGCCCCAATGGAGGCCCGGACAACATCCGGAAGACACTGGAGCGGCTGGGAATCGACGCTGTCATCGCCATCGGCGGCGAGGGAACCCTTGCAGCCGCGCAGCGCCTGACCGACGCCGGACTGAAGATCGTCGGCGTTCCCAAGACGGTGGACAATGACCTCGATGCCACCGACTTCACGTTCGGATTCGACACTGCCGTCCAGATTGCCACCGAAGCAATCGACCGGTTGCGGACAACCGGCGAGTCCCACCACCGCTGCATGGTTGCCGAAGTCATGGGCCGGCATGTCGGCTGGATCGCGCTGCATTCCGGCATGGCCTCCGGTGCACACGCCATCCTGATACCGGAGAAGCCGGTGAGCCTTGACCAGATTGCCCAGTGGGTCAACGAGGCCCGGGAACGCGGCCGTGCACCCCTGGTGGTCGTGGCGGAAGGCTTCGTGACCACGGACATGGAAGCCCCTCATTCCGAACGCGGGCTGGATTCCTTCGGCCGGCCGCGGCTGGGCGGAATCGGTGAACTGCTGGCTCCGGAAATCGAAGCACGCACCGGCATCGAGACCCGTGCCACCGTTCTGGGCCACATCCAGCGCGGCGGTGTCCCCACTGCGTTTGACCGTGTGCTGGCCACCCGGCTTGGCATGGCTGCCGTGGACTCGGTTATGGACGGGCTGTGGGGGACCATGGTGTCCCTGCACGGCACTGACATCGTGCGGGTTGGGTTCGAAAAGGCCCTGGGCAACCTTAAGACCGTTCCGGAGAGCCGCTACGAGGAAGCCGCCATTCTTTTTGGTTAGGTCCCCTATTAGTTTGCCATCCGCACCTTGCGCCGCCCTGCGCACACCCGTGTAACTTGAGTTCTATGGACCTTGACCCCGGCACTATTGCCATTATCCAGCTTGCCTGGTCCCGCAGGCTGGGCTTGGAAGACGACGCGCTCTCCGCTGCTGAGGACGAAGAGCGCATATACGACGTGCAGGACGAAGCGAACGAAGTGAAGTTCGTCCGGCTCTTCGGCCGTGAGGTTTTTTCCGGACCGGAATGGGCGGCAGAGCAGGTTCGTTCCAAGAGCACGGCCGAGCTCAGCAGCTTTTCGGGCCTTTTGCGCCTCTCCCTGGACCACGGCGGACGCGGCATGGCCGAGGAACACCTGTATTACACGGATTCCTATCCCCCGATTCCCGTGGCGGAGGACCTGGCCATTGCGGATGACTTCCAGTATGCCGAAGCCCTGGAGCGCCTCTGCCCTCCGGACGACGTAGTGGAGGCCAAACTCTCCCGCCACGACATCCTCTTTGTCCTGGTTGATGACACAGGACCCGGCGCCCCGGTGCCGCTGGCCGGAGCCGGCTACACCATCCGCGAGGGCATCCTGGCCGACGTTGGGACACTAACCGCACCGGACCACCGGACGCGCGGACTGGGCTCCTACGTCACCTCAATCGCCGTCGAGGATGCCATGGCGGCAGGACTGATTCCACAGTCCCGAATCCAGTCCAACAACCTGGGAGCCAGCCGCACCGCTGCGGGGGCCGGCTTTGTCTCTGCCGGCCTGTGCACGTCGGTATCCCTGCCTGCCTAGGTACCCCGCTCGACGGCCGGCGGCGGCGCGTGGGCTGCGCTGCTACGGGGCGGCTAGCCCTCCAGCAGGTCCGCGCGCTGGAAGTACGCCGCCGTGGCCCGGGCAGAGGGGTTACCGGCGTCGGCATCCGCCCCGGCAGCCAGCAGGGTGCGGACAACGTCTGCGTACCCCTTGAACACGGCGCCTGCCAGCGGTGACTGTCCCCGGTCGTTGAGCGTATTGACATCCGCACCCAGTTCGATCAGCAGCTGCACCGTTCCGGCGTGCCCGTGGTAAGCAGCGAGCATCAGCAGCGAATCCCCGGCGGCGTTGGTCAAGGTGGCGGGCACACCGGCGCTAACGTAGGTCCGCAGCAGCTCTGTGTCCCCCTGGCGGGCGCCGTCGAACAGCCGTTCGGCGAGCTCCAGCATCTCCTGGTCCGCTGCGCCGCCCTGGGTGGGATTCTCAGTCATCTGGCTCGTCCTTCCGTACCGGCTCGCTGCCGGGTCGCTCGAATACTGTGTGCCGCCTCGAAAGACGCGAAGGCGCCGGCCCGGCCGCGCTAGCTGCGCGGACGGGGGGTCCGCAGCAGGCCCGTCGGGCGCCCGACGGCCTGTCCGGCGTTCGGGGAAACAATCAGTTCCTGGGCTGCCGCATAGAGTTCATCCTCGTCCTCGACCACCAGCTGGGCTTCCGGATCCACGGAGCGCTTAATGACAGCCAGGGCCACCGGGCCCATTTCATAGTGCTGCCCCACGGATGTCACACGGCCAACCACCCGCTCGCCGAGTTTGACCGGGCTTCCCGCTGCAGGGAGGGTGTGCTGCGACCCGTCCAGCTGCAGGAACACCAGCCGGCGCGGCGGATGTCCAAGGTTGTGCACGCGGGCAACGGTCTCCTGGCCCTTGTAGCAGCCCTTCGCCAGATGGACCGCCGTGCGGATCAGGTCCAGTTCATGCGGAATAGTCTTGTCATCTGTCTCTGCCCCCAGCCGCGGGCGCCAGGCGGCGATGCGGAGGGCCTCGGCTGCCATGGATCCGGCCAGAGAGTGCCCTGCGGCGCTGACTGCTGCCTCCAGGCTGTCCCGGGGAATCAGGTACTCGTACCAGGGGCGCTCGTATCCGGGGTGCGCAGGGTCAGCAGATTCCGTGTACGCATGTCCGCCCGGACCCACCTGGGGCCAGGGATCCGTCCAGACTGCAAAGTCCGACCACGCGGGCACCGGAGCCACCGAGCCGGCCACGGCCCAGTCGGCGGTTACATCCTGGACTTCCACCCGGAGCATGAACTTCATGCTGTTCAGCCAGGCAGCGAGTTCAGGTGCTTCAGCACCTTCAACAATCAGCCAGGCGCGTTCGCCGTCGTCGAGTATGCGGGCGTCGTGTTCGATTCTGCCCTGGATGCTCAGCAGCAGCAGCTCAGAGCTCTCCCCGGGTTTGAGGGCAGCCACCTGCTGGGAGGAAAGGGTGTTGAGCCAGCTCAGCCGGTCCGCTCCGGAGACGGTGACGACGCCGCGGCTGGAGAGGTCGGTGACGGCTTCACCGCGAGCCAGCGCACGCTGTTCACGCAGGGGATCGCCGTAATGGGCTGCCGTACCGGCATCGGCGCCGGCAGCTTCGACAGCGCCGGGGCGGGCAAGGAGGGGGCTTTTGATGCTCATGTCAGGTGCAACGTCCTAGCCTGGGAACGGTATTCCGTTCCCCTTCGAATCGAGCTCGGGATCAGTCCTGCTTCTTGAGGATCGCCGAGGCATGCGCTTCGAGCGCCTTCCCTTCGGCAGCGACGTCCCAGCGCCAGTACAGGTCCCCGTTCACCAGGCCGTAGATCCGGGTGGCGGCGGTGTATTCCTTGGAGTTAACGCCGCGCATCACGAGGTCGGTGGTGAGCTGGATCTGGGGGCCCTTGATCTGGCCATAGTAAAGTTCGGCGATTCCGCCGGGGTGCACGATCGTGGCGGTGATGTCGAACCCGCCGGAATCATTGCGCAGTTCCTCGACTTCGTCGGCACTGCGCAGCGCCGGCACGATGTCCGCCGGGATGAGTCCCGGCCCGCCGTCGGCGTCGTTCAGGGGGCGGTCCAGCGCCCAGAACCCGGTTTCCACGGCGAGCGGGCGCAGCACTGTGCCTGCCTCGTCCGTCAGCCAGCTCTCGGCTGTGTACTGCAGGTAGGGCAGACCGTTCTGCCGGAACGTTACCCGCTGGGAGAAGTGCTCGGACTCGGCATCACCTTCGCCGAGGCGTCCGGTTCCTTCCCAAACTCCCAGCAGCCAGGAGAGCGGAACAAGTTCGGGCGTGAGGTCTGTGGGGATCTCCATTGGCATGGCCGGACCCTTCCCTTTTCAGCTCGGGGTGGTTTTAGGGGTTCGAGTTACTTCTGGCCCTTGTACAGGCGAGCAACAACGAGGGCTGCGAAACCTGCCATAGCCAGGCCAGTGACACCCAGAAGGACGATGAAGAAGATTTCAAGAGCAAGAAGCGACATGCCTACATCCTAACCCGCCCGGCGGGTGCTTTGTCTCGTGTGACTCCGTGGGCCGGGGCCGGTTAGGGAACCAGGAGGCGGCCGGCAAAGTAGACAGCGGTGCCAAGCGCCAGCACGGGAAAAGCTCCCGCGGCCAGGATTCCCAGGAGCCCCGGAGAGTCATCCCGGATCAGCGCCAGACGGCGCACGGCCACAATGACGGCGGCGCAGAGAGCGCCCACAAAGGCTGCGGCCAGCAGCGGCAGCCCGGGAACCAGGGCCGCTGCTCCGGCGGCGGCAAGAGCACCGGCAACGACGCCGATGGGCGCCGTGATGCGGTCCGCCAGCGGTATCAGGGAGATCAGCATGGCCACGGCGATTGCAGCCGCACCGGAAATGATCAGGCTTTCCGATCCCCCGCCGGGAAGGCGGTCGGCAGCAACCCAGCCGGCAGCCATGCCGGCAACAAGGGTTCCGGCGATCACGCCGATGGTGGATTCAAGCCGGTGCGGCTGGCCGGTGCCGCGCAGCAGCTGGATGAGGAAAACGGCGCCCACTCCGACGGCGACGATGCCGGGCAGCCAGGTAAGCATGGCCGTAGCCGGGGCGAAGTAGGCCGCAGCGGTGCCTCCGGCACCAACGAGCGCCAGGACCAGTCCCTGGCTCTTGCGGGCGGGAACACCAAGCAGGTACGGCCAGCCGAACCCGGCAACCGCAGCTGCAGCACCGGTGAAAACTGCGGTGGCCTCGGGGGAAACAAAGGATGCCGCCACGATTCCGACAAGTACAGTTGCCGCCGGCACCGCTATGCTCCAAAGTTTCACCCTAGCCATACTGCCTTATTACGCAGCGTGGATAAAAGCTACGGGCTGCCGGGCCGCCGCTGGGTATACTTTCAACCACTCTTCGGCCGCTGGGGACCGGACGGGATACGTGCCCAATGATGTGCGCCCAACTTTCGGAGGATCTATGTCGCACATTCTGCTCCTGACCAACAGTCCGGGGTCATCTGTTGAGGTGCTGCCTGCCCTGGAACTGCTCAACCACAAGGTCCACATAGTCCCGGCAGAGCCCACTGCACTCCTGGACATCGATCCCTGCGACGTCGTGCTGGTTGATGCCCGGAAAGACCTCGTGGGGGCCCGGTCCCTGACGCAGCTGCTCAAGGCCACCGGCCTGGGCACTCCCCTGGTGCTCGTCCTCACCGAAGGCGGCATGGCTGCGGTCGCCGCCAACTGGCTGGCCGACGACGTCGTTCTGGACACCGCCGGGCCCGCCGAGCTTGAGGCCCGCCTGCGCCTGGCAGTTTCACGGACCCAGGCCGCCGCAGAGGAATCCAGCACCGAAATCCATGCCTCCGGCGTCGTCATCGATGAGGCGAGCTACACCGCACGCGTCAGCGGCACGGCCCTGAACCTGACCTACAAAGAGTTCGAGCTGCTGAAGTACCTGGCCCAGCACCCCGGGCGCGTCTTCACCCGCGACCAGCTGCTGCATGAGGTGTGGGGGTACGACTACTACGGCGGCACCCGCACCGTGGACGTTCATGTCCGGCGCCTGCGGGCGAAGCTCGGCCCCGACCATGAGAACCTGATCGGCACCGTCCGCAACGTCGGCTACCGCTTTGCCAAGGCCCGCACCCATGAGGAGCAGACGGCAGCCGCAGGGCACGAGGCCTGAGCCGTCTCCCAACCTGGGCCGTGAATGGTTAGTCTTCTTCAATGAGCGAGAATCCCCTGACCACATGGCCTGTCCTGACTACGCACGGCACCCCGGAGGAATCCGCGCTCGCCGGCATCCTGGAGCTGGCTGCTGCCGCCGCCGAGGCCGACGGCAACCCGCCCTTTTCCGAGCAGACGCTCGTTGACCTGCGTTCTGCGTCCGCTGATCCTGACCGGGTGCGGGTCTTCCTCGCGCTGACCCACGATGAGCACTCCGATCCGGCCACGGCACAGGAGCTCGCCGGAGCCGCCGTCCTCACTGCTTCCGCCGACGACGGCAGTGTGCTGGAACTTGTGGTGCACCCGAACTACCGCAACAAGGGCGTGGGAACGTCGCTGGTCCAGGCTGTCCGCCAGGACGCCGGGCAGGACTTCAAGGCGTGGTCGCACGGGAACCACGAGGCAGCGGTCAAGCTCGCAGCGCGGTTCGGTTTCCAGCCGGTGCGCGAGCTGTGGCGGATGAGGCTCTCCCACGACGCGCTTTCCCAGGGCCTGCCGTCAGCGAACCTGCCCGACGGCGTGCAGCTGCGGCCGTTCGTTCCGGGCCAGGACGAGGAGGCGTGGCTGGCGGCAAACGCAGCGGCCTTCGCCCATCACCCCGAACAGGGAGCGATGACCCGCGCCGACCTTGAAGCCCGCATGGCCGAGGACTGGTTCGATCCCAACGGCTTCCTGCTCGCCGTCCGCGAGTCCGACGGCGAACTGCTGGGCTTCCACTGGACCAAGGTCCACCCCCGCAGCGGCAGCCACCCCGCCATCGGCGAGGTGTACGTGGTTGGAGTGACCCCGCAGGCGCAGGGATCCGGGCTGGGAAAGGCCCTGACCCTGGCCGGAATCAGCTACCTGCACGAGTCCGGACTGGACGCCGTCATGCTCTATGTCGATGCGGACAACACCGCCGCGGTGGCTCTCTACCGCAAGCTCGGTTTTGTGCGCTGGGACGTGGACGTGATGTACGCGGCCGAATAAGCACCGGCTGCTTGTAGGGTTGAGGATATGGGCCTTGGCCGCCTGCGGTGCAGGGGGGCGCAGGGCCGGCCAGAACTGCCAGGGAGAAACACTATGGATTCCGACACCGCAGCCGCCGCACGGTCGCCCTTTGGGTCGTCCGAGGCGATGCCTGCCCCGCGGGCCACGCAGGACCGCATTGATATTCCGGATTTTGGCCCGGCCCTGGTGCCCAGCGGCGACATCACCCCGGACCGTTTCCTCGACCGGGAAATCAGCTGGCTGCATTTCAACGCACGGGTGCTCGAACTGGCTGAGGACCCGGACCTCTATCTGCTGGAACGCGTCAATTTCCTCTCAATCTTCGCCTCGAACCTGGACGAGTTCTTTATGGTCCGGGTGGCAGGACTTAAACGGCGCATTGCCACGGGGCTCGCCGTGCCCTCCGCCGCCGGCCTGAGCCCGGTGGAACAGCTGGAACAGATCACCGAGGCCGGCTACCGGCTGCAGCAGCGCCACGCCGAGGTCTTTGCCCGGCAGATCCGCCCGGCGCTGGAGAAGGAGAACATCCATCTGGTGGGCTGGCGGGACCTCGACGACGCGTCCAAGGCCCAGCTGCACCGCCAGTTCGCAGCCAAAGTCTTCCCCATCCTCACGCCGCTGGCCGTAGACCCGGCCCACCCGTTCCCGTACATTTCCGGGCTCTCACTGAACCTCGCCGTCGTGGTGCGCAATCCGGTGAGCGGCAAGGAGTTCTTTGCCCGCGTAAAGGTACCCGACCAGCTCCCCCGCCTGATCTCCGTGGACGGCCCGCGCGCCGGGAACGTTGCCGGCCGCACGGCACGGTTCATTCCGCTCGAAGACGTCATTGCCGAGCACCTGGACCAGCTCTTCCCGGGTATGGACGTTGTGGAGCACTACACCTTCCGGGTTACCCGCAACGAGGATCTTGAGGTTGAAGAGGACGACGCCGAGAACCTGCTGCAGGCGCTGGAAAAGGAACTGCTGCGCCGCAGGTTCGGCCCGCCCGTCCGGCTGGAAGTGACTCCGGACATCAACCCGAGCATCCGCCAGCTGCTGATCCGGGAACTGGGAGTGGAAGCGGATGAGGTCTACACGCTCCCCGGTCCGCTGGACCTGCGCGGCCTGAGCCCCATCAGCCAGATTGACCGTCCGGACCTGCACTACCCCAAGCAGGTGCCGCACACCTCGCTGCACCTGAAGGAATCCGAGACGTCCAAGCCGGCAGATGTCTTTGCTGCCATGCGCCGCAGGGACATCCTGCTGCACCACCCCTATGACTCCTTCTCCACGTCCGTTCAGGCGTTCCTGGAACAGGCCGCTGCCGATCCCAGGGTCCAGGCCATCAAGCAGACCCTGTACCGGACCTCGGGCGACTCCCCCATTGTGGACGCACTGATTGATGCCGCCGAGTCCGGCAAGCAGGTGCTGGCTCTGGTGGAGATCAAGGCCCGCTTCGACGAGCAGGCGAATATTTCCTGGGCGCGGAAGCTGGAGCAGGCCGGCGTCCACGTGGTCTACGGCATTGTGGGGCTCAAGACGCACTGCAAGCTCTCCCTGGTGGTCCGCCAGGAAGTCGACGGGCTGCGGCGCTACTGCCACATCGGCACCGGCAACTACCATCCCCGCACCGCCCGCTACTACGAAGACCTGGGCCTGCTGACTGCGGATGAGAAGGTGGGCGAAGACCTCACCAAGCTCTTCAACCAGCTCTCCGGCTACGCACCCAAGTCCACGTTCAAGCGGCTGCTGGTGGCACCCCGGTCGGTCCGTTCAGGGCTGATCGACCGGATTGAACGCGAGATCGCGAACAAGAAGGCCGGCCTGGACGCGCGGGTGATCATCAAGGTCAACTCCATGGTGGACGAGGCGATCATCGATTCCCTGTACCGCGCTTCGCAGGCCGGTGTCCGGGTGGACGTGATTGTCCGCGGTATCTGCTCGGTCCGCCCCGGCGTACCCGGACTCAGCGAAAACATCACGGTCCGGTCCATTCTGGGCCGTTTCCTGGAGCACTCCCGGGTCTTTGCCTTCGCAAACGGCGGCGATCCGGTGGTGTACATCGGTTCGGCAGACATGATGCACCGCAACCTGGACCGCCGGGTGGAAGCCCTGGTCCAGCTGGGCTCTGCCGAGGACATCGCAGACCTGATCGAGCTGATGGACCGGTATCTGGATCCCGGAACAGCCAGCTGGCACCTGGAGGATGACGGCATCTGGACCCGGCACCACAAGGACGAGGACGGCAACCCGCTTGAGGACGTGCAGTCCTGGCTGCTCGCCTCCCGTTCGCGCCAGCGCGCCCTGGCCCGCCGCTGATGCACGGCACCGAGGACCCCGCCGCGCGGGAGCTTCCTGTGGCAGCGCCGGGAGAAGGCCGGGACACGCCGGAAGACACGGCGGAAGACACGGCGGAAGACACGGCGGCGCTGCTGCTGGACGGAACCGAGACAGCCGTGAACCTGACCGGCGAGCCGAAGGTCATCGCCGCCGGGGCCCTGTGCTGGCGGGTGCGCGGAGACCAGCTGGAACTGCTGCTCATCCACCGGCCCCGCTACGACGACTGGTCCTGGCCCAAAGGGAAGCTTGACTCCGGAGAGACCATCCCCGAATGTGCCGTCCGGGAAGTCAAGGAAGAAATTGGACTGGATATCCGGCTTGGCATCGCCCTGCCGGAAACCCGGTATCCGGTTGCTTCGGGAATCAAGGCCGTCCATTACTGGGCCGCCAACGGCTCCACGGCCAAGCCGCGGCCGGACGGCAAAGAAGTGGACGGGGTCCGCTGGTGCTCGCCGGAAGAAGCGGCCTCCCTGCTGACCAACCCGACAGACAAGCTGCCGCTGGAGGCGCTGGTCACCGCTTTCGAGACCGGCGATCTGGACACCTGGCCGCTGATCGTCGTCCGGCATGCAAAGGCCAAGCCGCGCTCTTCCTGGGCCCGGGCCGAAGGCGACCGGCCGCTCGCTGCCACCGGCCAGCGCCAGGCCAAGGCGGTGGCGCGCCTGCTGCAGGCCTGGCACCCCGACCGGGTGGTTTCCAGCCCCTGGCTGCGCTGTGTCCAGACCATGGGACCGTACGTAAATACGCGCAAGCCCAAGTTCAAGACAGTGGACGCGATCACCGAGCACAATGCCAAGCGCAAACCCGGCAAGGCCCGCCTGGCAGTAGACGCCCTGTTTGAGAAGGCCAAGCCGGTGGCACTGTGCACACACCGGCCGGTTCTGCCGCTGGTGTTCGGCGTCCTGTCAGACCAGATGACGGACCGGATGGCCGCCCTGCTGCCGGACAAGGACCCATACCTGGCGCCGGGTGAGATGGTGGTGTGCCAGATCAGCCGGCGCAACCCCCGCCGGGTTATCTCCCTGGAGCGGTACCGTCCGTTCGACGACTAGCACCGGCCCCACCAAGCCAAGCCAAGCCTTAGCGAGCTAAGCCTATCCGTCCTTTTTTCCGCTGGTCAGCGGGCCTATTGTTGCCGCATGAGCAAATTCACTGAACTTCTGGAAGCCCAGATCGGCAACGAGTTCAATGCCTCGCAGCAGTACGTCGCCATGGCGGTGTACTTTGACGGCGAAGACCTCCCGCAGCTGGCCCGCCACTTCTACGCCCAGTCCGTCGAGGAGCGCAACCACGCCATGATGCTGGTGCAGTACATGCTGGACCGGGACCTCCCGGTGCGCATCCCCGGCGTCGCCCCGGTGAAGAACGACTTCAGCGACGTCGTCGAGCCCATCGCAATGGCCCTTGCGCAGGAAAAGCAGGTGACCTCCCAGATTGAGGCGCTGTTCGCGGCAGCCCGTGAAGAGGGCGACGCCCTGGGTGAGCAGTTCATGCTGTGGTTCCTGAAGGAGCAGGTGGAGGAAGTTGCCTCCATGAGCACGCTGCTGACCGTGGCGCGCCGTGCGGACAACCTCTTTGATCTGGAGAACTTCATGGCCCGCGAGCGTGTGGGAGACGGCGGCGGCGACCACGGCGCCCCCGAGGCTGCCGGCGGCGCCCTCTAACTAACGAGAGGCCAGTTACGGCTGCTTTCAGCCCTGAAAAGAGCCGTAACTGGCCTCTCGACGGAACCTCGAGGGTTGACCACCGGAGTTATGTACCAGAGACTTGGTACATTCTTTCGTCCATAGCTCCGGGGGATCCATATGGCTGAGGCCGCGTTATCGGTACTGGGCACCATCACGTTCTGCACCGTGATCGTTGCTTTTATGATGGTCACCGTCCGGCCGAGGCCAGGCACCGGCCCGAGGACGATCACGGAAGCAGCCCAGAAATACGCCCGGCGCATCGGGATGGTCGCGCTTGGCACGGCACTGTGGCTCCCCGGGGTGCTCCAGCCGGTGCTGCGGGAAACGGGCGGAGAACTCTGGTGGGAGGAGCACTACTCCTTCTCCTCGGCCGTGCTGCAGCTGGGAGCACCCACGGTCCTGGCCCTGGCCGTACTGGCAGTCGGGGAGCTCACCTGGCCACGGCCGCGCGGAACTGTCCGTACCGCCCGGCTGGAACACCGCGGTGTCCTGGCGCTGGTCCCCCGATACATGACCGGCGTTGCCGGATTTCTCTTGGCCTACAACCTGCTGATCCTTACCACCACGCTGGCCCGGGACCCCGGATCCGTTTACGCCTGGCACCTTCTGACGGGCTGGGCTCCGTGGATTCTGCTCACTGTGGCCGCCGTTGCCGGCATCCTCAAGCTCATCTCCGTCCGGCCCGCAGTTCCAGGCACCTCTCCGGAAGCCGACGCCGCACTCCGCCGGGCCTCCGCCCACCGGGTCCTGCGCACCGCAGCCGGTGTCATGATCGTGCTTGCCTGGTCCGGAGGCGTCTTCCTCTCGAACTACCCAAATCCGCCCGGACTCAGCGCAGGCGGCGAAGCGCTGCGGTACGTATCCCTCTGGGTCACCGTCGGCGGCATCCTGGTCCTGCTCAAGCGGGCTCCCCGGGTTCCGCTGCCGGAGCCGTCCTCCTCAGGCGGCCCTGCCCCTGTCTCTTCCCCTCAGGCGGTGAAGGCAACAGCCTCCAGCCTTCGCCTGACCATCGGCGGCACGCTGCTCGCGGCCATAGCCGGAATAGCCGTCTTTGCCCCGAGCTGGGAACACCGGAACTCCCTGCTCCTGGCCGTGGCAGCGGCGGCAGGCATCTTCACTCTGCTCTGTGCGCTGACGGAATTCACCCATGCGCGCCGAATTAGGAAACACTCCCCTGCCGCAGAACCGCTGGGTCCTGAAGCTCTGGAGTTCATCCGGCCGCCGCGCTGGCTGGGGTGGACCGGGACGGCAGCCGCAGCGCTGACGCTGGTTGTCCTCGTGGCGTCGGCACTGCTCGGCCCTTCCGTTGACCGGGCGGCACGAACCTTCCTCGAAGCAGCCTATCCGGGCGATGCAGGTCCCGGCGCCCCTGCGCCGGGTGCAAGGCAGGACCTCGAGCCGTTCTTTGACTGGCGCTATGCCCTGACGGCTGCCCTGCTGGTCCTGCTGCTGCCGCTGCTGACGGATCTGGTCCACCGATTGGTCCTTGCTCGTCCGGCTCTGCCCGATGACCGGGACGCCGACCTGCGGCTGCGCCGGGTCGCCCTGTTCCGCCTGGCCCGGACCAGCAGCGCCGCATGCCTCGCCGCTGCAGGACTGGTGTTCTATGACGTCTCCCTGCACAGCCCCTGGGCCAGCACCTATAACCGGGACATCCCCGTTGAACCTCCGCTGACCTGGCTCACCCCGCTGGTGCAGCAAAGCAACGCAGCCGGCACCCTCCTGCTGCTTGCAGCTGTCGTGGTGGCGTGGCGCCAGTTCGGCCCGTCCCACTTCCCGGATGATCCCCGCTACGCCGAGCAGGCGGACCTTCCTCCGGCCCAGCGGACATGAGCGCACAGATCCGGGTGGATCTGGCCTCTCCCGTCCCGCCGTATGAACAGATCCGTTCCCAGGTGAGTTCCCTCGCATCAGCGGGAGTCCTGGCACCGGGTGACCGGCTGCCCACCATCCGCACCCTGGCCGCGGACCTTGGCGTGGCTCCGGGAACGGTGGCCAGGGCCTACAAGGAACTCGAGGCCGAGGGAACCGTCACAGCGCTGCGCCGCCGGGGCACCGTCATCGCCCAGCGAAGTTTCCCGCCCGCCGAGCACACAGGTTCCGTCCCCGCAGAGGTGGACGCCGCCGTCGGGCAGCTTGCCGCGGCGGCACGCCGGCACCGGCTCAGCGATGCCGTTGTGCTCACGCTTCTGGCCGATGCACTGGCCTCCACTACTAGACTGGAGCCGTGACCACGATTCCCACACCGTACGAAGACCTGCTGCGCGACATCCTGGCGCACGGCACCCCTAAATCCGACCGCACCGGCACCGGAACCCGCAGTGTCTTTGGCCGGCAAATGCGCTTTGACCTCAGCGATTCCTTCCCGCTGATCACCACCAAGCGGGTGCATTTCAAGTCCGTTGCGCTGGAACTGCTGTGGTTCCTGCGCGGAGACTCGAACGTACGCTGGCTGCAGGAACGCGGCGTCACCATCTGGGATGAATGGGCGGACGACGACGGCGAGCTGGGCCCTGTTTACGGCGTCCAGTGGCGCTCCTGGCCCACACCGGACGGCGGGCAGATCGACCAGATCGCCAAGCTGATCGACGGTTTGAAAAACAACCCGGACTCGCGCCGGCACATTGTCACGGCCTGGAACCCGGCTGAGGTGGAGAACATGGCGCTGCCGCCGTGCCACGCCATGTTCCAGTTCTACGTGGCTGACGGCAAACTCTCCTGCCAGCTCTACCAGCGTTCGGCGGACACCTTCCTTGGTGTGCCGTTCAACATTGCCTCCTACGCACTGCTGACCCTGATGGTCGCCCAGCAGGTAGGACTGGAGCCGGGTGAGTTCGTCTGGACCGGCGGCGACGTGCACATCTATGAGAACCACCTGGACCAGGTCACAGAACAGCTGTCCCGGTCGCCGTTCCCGTATCCTAAACTGCGGCTGAGGCGGAAGCCTGCCAGCATTTTCGACTACGAACTTGATGACTTCGAGGTCCTGGACTACCAGCACCACCCCGGCATCAAGGCACCCATCGCCGTGTGAAAGGGCACCCGTCTTGACTGAACTGAACAGGTTCGCTGATTCCACCCGCTACTACCCCGTCGGCCGCGCCGGCGAGGAGGGCCTGGAGCTCGACGACGCTCTGGCAGCGCGCGGTTACGGAAGCACCGGTGTGCCGCTGGTCGGCATGATCTGGGCCCAGACCACCGACGGCGTCATCGGCAAGGACGGCGGGATGCCGTGGCACCTGCCCGAAGACCTCGCCCACTTCAAGGCCAGCACCCTGGGCCATCCGGTGATCATGGGCCGGCGCACCTGGGAGTCCTTCCCCGAAGCGTTCCGTCCGCTGCCCGGCCGGAAGAACATTGTGATCTCCTCCCGCGAGGGACTGGCCGCCGAGCTGGAGCCGTCCGGCGCCGTCGTCGTACCCTCTCTGGAGGCAGCGCTGGAAGCGGCCGAAGGCAGTGACGGCGGGGACCGGATCTGGATTGTCGGCGGCTCCCAGGTGTATGCCGAAGCCGAGCCGCTGGCGGATGTTGCGATTGTCACCGTAATCAACACCGAGACCGACGGCGACAGCTACGCTCCGCGGCTGGGCCCGGACTGGACGTTCAGCGGCGTCAGCCCGGCGCAGGACTGGTACACGTCCGCGAACGGGCTGCAGTACCGCTTCGCCCTGTGGACCCGGAACCGCAGCGTAACCGAGCAGGACGGCTGAGATCGCCTGCCCTAGACTGAAAGCATGACTTCAGCAGCTTCTTCTGTTCCCACCGCGGGCTTCGTCGGCTGGCGGGGCATGGTCGGTTCCGTCCTGATGCAGCGCATGCAGGACGAAGGCGATTTCGACCTGATCAACCCCGTCTTCTTCTCCACCTCGAACGCCGGCGGCGCAGCCCCGTCCTTCGCCGAAGGTGCCGGCACACTCCAGGACGCCTATGACATTGAAACGCTGGCCAAGCTGCCGATTATTGTCACTACCCAGGGCGGCGACTACACCTCCGAGGTGTACCCCAAGCTGCGCGACGCCGGCTGGGACGGCCTCTGGATTGACGCCGCCTCCACACTGCGCATGGATGACAGCGCGATCATCGTGCTGGATCCGGTCAATCGGGACGTCATCGACGCCGGACTGGCGCGCGGGGTGAAGAACTTCGTGGGCGGCAACTGCACTGTGTCCTGCATGCTGATGGGCCTGGGCGGACTGTTCCGCAACGGCCTCGTGGAGTGGGGCACGTCCATGACCTACCAGGCAGCGTCCGGCGGCGGCGCCCGGCACATGCGCGAACTGCTCAACCAGTTCGGCGCGCTGAACTCCGCCGTGGCAGCGAACCTGGCTGATCCGGCGTCGGCCATCCTGGAGATCGACCGCGCAGTGCTGGCCCAGCAGAAGGATCCGTCCATGGATTCCTCCCAGTTTGGCGTTCCGCTGGCCGGTTCGGTGATCCCCTGGATCGATGCCGACCTGGGCAACGGCCAGTCCAAGGAAGAGTGGAAGGGCGGCGCGGAGACCAACAAGATCCTGGGCCTCGGCACGGACTCCGGCCGGATCCCCTTCGACGGGCTGTGCGTGCGGATCGGTGCCATGCGCTCACACTCCCAGGCGCTGACCCTGAAGCTCACCGCGGACCTGTCCGTCGCCGAGATCGAGCGGATCATCGACGCGGACAACCAGTGGGCCAAGGTGGTTCCGAACACCAAGGAAGCGACCATGGAACAGCTCACCCCGGTGGCAGTGACCGGCACGCTGGACATTCCCGTGGGCCGGATCCGCAAGCTTGAAATGGGACCGGAGTACATCAGCGCGTTCACCATCGGCGACCAGCTGCTCTGGGGTGCCGCGGAGCCGCTGCGCCGGATGCTGCGCATCGCCACCGGCAACCTCTAGGGTTTCCGCTCCCCTCATCGAGAGGCCAGTTGCGGCTCTTTCCACACTTGGAAAGAACCGTAACTGGCCTCTCGCTGGTTGATGGGAAGGATGCCCGACGGCGGTGCGCTAGTCGGCGCCGACGGCGGCCGCAGCTTCCGGCACACTGTGCGGATCCGGGTCGCCTGCCCCGCTGCGCAGAAGCAGCAGTCCCGCAGCTACGGCGCAGCAGATGGCTCCCACCCAGAAGGGCGCACGCATGCCGAGCCACTGCGCAACGTGGCCCACCAGGATGGCCGAGACCGCTCCGCCGAACCAGCGCAGGAAGTTATAGCCGGCGCTGTTCACCGCCCGCGGCCCTGTGCCCGAGCTCATCGCCGTGCCGGTGAAGAGGGTGTTAAGGATGCCGGAGAAGATGCCTGAGACCACGATGCCGATCACCACGACCGTCTTGTTCCCGGCAGCCATGCCCAGCAGTACCAGCGCGTAGATGAGCACCGTAATCACCGCTCCCCCTCGTTCACCGAACCAGCCGGCCACCTTCGGTGCCAGCACCACGGATGAGACCGCCACGCACAGACCCCAGCCAAAGAAGACAAACCCAACGAAGAAGGCACCTTCTTCCAGCACAAACGGCGACCAGGCAATGATCGAGAAGAACGCCGCTGTGTAGAACGCCGAGCCCAGGGAAGTCATCAGCAGGTTCCGGTTGCGCAGGGCCAGGATCGGGTCGATGAGCCGGATCTTCTGCCGCGCGGACTTGTCTTTGTCCTTGGCCAGCATCGCTGTGCAGAGAATGACGCCGATCGCCATCAGCACAGCGGTTCCGGCAAAGGGCCCGCGCCAGGAAATGGTGCCCAGGGCAGCGCCCAGCAGGGGCCCGACGGCGAGCCCCACGCCGAGCGCTGCCTCATACAGCAGGATGGCTCCTGCCTGTCCGCCGGCTGCGGCACCCACAATGACAGACAGGGCCGTAGCGATGAAGAACGCGTTGCCAAGTCCCCAGACGGCCCGCAGCCACACGAGCGTCTCGATGCTGTTTGCCAGGGAGCAGGCACCCGCGGCCAGAACGATAAGCACTAGTCCGGTCACCAGGGTGCGTTTGGCGCCAAAGCGGTAGGACATCACACCCGTCAGCAGCATGGCCAGGACCTGGACTCCCAGGTAGGAGCCAAAGAGCAGGGTGGTTTCCGTGGGGGAAGCACCGAGTTCCTCGGTAATGGTGTTCAGGATCGGGTCCACCAGCCCAATGCCCATAAACGCGATCACTGCTGCGAAGGCCGTCACCCAGACTGTTTTCGGCTGGCCTCGCAGCGCGTCCGCCAGCCGGGGATGTGAAGGGGCTTCCCGCCCGGTCTTACTCATATCTGTGGTGCCTTTCAAGGGATGTATTTGACCGTCGGTTGGAGGAGGGAGTCACCCGGCCACGGGAGGGGTGCCGGCCAGCTGCAGGTCTTCGGTATCCGGTCCCAGGGACAGCAGCCGCACGACTGCCGGCAGGGCATCCTGAAGCAGTTTGCGGTCCTGCTCCGGCAGGCGCTCCAGCAGCAGCGCAAAGGATTGATTCCGGCGCTCCACGAGCTGGTCCACCTGTTCCCTTCCCTTCCGGGTCAGGTCAATGACGACCGCGCGCCGATCGGCGGGGTCTGCCCGCCGTTCCACAAGGTCCAGTTTCACCAGCCCGTTAACTACGGAGGTGGCTGAGGGCAGCTGTACACCTTCAAGGGCAGCGAGCTCCCCCATCCGCAGCGGGCCGCGGTCGACAAGGGTGCTCATGACAGAGGACTGCGAGGCAGTCAGGTCCCAGCCGGGGATGCGGCGGCGGCTCAGGTGGTAGAGCCGGGGCAGCATGGGCCGCAGCTGCCGGGATAGCTTAAGGGACTCATCAAAGCTCATAGTTAAAGATTCTAACTATTCGAAGCTCTAAGTTGTAACCCCGTACCCGGGTTAACGCAGAAACCGCCCGTTTGGAACTCCAAACGGGCGGTTTCGCTGTTTCGGCTTGCGGGTTACAGGGAGCAGTTTATGAGCAGGGGTTCCGGATGCAGCCGGATACCAAAGCGCTGCTCGACGCCGTCGGCCACCGCCCGGGCAACGGCCAGCAGGTCTGCAGCCGAGGCGCTTCCGCGGTTTGTCACGGCCAGGGTGTGCTTGGCGGACAGGGATGCCCGCCCGCCGGCCAGCTCCTCCCCCGCTGTGCCCGGGAGGCCGAACCCCTTGCCGAAACCTGCATGCTCGATCAGCCAGGCGGCGCTGAGCTTGACCATGCCCGGGTCAGCAACGGGATAACGCGGTGCCTCGGCGGGGAGCCGGTCAGCATCCGGTGCGGGCAGGATCGGGTTCGTGAAGAAGGATCCGGTGCTGTAGGTGTCCGGATCCGCAGGGTCCAGGACCATGCCCTTGCCGGCACGCAGCCGCAGGACCTCACGGCGGACAGCGGCGGTATCGGCACTCTCGCCGACCTCGACGCCAAGTGCGCGCGCCAGTTCCGCGTAGCGCACGGGTGCGCTGACGGTTCCCTTGGTCACGGCAAACTCAACGCTCAGGACAACGTAGCGCGGAGATCCGTTCACCGTGGTGCGCTTCAGCAGCGAATCCCGGTAGCCGAACTCCAGTTCAGCGGCGCCGAACCGGCGGCGTGAGCGTTCCTGCCGGTCCCAGGCCAGCACCGAGACAATGCTGTGCGAAACGTCGGCGCCGTAGGCACCCACGTTCTGCACCGGCGTCGCCCCGGCCAGCCCCGGAATACCGGAGAGCGCTTCAAGTCCGGCGTAGCCTTCGGCCACTGTCCGGGCCACCAGGTCGTCCCACGGGTGTCCGGACTGGACGTCGACGACGGCGGTGCCGCCGTCGCCTTCGCGGAACTCAATGCCGCGGTTGCCCACGTGGACCACCGCGCCGTCGAATCCTGCGTCGGAAATCAGCAGGTTGGAACCCCCGCCAACAATCAGCAGCGGTTCGGAGGCTTCATCTGCCGCCCGCACCATGGAGATAAGCTCATCGGCGGTTTCGGCGTTCAGGTAACGGCGTGCCGGGCCCCCCACACGGGACGTGGTCAGGGATGCAAGCTGCATCGAGGTCAGAGCGCTCACCAGACCCGTACAACCGCCTGTGCCTTGACCAGCACCTTCTGGCCATTGAACATCACCGTCAGGTCGATCCGGGCGGTGGAGTTGTCAGGGTCCACTGCCCCAACTGTTCCGGTGACTTCGACCACGGCGCCCGGGGCGCCGTCGACGTCCTCCACCGTGACCGGCCGGGTAAAGCGGGTCTGGTAATCCAGGACGGCGCCGGGGTCCCCGATCCAGTCGGTGACCAGCTGGACGGCTGCCCCCATGGTGAACATGCCGTGCGCTATGACGCCGGGCAGGTCCACGGACCGGGCGAAGCGTTCGTTCCAGTGGATTGGATTAAAGTCTCCGGAAGCGCCGGCGTAACGGACCAGGTCCGCCCGGCTGATTTCCAGGGTGGTCCGGCCGATTTCCTGGCCGGTCTGCAGTTCGCTGAGTGCAATGGACATGGCTACTGGCCCTCTCCCCGGACGAGGATGGATGAAACCGTGGTGGCGACCTTCTCGCCTTCCACGGTGGAGATCTCCGCGCGCGTGGTGACAAGGGCGCCGTCGCCCATGGCCCGCACATTATCCACGTGCAGTTCCGCCAGCAGGTCATCCCCTGCCACGATGGGGCGGTGGTGGGTGAAGCGCTGGTCCGCATGGACAACCCGGGAGAAGTCGATGCCGGCTTCCGGATCCCGAATCAGCTGGGCGTCGGCCTGCTGGGCCACGATGATCGCGAACGTGGGCGGAGCAACGAGGTCGGCGTAGCCAAGCTTCTGGGCAGCGGCGATTTCAAAGTGGGCGGGGTTCGTGGCCTTCACAGCCCGGGCGAACTCCCGGATCTTTTCCCGGCCAACCTGGTAGGACTCGCCTGCCGGGTATCTCCGGCCGGCCAGCTCGGGGTTGATGCTCATTTGTTTCCCTTCATCCGGCGTCGGGCGTCACGGGCCCGCACCACCATACCGCTCAGGTGCACGCTCATGCCCACAACAATCACCGGCAGGGCCAGGTACATGATGACTTGCTGGTTGGTCACCGCTCCCAGGAGGACCATGAGGATTCCCGCGCCGGTGACTGAAAGAGCAATGACAACGAGACGGCGGTAGAGCGGCGAACCGGTTTCCCAGGGGGTGTTAAGCATGGCTTCAGAATACAGTCGCGGCACCGGCACCGCCGAAACGGCAGTGCTCTGCAGGGCCACTAGAAAAGGTGCTGCTGGAGTGCCGGCAGCTCGGTCCGGAAGTCACCGAACTCAAGCCGCTGCCCTTTCAGGACGGTGAGGTCGGCCAGGAAGCTGAGGCCGGCGTCGTCGGTGGCCGCGAGCGCGGTGCTGCCCAGCATTCCACGGATAACCAGGCCGTGGTCCCCGGTGGACAGCGGAAGCGGGTACAGCGCCGGCGCCTTCTCCTCCAGTACCGTTTCGAAGGCCCCGGGCCGCGGCCATGTTTCCTTCACAACCTCGAATCCGTCCGGATCCCGGTCGAACAGGACTGCCCGGGCGCCGTCGGCGTGGCCCGCGTTGATGGCCCGGAGCTCTTCGGCGGGCAGCGGGGACGCCAGTGCCGCGCACTTGTGCCCGGCACGCACGGCCTGGGGCAGGCCGAGCGCGCTGGAAATCTCGTCCTCCAGGACCCGGATCTGCAGTCCGTTGGCGGCACGCGCCACGTACTGGGCTGCGAGCGCTCCCTGCTCGGTCAATCGCAGGACCTTCCGCCGGTCTGCCGCTGTGCCAACCTTGGTGGTCCCGTCCGCGAAGGTGGCAATGTAGAGCCACTGCGGCCGGGCAAGATAGTTCCTGAGTCCGTCCGGCAGCTCTCCGCCCCGGTGGCTGTTGTGCACCAGCCGGCCCTCGTCCTGAAAGAAGCACCGTTTGCACTGGTAGCCCCGCTCCGCAGCCGCGTTCGCCGGACACGGCTGGGACCGCCGCCCGTCCTCCCCCAGCAGCTCGTAACCCAGGCAGTACCGCGGCACCTCGGACCGGTTGCGGAAGCGCAGCTCTGATCCGGGCCCAAGCCTCAGTGTTGCCCTGTTTCCGCCGGGCTGAAGAAGGCGCAGGAAGGCGCCCTGGTCATCCCACGACGTGCCGCCGCAGAGGTACGTGGAATTCGTCATTCGGCAGAGGCCTCCGGGAAGCTAGGGGTTCAGTTTCACGGTACCTCACGGGCTGGTGTGCTTCCGGACGAGCTTTGGAACTGCCTCAGAACGGGCAGCCATATTGCCCGGACCCTCCTCGAGGGGTTACCAGGACGGCAGGGAGGGTACCGGACCGTCCAGCTCAAGGTGTTCTGCATCCCCGCGCGCCAGCCAGAGCAGCAGGCCCTCGCGGTCGGACAATATGCGCATTCCGCCATCCCCGATGGTCCACTCGTCACGCTCTTCGGTAACCAGCGTCATCCCCGGAGCGCCCTTCGCACTCAGGGCCCGCACCGCGGCCTCAACTGCGTTCAGCAGTGAATCCGGGTCCGCTTCCTCAATGGTCCACGCTGTATCGAGGTCGTGGTGGTGCAGCAGCACCTCGGAGATTCGGAGTTCCACGATGGATGTGGCGGGAATCGCCGTACCGTCCACCTGCAGTGTGGGCACGGCAAGGTCCCCGCCCAGCAGCTGGGCCGCCTGCCTGAACGCGGCAGCCGAAGCACCAAGTTCTTCGATCAGGTCCTCGCGGGGCAGGACACCCGTGTCAGCAGCCGCCTGGGACGAGGCGCCGGTGGAGGCATAACTGGTACACGCCCTGCCGGAGACAGCGTCGCTGATGAGTTTTGCCTGGGCCCGGGCACCGGAGGCAACGTGGGCAAGAACGTCAGCGCGGGTCCATCCCTCACAAAGTGAAGGAGCCGCCATCTCATCTCCGGCCAGAGACGTGGCCGTAGCCAGAAGCATGTCCGTCTCCCTGCCGAGACGGGAAAGATCCGAATGAAGACGTGCACGGTTGATCATTTTGTCAGCCTAGCGAGGCATTCGAATGCCGGCCAGCACCAAAGCACGCTTATCCATATCCACATTGTATGAACTGATACCAGTGCTCCAATCCGGATGGGAAGGCTTCATTCATTCGGCGGGACAGTTCGATTAGGAGTACGGAAATGACGCTTCAGTAGCCGCAGCCTCTGAATGCACCCCGGGCGAAAAGCCGGGCATTTCCCCGATATGGCGTGCATCACATGAGTGTCAGGCTGAAAACACCCGGAGGACGGCCTCGGGTCCCCGGTGACGCCGTCTTACGGCTCAATTCAGAGAGGACTCGGGACCATGACGAAGCCGCATGCCGTTGTTACCGAAAATTCCCAGCAGGAAGGCCGGACAGCCAGATGGGTGGCCTTCATCATCTGCACAGCTCTGCTGTTCGATGGATACGACCTGGTCATCTATGGCACAGTCCTGCCGGGACTGCTCAGCGATCCGAGCCAGATCGGTGAATTCGATGCAGCCACGGCCGGCCTTCTGGGGTCCTGGGCCCTGATCGGAGTCCTGGTTGGATCATTGATCTACGGCGCCGTCGGCGACTTCTTCGGGCGGCGGCGGCCGATGCTCCTTGGCATTGCCTGGTTCTCTGTCGGAATGCTGGCTACAGCCTTTGCCACCACAGTTCCTGCATTCGGGGCCCTGCGGTTTGCGACCGGGCTTGGGCTGGGAGTGGTGATCGCCTGCGCCGGCGCCACCATGGCGGAATTTGCACCGGCCGGAAGACGGCAGTTCTTTAATGCCATTGTCTACTCCGGAATTCCGGCGGGCGGTGTGCTGGCTTCAATCCTGGGCATCCTGCTTCATGACAGCATCGGCTGGCGCGGACTGTTTGTCATTGGATCCCTCCCGCTGGTCATCCTCCTGCCTATCGCCTGGCGGCAGCTCCCGGAGTCACCGAGGTGGATCCTCTCCCGGGGCCGCGAAGAGCAAGCACTGGCCGCCGCGCGCCGTACCGGCGTATCCCTCCTCGAGGAACGGGTCATCCAGCAGGTTGGCGCCGCACCGCAGAAGACCGGTTTCGCCGCGGTGTTCTCCCGCCAGTTCGCGCTGGCATCGATTCTGCTGGGCCTCATGTCCTTTTCAGGGCTGCTTCTGACCTACGGGCTGAACACATGGCTGCCAAAGATCATGGAGGGCTACGGCTACGGCCGGACGTACTCCCTGTTCTTCCCGCTGGCGCTAAACCTCGGCGCCGTTGTGGGCGGTTTGCTGGCCTCCCGGGTTGCCGACCGAACCGGACCCCAGCGAGTCATCGCCGGGACCTTCGTCCTGGCAGCGATTTCCCTTGGCCTCATGACCTTCAGCTTCCCGCTCCCCCTCCTTTTTGCCTTTATTGCCCTGGCAGGGGTGGGAACACTGGGAACCCAGGTGCTCGTCTACGGGTTCCAGTCCAACTACTTCACCACCAACGCCCGGGCTGCGGGCGTTGCCTGGTGCGCCAGCGTAGGCCGGCTGGGTGGAGTGCTGGGGCCAATCATCGGCGGATGGCTGGCCGCCGGGGGCATCGGAGGATCGACAGCCTTTTACATCTACGGAGGGGTGGCACTCATCGGCGCGGTGGTCACCGTCCTCGTACCCCGGCAGCGCAGGCTTGAGCAGGCCGAGCAAAAGGTGGACGAGATTGCAGAAAACCGCATGGGCACAAAGCTCCCCGTTCAGCTCAAATAGGACGCACGGTCACATCCCGTATTGATTCCTCCAGGCATCACATTCTAGATTACTATGGACGAAATCTGTATCAATACCGGATGTCACCACGGAGCATTAAGGACGGCAGAACGTTGGACATGCGCCAACTGAACTACTTCATTGCAGTTGCTGAGGAGAGGCACTTCGGCCGTGCGGCCAAGCGCCTGCATATGGCCCAGCCACCCCTGTCGCAGCAGATCCGCCAGCTGGAAGAACAGCTGGGGGTCCGCTTGCTCAACAGAACCACGCGCAGGGTGGACCTGACGGCTGCAGGCCAGCTGCTGCTGGACCGCGGCCGGCAGATCGTCAACGACGTCGCCGCCCTGGAGGCCGACGTCTATCAGGTTGGACAAGGTGCCACCGGGGTCCTGCGGGTCGGTTTCTCCGGGTCCGCGACCTACGGATTCATGCCGCAGATCGCCCGCCGGGTCAAGGAGGTCATGCCCGGCCTGGCACTGGCACTGCACGGCGAAATGCTCACTCCCTCCATGGAAGCCGGGCTGCGTGACGGCTCCCTGAACGCCGCACTGCTGCGTCCACCGGTGGCGTCCACTGACATCGACTACCTGAGCGTGGCCAAAGAGCCGCTCGTCGTCGCGCTTCCCTCGCTCAGTCCGCTCGCCGGAGCGGGACCGGTGGCAATGCATGAGCTTCAAGACCAGGATTTCATCGCGTACGGGACGGAGTCCGTGCTTTACCGCACTACTTTGGAGCTCTGCCGTGATGCCGGGTTCCAGCCGCGCATAGCCCAGATGGTCGGTGAGACGTCCACGATGCTGGCATTTGTTGCCGCCGGAAACGGGGTGGCCATCATGCCGTCCAGTGTGCAGGCATTCCAGCTGGCCGGTGTTTCCTACCGCGAACTTGAAAACGTTCCCGAAATCGAGCTTGCCGTCGCCTGGCTGCGGGGACAGAATTCCGCACTGCTGCAGAACTTTGTGGACGTTGTGGTTTCTGCAGCAGCGAATTCCCCGGCGTCCTCCGTTCCCACCAGTGAAAGGCTCAACCGGTCATGAAGATCGCAGCCATTGAAGCGATTCCCTACTCGATTCCGTACCGGCATCCGCTGCACTTCGCTTCCGGATCCGTGCATGAAGCCGACCACGTGCTCATCAGGATTCGAACGGATGACGGACTGGTGGGCACCGCTGACACCCCGCCGCGCCCCTACACCTACGGGGAGACACAAAAATCGATCATTGCGGTCGTGGAGGACATATTTGCTCCGCAGCTGATCGGGGTAGATGTCTTTGACCGTGAGAAAGTCCAGGCCCTCCTGCTGCGGACGGTGCACAACCAAACTGCCAAGGGCGCGTTGGACATTGCCCTCTGGGACATCATTGGGAAGGCCCTCGGGCAGCCCGTAACGAAGCTCCTCGGCGGGTACACGGATTCTCTGCGTGTCTCCCACATGCTCGGCTTCAAGCCGGCGCCTGATCTGCTGGCTTTGGCGCTGGAGTTCAGGCAGACCTACGGCATCAACACGTTCAAGCTCAAGACAGGACGCCGCCCCCTTCGCCTCGACATTGAGGCAGCCCGGGTACTGCGGGAAGGGCTCGGTGAGGATGCCGAGCTCTACATGGACGCCAACAGGGGCTGGTCTGCGAACGAGGCGGCCGAGGTACTGCGCCGTACTGCAGATTTGGGCCTCCAGTTTCTCGAAGAGCCGGACGACGCACGTGAGGTGCTCGGCCGCCGCCGCCTGGTAGCGAATTCACCTATCCCCATCGCCGCGGACGAGTCAGCCGGCAACCTGGGCGAAGCCGCAAGGGAAATACTCACCGGCGGCGCGAACCTCCTCGCGGTGAAGACGGCCCGCTCCGGTTTCACGGAGGCGGCCAAAATCGTGGGGATGGCGGAAGGGATGGGGATCGACGTTTATGTGGGCAACCAGATCGACACCCAGGTCGGTACTGCTGCCTCGGTCACTTTCGGCGCAGCCTTCGCGCACACTGCCAAACGTGCAGCTGAACTGTCCAACTACCTCGACATGGCCGACGATCTGCTGGCTGAGCCGTTGACCATCACTGACGGACGCATCCGCGTCCCCGAGGGCCCCGGCGCCGGCACCGCCGTCGACGAAGAAAAGCTCTCCCGCTACCGCACAGACCGTTAACCACACCGCTCCACCGAAAGGTCACCAATGAAATACCTGGTCCACATGGACGTGAACCTGCCGGCTGACATGCCCGCTCAGGATGCCTCCGAGGTCAAGGCTGCAGAGAAAGAGTATTCGCAGCAGCTGCAGCGCTCGGGTAAATGGCCCCATATATGGAGAGTGGCGGGGGCCTACGCCAACTACTCCATCCTGGACGTCGATTCGAATGACGAACTCCACGAGATCCTGCAGAACCTGCCGCTGTTCCCCTACATGGAGATCTCAGTGGTTCCTCTCGCCAAGCACCCGTCTGACATTAAGTAGCAGACGGAGCTGCGGTTGCCCCCGGGGCCAAGGACCCGTTCGGTCACGCCTCGGAGCGGAACACACCTGCGAGCTCGCTGCGGGACCGTATTCCCATTTTCCGGTAGAGCCGGGTGAGGTGGTACTGCACCGTCTTTTCCGCCAGGAACAGCGCCCGGGCTGCTTCCTTGTTGGTGGCACCGGCTGCAACGAGGCCGGCGACAGCCCGTTCCTGTGCTGTCAGCTGAGGGTAGTGATTGATGTGTGCTGGAGCTGCAGGTCCAGCTGCATGCCCGGTATCGAAGCCCGTCGCCGTGAGTTCGCGGTCGCACCGTTCAACGTAGATCCCCGCGCCCAGGGAGTCATACAGTTCACGCGCAGCACGCAGCGCTGACGACGCCAGACGCCGTTTGCCTGCCCGGCGCATGCTTTGACCGTAGGCGAAATTCACGCGTGCCCGCAGGTACGGCCGGTTGAGGCCCCGAAGGTGGCCCAGCGCTGCTTCGAAGTGTTCCCTGGCCGTGTCAGGGTCTCCCTGGGCGGCCATAAGCCGGCCTCTCGCCCACGCCATCCGTGCCATGTCTGAGGACACCTCGCGCTCGCGGGGAACTCCCTCGAAAGCGGTGAGGAACGACTCGGCTGCATCCAGCTGATCTGTCATAACAAGGGCGTTGACGTAAGTGTCCTGCCACGGCCAAAACGAAACCCGGTTCTCCGTCCACGGGTCCAGCTCGGTCAAGGGCTGAAGAACGGCCAGGACTCCTTCATAATCCCCTCTCGCCTCATGCAGGCGTGCCCGGGCCAGGCTCGCGGGGACCTGCATTGAACGGTATGCCCCTGGCTGCACCGCTGCCTGGGAAACGTAGTAACGTGCCCGGTCCCAGTCACCCCGCATGGACCACAGCTCGGCTGCTGTCCAGTACAGCAGGGGCCGGATAAGCGGCATTTGCGCGCTTTCCAGCCGGAGGGAAGCACGGGAGACTGTGGCGGCGGCAGCCTCCCAGTCTCCGAGGATCAGGTGAGTGCGCGCCAGCCAGGCCTCGGCCCACAAAGAGATCCGCATTGATCCGCCGCGGTACTCAGTCGGCACAGCCGCTTCGAAGTTCACCAGCGCAGTTTCAGCGTCGTCCAGACGGAGCGCCAGCCAGCCGTAGCCCATCTGGACACGCTGCTTCTGGGCGTTCTCAGCAGCATGTTCAAAAGCCTGCTGGTAGGAAGCCTCAGCGTCGGCCACCCGGCCCTCGGCGTAAAGACCCAGACCGTAGATGGCCTCTGATTCAACGTGGGCGGGAGTCCGCGGCTGCGTCAGTGCCATGGCCCGCTCTGCCCAGCCGGTAATCACCGGGCCGTTCCAGGACGCCACCCCGTGCAGGACGAAGCGCTGCGCTACCTGCGCGGCAGCGGCCGGATCACGCTGCAGGCTGGAAGTGCGCCAGGCCATATCAAGGTGCGCCTGGGCGTTGTCGTTCTGTCCGGAAGCGGTGGAAAGGTAGCCCAGCACTGAAGAACGAAGCGGCGAAGGAGGCAGAGCGTCCACTGCTGCCGCCCACATCTGGGCCTGCGCGATGTCGCCTGACCCCACCAGCGCGTCCACAGCCCTGAGGAATCTGTCATTCCGGAAACGAATGTCCTGGGAGAGCCTGGCTGCCGAAAACAACGCCGTGGAGGCATCCTGCCACGCTCCGACCATAGCCCGGGACCGCGCGAATTCCTCCAGCTCACTGGCCAGGGACTCGTCAGCCCCGGGCGTGGCAGAGGCGCGGTGGCCCAGACGCTGTCCCTCGGACCCAACGGCTCCGGATGCCAGACAGTGCAGTGCCATGCGCCTGCTGGGAACGATTTGTTCGTACGTGGCCTCTGCCATTCCCGGTTCAAAAAAAGTAACCGCGGACTCCGTCTGGTCAACGGTCAACCCGATGAGCCCGGCACGGTGCCCCTCGTCCAGTGCCGCTATGACGGAGTCGACCCCGCTTACCGCCGTCACGTCCGCCAGGCTGGCGCGGCGCCCGAGCACCGACGCCGCTTCGGCCACGGCAACAAGCTCCGGGGAAGCGGCGCGCAGCAGACTGCACACCCTGGCCCGGACGCGGGAGGTCGGCGGAAGGGAGGGAAACCAGGTCTGCCAGGTTTCGGGCGGCAGCTCCCGGAGCAGTTCCACTGTTGGTTCCGGAACCCCTCCCGTGTGGCGGACCAGGCCATGGGCCGCCGCCGCTGAGAGTTCGAGGCCGAGCATGGTGCGTGCCAGATCCTGGACCTGCTGCGGGGTCAAAGGGCCAAGGGTGAGGCTGATTACCCGGTGGCTGGCCAGGAAGTCCAGGGCCCCCGCGGGCAAAACGACCGGGTCATCGGGATTGAGCGTGAGCACGAACATGATTCGTTTTCCGTGCAGCCTGCGCATAACAAAAGTGAGGATGCGCAGGCTTTCCTCATCAAGCTTGTGGACATCGTCCACGGCAACCACGACGGTTCCGTGAGCCTGGAGTCCTTCCAGATGGGTGCTGAGCGTGAGAGCGTAATTCAGCACCTGGGCGGGTGTGAGGCCAGGACCCGGGCGGGAAGGCAGGGCCGCTCCGTCGTCGTAGTCCCTGGCTGAGCGCAGCGGCAACGTCACCATCAGCTGCGAATAACCGGCGAGCGGAAACTGGGCTTCCCAATCATCACCGACGGCGGAGAGTATTTGCACGCCACGAGCCGCCGAGCGGCAGTGTTCCAGAAAATGGTCAAGGAGTGCAGTCTTCCCGGCACCGGACGGGCCGGTGATAACCACCGCACCCACATTTCCCCTGCGGACGGTGCGGAGAATCTCCAACAGTTCACCGAAGACTTCCGACCTGCCGATGAGAGGCATGTCCTGCGCCATTTCACCGCGATTTGAGGTCACCGTCATGGCCGCAACTCTACCGGAGGAGGCCCCCCTGCCCCTTGGATCCATGCGGTCACAGGGCCTCAGCCCAAGTCCCCGCCGGCGACTGGAAGAATGCTCCCGGTCAGGTAGGACGCTTCATCTGATCCGAGGAATACGATGGGTGCGGCCTGTTCATCCAGAGTCCCGTAGCGCTTCATAAACGATGAGTCAACGCTTTGGTCAACGATCATCTGGTACCAGGCCTTTTCCTCGGCGGATTCGGCTTCCGGACCGCGTTTTACCCTGCGGGGCGGCGCCTCGGTCCCGCCGGGCGCTGTGGCCACCACACGGATGCCGCGGCCGCCCAACTCCATTGCCAAAGACTGCGTCAATGCGTTGACTCCGCCCTTCGCCGCCGCGTACGGCACACGGTTCAGGCCCCGGGTGGCCACCGAGGAAACATTCACGATGGTGCCGGACCCCTGCTCCAGCATCGCCGGCAGGACAGCCCGGCAGGTCCATAGTGTTGGGAACAGCGAGCGCCGGATCTCCCGCTCAATCTTGTCCTCATCGTATTCTTCGTACGGGCGGGCCCAGATCGTCCCGCCCACGTTGTTCACCAGCACATCGATCCGGCCGTGGGCGTCCAGCGCCGCCTGAGCTGCCTGCTGAGCCCCCGGGAACGTCTCCAGATCAGTGGTAACAGAGGTAGCTGAGCCTCCTGAACCGGATGTCCGGGCAGACTCCCGGATACCCTGCGCCGTCTCATGGACCAGATCGGCCCGGTCTGCAAGGACGACGGCGCCGCCCTCCGCGCTGATCCGTTCGGCCACCTTCTGACCGATTCCCTGTGCGGCTCCGGTCACCAGCACGACCTTGCCGTTGTACCGTCCCGGGGTCAGGAACTGTCCCGCATACGGCTGAATTGTCATGCGACGGCCCTGGCATCGATTGCTCCGGCCATGGTTTCCTTGGCAGCCCGAGCATGGGACATGATGATTTCGCGGACCCGCTCTTTATCCCGGCGCTCAAAGCCGTCGACAATATCAAGATGGTCCTGGACGACCCGTTCGAAGATCGGGCTTCCCTCTATCAGCGCCTCAGCAACCTGGGCATGGACGTCGAGCCGCCTATAGGACTCAAGCAGCATCGGGTTGTTGCACACCATAAAGAGGTATTCGTGGAACTCCTCGTTTGTGCGGGCGAATTCATCCGGCTGCTGGATGGTTCCTCCAGTCACGGACCGGGACGTGGCCTCGGCAAGCCTGCGGAACTGCTGCAGCTGTTCCTCGCTGAGGCGTCCCAGCATCAGCTCGCTCACCGCCAGCTCCAGCCCCATGCGGGCGTCCAGCTGGGCGAAGCTGTCCTCCTTGCCGAAATCCAGCCGGCCGGTCTCGAGGGAAGACACCGCCTCGCCCCGGCTCATCGTGTCTCCCTCGGCCTGAATCCTCTCCACTGGCGCCGGGGCGCCGGTCTCGGCATCGCCGCCGGTGGCTTCCTTGGGAGCAAAACGCTCGAAGTAGAAGTTCGCAGGCTTTATGCCTTCGTCGTCCAGCCATCGGGAGACGGCATTAACCATGGGAGGCGGACCGCACAGATAAATGTCAACATCGCCGTCGTTGAGGTGGGAGGGCTCGATGATCTGTGTGACGTAGCCCGTGTGGGGAGCAGTCGTACCCGGTTCGGACGCGATGTAGTCCCAGGTGAAACCGGGCACCCTCGATTCATAATCCCGTAGCCATTCAAGCCCGGCGATGTCTGCCTCACGGGTCACCCCGTAGATCAGGTGGACCGGTGCCGACGGCGGGTTTTCCGAGAGCTTTTCCAGAATAGACAGGAGCGGGGCAAGGCCCGTGCCTCCGGCTAGAAGCAGCAGCGGGCGCTTGGGCTCGCGCAGGAAGAAGGAGCCGTACGGTCCCGTGAATTCGATGGTGTCGCCCACAGCCGCCCGGTCGCGCAGATATTCGGACATCGCTCCCTGCGGCGTTACCCGCACCATAAATGAGGCATCCTGCACCTCGGGCCCGCTGCTGAACGAATAGGAACGTTCCGCATCGGTGCCGGGGACCTTGAGGTTCACGTACTGCCCTGGAAGGAAAGCCAGCGCTTCCCTGTTCTCGACCTCGAGCGTGAACGAAACCGTGGTTTCGGAGTGCTTGTTGAGCTGCTTCACGGTCGACGTAAAGGTCGCGGCCGAGGTTTTGGCGGATTCAGATGTGGCCGGAATCTGAATAGCAAGGTCAGACTCCGGAACTGCCTGACAGGTGAGCATGTAGCCCTTGTCGAGTTCTTCCTCTGTCATCGCGTCGTCAATGAAATCCCCCGGGTCGAAGGAACCGGAATCGCAGAATGCCTTGCATGTCCCGCAGGCTCCGTCACGACAGTCCGATGGAATATTGATGCGCGCTTTGTAGGCAGCGTCCATCACGGTCTCATAGTCGCCGACCTTGATGACTTTGGTAACGCCGTCCTCGAAGCTGAGGGCTACTTTGTGGCCCATAATGTCCTCCTGGCTGGGGCCGCGCCTTCGCGGCTCGGGATAATACGGATATGCCGTTAGGCAAGAGAGTCAACGGGGCCAAAGCCTGGCCCGGGGTGTACGGCTTTCGACGCCGCTCTCAGATCATGTAAATGTCGACTACGTGGTGGATGTAGTCGTTCTTAAGAACAACTTTCTTCTTCATGATCACCGGCTCCCGGCCGGACAAATCGATCGTGTAGAAGCTGCTCCCGAAGTACGTGTCTGTTGTGTTGTAACGGAAGTACAGGGTGAACCAGTTGAAACGCACTTTCACCTGGCCGCCGTCGTGCTCCATGATTTCTATGTCTGTGATGTTGTGCCCGGTGCGCGGCTCAGGGAGGGACGTGGCAGAGGACCTGTCCGTCTTGATCCGGAAGACGCGGTCCTCAATGCCGCCGCGGTTGTCGTAGTAGATCAGCGAAACCTCGTTCTGCGGATCTTCGGTCAGCCGGTCGTCGACGTCCCATGCGGGCATCCAGAATTCGGAGTCCGGGTGGTAGCACTGAAGCCACTCGTCGAACTGGCGGTCATCGAGGAGGCGGGCTTCTTTGTACAGGAAGGCGCGGACCGTTTCGAGGATAGCGATCTCATCGGCGGTCTTAAGCGCCGCCGCCGGGGATGTAAGACTGGTCATTGGTGCGGTCTCTCTCTGGTTTCCGTGTTCTTGGCTAGGCAATCGCGGGAACGCCATCCGGCGTTGAGCGGTCCTCTTCGGCCAGTGCCCGGTCCATTACTTCCTTCCAGTACCCGTGCTGGATTGGATAAAGTCCCTCATCCTCCGTGCGCACACCGGAGGCTATGACCCTGGTCATTCCCAGCGACTGGGCCTGCTCGTCCGGGCCGGCGATTTCATGGGTGGAGCCCCGCGTCATGTCATTCCAGGGCGCTGAAGTGGCCCAGTAGGTCTTATTGCAGGACCGGAACTCTTCGAGGTCATCCGGAGTAGCCATACCCGTGGCGTTGAAGAAATCCTCGTACTGGCGGATGCGCTTGGACCTGTTCTCCTGCGATTCACCCTTGGGTGCGATGCAGTAGATCGTCACCTCGGTCTGATCTGCGGAGATCGGGCGGAAATGGCGGATCTGCGATGAGAACTGATCCATGATGTAGACGTTCGGGTACAGGCACAGATTCCGCGAGATATTGATCATGAAGTTGGCCATCTCCTCGCCGTATTTCTCCACCAGCTCATCGCGGCGGTCCCACAGCGGGCGGTCCTCCGGGTTGGTCCACTCCTGCCACAGCAGCAGGTGTCCGTGATCGTAGGAATAGAACCCGCCCTTCACTTTGCCCCATTTGCCGGCATCCATGGCTTTGGTCTTATTGGTGGAATCACCCACGCTTCGACGGGCGGTCGTCGCAGCGTAGTTCCAGTGCACCGCGGTGACGTGATAACCGTCCGCGCCGTTCTCAGCCTGCACCTTCCAGTTGCCGTCATAGGTGTAAGTGGAGGATCCGCGCAGCACTTCGAGGCCCTCCGGGGACTGGTCCACGATGGAGTCAATTACTTTGGTGGCATCGCCCAGGTGCTCTTCCAGGGGTAGCACGTCCGCCTTCAGCGAGCCGAACAGGAAACCGCGGTAGGACTCGAAGCGGGCTACTTTGGTGAGGTCGTGGGAACCCTCTTTGTTGAAGGTTTCCGGATAGCCGGCGTTGCGGGAATCCTTGACCTTCAGCAGCTCACCGGAGTTCTTGAATGTCCAGCCGTGGAACGGGCAGGTAAAGGTCGTGCGGTTGTCCGTCTTCCGGCGGCACAGCATTGCGCCGCGGTGGGAGCAGGCGTTGACGATGCAGTTGAGATTCTCATCCTTATCGCGGGTAATCACTACCGGGGTGCGGCCGATGTACGTGGTGAAGTAATCCCCGACGTTCGGGATCTGGGACTCATGCGCAAGGTAAACCCAGTTGCCTTCGAAGATGTGCTTCATCTCGAGTTCAAAGATCTCCTGGTCGGTGAAGATCTCGCGCTTGGCCCGGATGACTCCGTTTTCACGATCGTCGACCACGGCGTCCGCGAGGACCTCACGGACATGGTTCAGGTTCTCGGTCATGGCGGCTCCTTCATTGGAGGGTGCGGGACGGAATCCGCGGTCGGTCATGGCCCGGCCGCGGTGCCCCGAAGGACGTTGCCAACCAACTCTTCCGGATCGTGAGCACTCTCACATCAGGGGAATACCTAGGTTTGACCAAGGGGTCCTTTATGTAAGGATCTTGACCAAAAAATGGCCTAATCGATATTTGTATCGTCCTTATCTCGGCTCTACGATGAGAGCTGCATCACGGGAGGACGGGCCGTTCGGCGCCTTGGGGCCGGAGGTTCGCAGAGGGCGCGGGAACTCTTTCCGGCCCACGTCAAGAAGGAGTATGAGAGCACCATGACTGAGACCCACGCCGACGCCCGCAACGAGACTGAGGGCACTGCCGGTGAAGCCGGCTCCAAAGCGACCGAGCGTTTCACGGCTTCCGGCAAGCTCACCCGGCTGGATGTGCCCAAGGAGCGGGTCAGCCTGCTGGCAGGGGCCCTGATCAAAGCCGCAAATGACATCGTTGTGGAACATGAAGTCACGTACGAGGAGTACAACGCGCTTAAAGCCTGGCTCATCAAAGTGGGGACAGACGGGGAATGGCCCTTGTTCCTCGATGTGTGGTTGGAACACACAGTGGAGGACGTGAACTCCCAGGACCGCCCCGGCACTGTCGGCACCATCGAGGGACCGTACTACGTACAGGACTCCCCCGTGCTCAAGACACCGGCCACCCTTGAGATGCGTGAGGATGAGCAGGGCACTCCCCTGCTCTTCCGTGGCCGTTTCACGGACACGGACGGCAACCCGCTCAAGAACGCCCAGGTGGAGATCTGGCATGCGGACAGCGCCGGGTTCTACTCGCAGTACGCCCCGGGGCTTCCCGACTGGCTCTTCCGTGCCACAGTCATGGCAGACGACGATGGCCACTTCGAAATCAACACGATGCGCCCGGCGCCCTACCAGATTCCCACCGACGGAGCCTGCGGCCAGCTGATCAATGCTGCAGGGTGGCACGCCTGGCGTCCGGCGCACATCCATATCAAGGTATCCGCGCCTGGCTACCAGCCCGTGACCCAGCAGCTGTACTTCCCCGACGATCCCCACAACGCCGACGACATCGCCTCCGCAGTCAAGCCGGAGCTTATGCTCGATCCCCGGCCCCGCACGGACGGCCAGCCCGGTGAAGAAGCGGTGTACGACTACGTCCTGGCCAAGGACGGCCAGCACAAGCAGGAGAACAGCCGCTAGCCAGCAGTGCCGAGCGAGCCGCTCAACTGCCGAAGGCGCTCCGGAACAGGGTTTCCGGAGCGCCTTGTTGTTGATGCGCCAGATGCCAGGAGCCACAATGCCCGTATTCCGCCCAAACCAACCAGCAATGCCGCTCACGGAGGCAACTGCGCCAGAGGCACGCCAGCCGTTACTTGAACGTCCCGGAGTTCGGCCGGCAGGCGCACGCCAGGTACTTGGTGACCTCGGCCTTCCCTATGTTTCCAACGGGGTAATTGGTCTTATCTTCACCGCCTCCGGCCCCATTGCGGTTACCCTCGCGGTTGGGGTGGCGGGAGGACTGTCCCAGAGTGAACTGGCATCCTGGGTCTTCGGCATCCTGCTCTCGGGCGGGGCGGCTACCCTGCTTGTGTCTCTCCTGTACCGGCAGCCGCTGGGTTTCGCCTGGTCTATCCCCGGTACCATCCTCCTGGGCCCGTCCCTGCAGCATCTGTCCTTTCCGGAGGTTGTTGGTGCGTTTTTCACCTCGGGAATTCTTATCCTCGTGCTGGGCGCAACCGGCCTCGTGCGGGCAATGATGGCAGCGATCCCAATGCCCATCGTCATGGCCATGGTGGCCGCTGTGTTTCTCACATTCGGCACGGACGTTGTTGCCGCCGCACAGGGGAACCCCGTTGTAGCGCTCCCGATGGTGGCCGCATTCCTGATCCTGACGGCAGTGCCGGCCCTGGGTAAGGTTCTCCCGCCGGTGCTCGGTACGCTCGCCGCGGGCTGTCTCGCGGTAGCAGCAAGCGGCCAGTTCACTCCCCTTGGGAACGGCCCGGTTTTTGCCATGCCCGTCTTCACCGTTCCGGAATTCACCTGGGCTGCCCAGCTCGAGCTGCTCCTGCCGCTCTCCCTCAGCGTGCTCTTTGTCCAAAACGGCCAGGGCATCGCAGTGCTGCGCGCCGCCGGGCACAAGCCGCCGGTTAATGTCTTTGCCGTCGTTTCCGGCGTGTTCTCCGTCGTCAATGCCTGCTGCGGCGCCGTTTCGGCCTGCGTAACGGGACCAACCAACGCCCTGATGACCTCCTCCGGGGCCCGGGAACGGCAGTACACATCCGCCGTGGTCTTCGGCATTCTTGCCATGACGTGTGCAGTCCTGGCACCAGCTCTTACCCGGCTTATGCTCGCCGCCCCCACAGAATTCATCCTGGCCCTCGGAGGCATCGCCATGCTCCGGGCGCTTCAGCAGGCCTTTATAACTGCCTTCGCCACGACGTTCACCCTGGGATCCCTGGTGTGCTTCGTAGTGACCATCTCCGGGCTGAGTCTTTTCAACATTCACCCGGCCTTCTGGGGTCTCGTCATTGGCTACGCAGTGTCTCGGCTGCTCGAACGCCCGGACTATGCCGGCGGCTCCTGAAACCGAAAGGCGGACGGACCCTGCCGCCGGCCGCTTACCGCCGGGACCTCCGCACCGCCAGGCGCGCCAGCAGGTTCTCCTCGGCGTCGACGCCGGGAGTGATCCCAGCCGGAATCCGGAAGAGGAACACCATGCCCAGCGCCCACCAGAGCCCGAACATCAGCCACGGCGCGGCTCCCAGGGCGGCGGGCATCGCGGGCAGGTAGAGCGAGAGCAGGCCCAGGCACAGGACAAATGCAGCCAGGCCAATGATCCGCCCGCCGTTGCCCCGGCCGCCGATCCGCAGCGGACGTTCCATGTTGGGTTCACGCGTCCGCAGCAGCACAAAGACCAGGGATACCATCGCGTAGGCGATCACGATGCTGGGCGAACCCGAGTCCACCAGCCAGCCCAGCATGTTCTGGCCGAAGAACGGAGCCAGCACGGAGATGCCGCCGATGAACAGCAGCGCGTTCGCGGGGGTGCGGTACCTCGGGTGCAGCTGCCCGAACCAGGCCGGCAGCATGCCGGAGCGCGCCATTGAGTACATCAGCCGCGACGCACCGAGCAGCAGCGAGTTCCAGGATGTGAGGATCCCGGCAATGCCGCCGGCGATCAGCACCTTGGCCATGGTGTCGCTGTTGAACAGGGCGCCCATGGCATCCGCGGTCGCGATGTCCGCGCCGGCCAGCTCGCTGGCCGGCATGGCGGATGAAGTCGTGAGAATCGCGCCGACGTACCAGACCGTGGCGAGCAGAACAGCGATGACCACCAGCCGTCCGATCTGCCGGGGCGGAATTTTGGCTTCCTCGGCTGACTGGGGAATGACGTCGAAGCCGACGAACATAAACGGAACCACTACCAGGACGGCGAAGAATCCGCCCATGCCGCCGGTGAAGAACGGTTCCATGTTTGCTGCGGATCCGCCGGTGAAGGACCCGAAGACCAGCATGAGGCCGATGATGAGCAGCAGCAGGACCACAAAGGTCTGCGCAAACCCGGCCTGCTTCACGCCCAGGATATTGATGCCGGTAATAACGACGGCGGCAATTACGCCTACCAGCGCCCAAGTCAGGTGAACCTGGTCCCCCGCCACTTCCCACAGGGGCACCGCGTTGAGGTTGGGGAACAGGTAGGTCGCGGTGCGCGGAAGGGCCACGGCCTCGAACGCGACAATGCTGATGTACCCGCCCGTGATGGCCCAGGAACCAATGAAGGACCAGCGCGGTCCCATGCCGCGGAGCAGATAGTTGTGCTCGCCGCCTGCCTTGGGCATCGCGGCGACCAGTTCGGCGTAGGTCAGGCCCACCACGGCCATGATCAGACCGCCCGCGGTCATGGCGAGTGCGGCACCCACGGTTCCGGCTGAGGATATCCAGTCTCCCGTGAGCACCACCCAGCCGAAGCCGATCATGGCTCCAAAGCCAAGTGCCAGGACGTCCCAGTTGCCCAGGACCTTCAACAGTGACGGTTCGGCCTTGGCGGCGTCCACCTCTGATCGAGCCATGTGATTACCCCTTATGTTGCGGTGCAGTGAGCGGTGCTGAAGGTGGTGCAGAACTGGCGGTCAGCCGGTGGTGCCGGCCGGTGTTTCTTACGTGGGAGCAGCCTAGGCGGGAGTGCCTCCGCGCAGGTAGACGGTGGTGGTGTGGGTGAAGAATTCTCTAGCAGCCTGGCCCTGTTCCTTGGGCCCGTAGCCGGATTTCCGGGCTCCGCCGAACGGAACATGCGGATCGGCGCCGGCTGATTCTGAATTCACGTGCAGGATGCCGACGTCGATGCCCTCCACGGCGTCGAGGACGCGGGTAACGTCCTGGGTGAAGACGGCGGCGGAGAGGCCATACTCTCCCTGGCCTGCCCATTCGAAGGCCTGGTCCGCGCTGGAGGCCCGGCGGACGGCCAGCACCGGACCGAAGAACTCCTCGGTCCAGCCCGGGTTGGACTCCGCGGCGTCCGCGTCGGAGGGCAGCTCCAGGACCGCCGGCGGAACGAACGCCGACTCAGCCCCGGCGCCGTCGGGCATTCCGCCCTGGAACAGCAGGCGGGCACCGCCGGCGAGGGCAGCATCAATTCCCGCGCGCACGTCCCGGGCAGCGGCAGCGGACACCAGCGGCCCCATCTGCACTGACGCCTCTGTGGGGTCTCCCGTGTTCCAGTCTCCGAGCCGGGCGGTGAGGCGGGCCAGGAAGTCCCCGGCCACGGACTCCTCCACGATCAGCCGCGAGGTTGCCGTGCACTTCTGGCCGGTGGACCGGAAGGCGCCGAACAACACCTGCTCGGCGGCCAGGTCTAGGTCAGCGCCGGCCAGCACAACAGCGGCGTTTTTACCGCCCATTTCGGCCTGGACCGGGACGCCCCGGGCGGCACCGGCGGCGGCGAGGCTCCGGCCGACTCCGGTGGAGCCGGTGAAAGTCAGTCCGTCCAGCAGCGGGTGTTCCACTATGGCCGTGCCCAGCTTGCCGGGCCCCATCACCAGGTTCAGGACGCCCTTGGGCAGTCCGGCTTCGTCCAGGGCTTCCGCCAGGCGCTGTGCCAGAAGTGGTACGGCGCTGGCCGGTTTCCAGACCACGGTGTTGCCGTAGACCAGCGCCGGGGCGATCTTCCACGCCGGAATCGCGATGGGGAAGTTAAAGGGCGTGACGACGCCGACCACGCCCAGCGGCTTGCGGACCACCAGGATCTGCTCCCCTCGCCGGGGTGAAGAGAACATCTCTCCGGCAGCACGGTCCCCCTCATTGCCGTAGTAGCGCAGGATCTGCGCAGCGCGGGCCACCTCTCCCCTGCCCTCGGCGAGGGTCTTGCCCTCCTCCCGGGCAAGCTCCAGGCCCAGCCCATCCGCTGCCGCCTCCAGCCGTGCCGCTGCGCGGAGCAGGACGGCGCCGCGCTCGTGCATGGGCGCAGCCGCCCAGGCGCGGGCAGCATCTGCTGCAGCTTCGACGGCCCGTTCCAGCTGCTCCGGCGAGGCCTGCGCTCCGGCGGCCACCGTTTCTGCGGGCCGGGCGGGGTTGGAGGAGACGAGCTCTGCGCCGCCGCCGTCTTCCCATTTGCCGGCGATGAACTGCCGCAGTTCGGCGGCGGGGGTATTGCTGGCCAAGGGTTTCTCCTTAGTTCTGCGGGCCGGTTAGCGGAAGGCGGGAACGCCGGTGAGGTGCTGGCCGAGGATGAGGGTATGGACTTCGTCCGTACCCTCATAGGTGCGCACCGATTCGAGGTTGTTGGCGTGGCGCAGCGGTGAGTAGTCCAGGGTGATGCCGTTCCCGCCCAGGATGGTCCTGGCTTCGCGGGCAATGGCGATTGCTTCCCGGACGTTGTTCAGCTTGCCGACCGAGATCTGGTGGTGCGCCAGCGCGCCGGCATCCTTGAGCCTGCCCAGGTGCAGGGCCAGCAGGAATCCCTTGTTGATTTCCAGTGCCATGTCCACGAGTTTCTGCTGGGTGAGCTGGTATCCGGCGAGCGGCTTGTCGAACTGCAGCCGTTCCTTGGAGTAGGCCAGCGCCGCTTCGAAGGAGTCCCGGGCAGCACCCATCGAGCCCCAGATGATTCCGTAGCGCGCTTCGTTGAGGCAGGAGAACGGGCCGCGCAGGCCGCGGGCATCGGGCAGGACGGCGTCGGCGGGCAGCCGCACGTCGGTCAGCTCGATTTCGCACTGGACACTGGCCCGCATGGACAGCTTGGGCTCGATCGTCACGGCTGCGTACCCGGCGGTGTCCGTCGGCACCACAAACCCGCGGATGCCGTCGTCCGTCTGTGCCCAGATCACAGCCACCGAAGCGACATTGGCCAGACCGATCCAGCGTTTGGTGCCGTTCAGGACCCAGTCCTCGCCATCCCGTCGGGCGAACGTCTTCATGGCCGAGGGATCGGAACCTGCGGTGGGCTCGGTGAGGCCAAAGCAGCCAATTTCTTCACCGCGGGCCATGCCGGGCAGCCACCGGGTCTTCTGTTCCTCGGAGCCCCATTTGGAGATGGCGCTCATGGCCAGGGACCCCTGAACGGAGACGAAGGTCCGCAGCCCTGAATCCCCCGCTTCAAGCTCTGCTCCGGCCAGCCCGTATTCCACCGCGGAACGGCCGCCGCAGCCGTAGCCGTGCAGGTGCATTCCCAGCAGCCCCAGCCTGCCCATTTCCGGAACGATCTCCAGCGGGAAATGTGCGGCTTCGAACCAGCCGGCGATGTTGGGCCGGATTGCTTCGTCCACAAAGCTGCGGACCTTCGCACGCAGTGCCAGTTCCTCGCTGCTGAGCAGGGAATCGAAGCTGATCAGGTCCGAGGGGTCCAGGGCCTGGGTGGCCGGGGTTGCTGTGGTGCTCATGGGGTTCTTCTCTTTCGAACTGCCGGCGGTGGCCGGCGGGGTTTGGGCGGGAATGCTGGGAGGTATTTAGGCCTCGGCCGTGCCGGAGGTTTCCAGGATTGCTGTGCGCAGCACCTGGAGCCCGTCCCGCAGCAGCTCCGGTCCGATGACCAGCGGTGGCAGCAGGCGGATGACGTTGCCGTAGGTGCCGCAGGTCAGAGTCAGGACTCCCTGGGCGTGGCAGGCGGCAGAGATGGCCTGGGCCAGATCAGGACGCGGTTCGAGGCTGCCGGGGTCGGCGAAATCGAGGGCGAGCATCGCTCCCCTGCCGCGGAACTGCGCCATGGCTGGAACACTTTCGGCCAGGGGTTCCAGAACGTCCCGGGCGGTGTCTTCGATGGCCCGGGCGTTAGCCAGAAGGCGGCCGTCCTCAAACTCCTCGAACACGGCGAGCGCGGCTTCACAGGCCAGCGGGTTGCCTGCGTAGGTTCCGCCCAGGCCGCCGGTGTGCACGGCGTTCATCAGTTCCGCCCGGCCGGTGACGGCGGAGAGCGGAAGGCCGCCGGCCAGAGCCTTGGCACTGAGTGTGATGTCTCCGGCTACGCCTTCGTATTCGCTGGCGAACAGCGCTCCGGTGCGTCCCATGCCGGCCTGGATTTCGTCCATGACGAGGACAATGCCGTATTTGTCCGCCAGCGCGCGCAGTCCCTGCAGGAAGCCCGGGGCGGGAACCACAAAGCCTCCTTCGCCCTGGATGGGTTCGATCACCATGGCGGCAAAGGTTTCCGGGCCGTGCTCGGCGAGCAGTTCCTCAACTCCTGCCAGCGCAGCCTCGGCGGCTCCGGCTCCCGGCTGTGCTTCCCGCGCCGGACGCAGCGGATTGGCTGAGGGTGCGCGCTTCACCTGTTCCGGCAGCGGACCGAAGTTGAGCCGGTAGGGGTTCTCCTTGGCCGTCATCGCCATGGTGAGCAGGCTGCGGCCGTGGTAGGCCTCGTCGAACACCAGGATGTTGGGGCGGCCGGTAGCGGCGCGGGCAATCTTGACGGCGTTTTCCACGGCTTCGGCGCCGGTAGAGAACAGGGCCGTGCGCTTCTGGAAGTCCCCGGGGGTGTGTTCGTTCAGCCAGCGGCAGACCTGGGTGAAGGAATCGTATTCAGTGACCATAAAGCAGGTGTGGGTGAACTTTTCGAGCTGCGCCGCAACCCGCTCCCGGACCCGGGCATTCGCCGCACCGACACTTGTCACTGCAATTCCGGAGGCGAAATCAATGAGACGGTTCCCGTCCACGTCCTGGAGGATTCCGCCGTCGGCCCGTTCTATGAAGACCGGCAGTGCGGTGCCGAATCCGGAACTCACCTGGTCCTGCCGCTGCGCGTGCAGCTGGCGGGAACGCGGGCCTGGAACCGTGGTTTCGAGGTGTCGGGACTGCGCCAGTGTGGTTTCGCCGGCGGGAGCGGTTGAAGTCATGAGCACACGCTACGGACGGGTGCGACATGCGTCATTGAGCATTCCGGCCAGATTTAGCCCGGATACCGGATGATTTATCCCATGGTTTCCCTTTCTGAGCTCTGCGCCGTCCTTGGAGCGCATCTGGTTCCCGTCAAAGGACGCTCCCTGCCGGCCCGTGAACTGACCGGCGTCCATGTCTCGGAACTTGTGGATCCCACCCCCTATCTCGACGGCGGGGAGCTGCTGCTGACCACGGGTATGCCGCTGGGAGGCAATCCCGCAGCGACCCGGCAGTACGTTGAGCGCCTCCGCTCCCGGGGCGTCCACGCGCTTGGCATCGGGCTGGGGCCCTGGCTCGCCGAAGTGCCGGAGTACCTCTCCGCTGCCTGCGACGAAGCGCAGATCCATCTGCTCGCCGTGCCTGACGGCGTTCCCTTCCAGAACGTCTCCCGGTCCTACTGGGGACTCTCAGCCCGCAGCGGCCAGGCGGAGCTGCTGGGCAGTTTAGGAACCCAGACGTCGCTGGCGCAGGCTGCCATGCGGCCCGGAGGTGCCGCAGCCGTCATCCGCGGCCTCGCCCAGGCTCTGGGCGGCTGGGCCGCCTTCCTTCCGTCCTCCGGAACGGAACCCGTGCGCTACTGGCCGGAGAGCACGGGTGCCCTGCTGCCGCTGCTTCGAGAAGAGACGATCCGGCTTAACCGGGCCGGCACCCATTCGGCCGCGACATTCGAGCTGCACGGCCAGCCGGTAGTTGAGTACCCCATTGCTGCCGGCGGCAAAATTCACGGATTCCTGGCCGTGGGTCCGGGACGCAAGCTCGCTGCCCCGGACCGGCAGGTCATCATGACCGTCTGCACCCTTCTGGCGCTGAAGGCACGCCAGCGCGAAGCTGCTTCCGGTGCAGCCGCCGTACTGGAGGGCGCGGTTGCCAAGCTGGTGCTCCACGGCCATACCGAAGCCGCGCGGATTCTGGCCGAAGACGCCGGCCATCCCGAGCTGCCGCGCCGCGTCCGGGTGCTGGCACTGGCGGCAGGTGAGGGCGCCGGTCCGGGGCCGGGAACCGGGGCGGAGGATCTGCTGGGGGCAGCGCAGGCCCTGAAACCGGCGCCCGGGGTTCCACCGCTTCCAGAGGACCTGACCGGGTGCTCGCTGCGCCACGAGCGCGACGGCGTGCTGTACGTCCTTCTGCCCGCGGAAGACCGCCCGGAGCGGGAATCCCGGACCCCGGCGGCAGAGATCCCGGAGCTGTCCGGCGCCGTCAGTGATCCGGTCAGCCTGACAGAGGTGCCCGCCGTGCTGCCCGGGCTGCGCCGGGCCCTGGCCCAGGCTGCGGCCGGCACCCTCGCCGGAACGGCCGGCCCTGCCCACGCTGCTGCAGAGGCCTGGGTACGGACGCTCTTGGCGTACCCCCGGGCCGATCTGGCCGGAACGGTCACTGAGTATCTGCGTCACCGCGGCCACTGGGAGAACGCGTCCCGGGCATTGGGGGTGCACCGGAACTCCCTGCGCCACCGCATTGCGCTGGCGTCCTCCCTGCTGGGTGTGGATCTGGATGACCCGGATGTTTTCGCGCCGCTGTGGCTGGAGCTGCGTCAGCGCGAAAGGTAGTCCTCCGGTTCCGGCACGGCGGCAGGTTCCCGGAGCCAGTTCAGGATCTCTTCGGTGTGCTGTCCCAGCTTCGGCGGGGCTTCGGCCCGCGGAGCCAGCGCAGGCTCCCACTGGGCGGGGTGGCGGATCTGCTGACCTGCCGCGGCGCCGTCGGCATCCCGGACCTCAAGCACCGGGTTCAGGCCCAGGGATTCCGCGAAGGCGATGCCCTCATCGATGCCGGATACCTTGCCGGCCGGGATCCCGGCACGGCTCAGGCGTTCCTGCCAGTGCGCCGCCGGTGCCGCTGCCAGGCAGCGCTCAAGCAGCGGGATCAGCGTCTCGCGGTGCTGCACGCGCGCACTGTTGGTTGCGAACCGCTCATCAGCTGCCAGTTCCGGGGTGTTCAGTTCCCGGGCCAGCCGGGCGAACTGAGCGTCATTGCCGCACGCCACGGCCAGAGGTACGTCAGCGCAGGCCAGCAGCTGGTACGGGACGATCGAGGGGTGGGCGTTGCCCATGGGGCCCGGCACCACACCGGCGCCAAGGTAGGCCTGCGCCTGGTTCGCCAGCGCACCCTGAAGGCTGGAGAGCAGGTTCAGCTTCAGATGGCTGCCGCGGCCGGTTGTCCGGCGGGCCTGCAGGGCCGCCAGGACGGCGATGGCGGTGTCCTTGGCCGTCAGCACGTCCACCAGGGCAACTCCGGCCTTCAGCGGGGTTCCGCCTTCCTCGCCGGTGATGCTCATCAGGCCGCCGAGGGCCTGCACCACAAAATCGTAACCGGGCAGCTCGCGTCCTCCGCGGTCCCCGAAACCGGAAATGGAGGCGTACACCAGTCCCGGGTTGGCGGCGCTCAGTTCCGTGTACCCCAGCCCCAGCCGGTCCATTCCGCCGGGTTTGAAGTTTTCCACCAGTACGTCGGCCCGCAGCGCCAGTTCGCGGGCTAGCTGCCTGCCCTCTTCATCACCCAGGTCCAGGCAGGCAGATTCCTTGTTCCGGTTCACGGACTCAAAGTAGGTTGCGCCGGTGGCGGACCAGGGCGGGCCCCAGCTGCGCGTGTCATCCCCGCTTCCCGGTCGTTCAACTTTGATCACCCGTGCACCAAGGTCCGCCAGGGTCATGGTGCACAGCGGTCCGGCCAGCACCCGGGAGAAATCGGCCACCAGGATTCCTTCAAGCGGACGCTGCCCCGACGGTTCGTTCTCAATGCTGGTCACTGCGGCACTCCCCTGTTCCCTGCCCGGGGTTTCCGCGGGCAGCGGTGTGGACGGTTTCCACCACCCTAGGTACTTGAGGGGAAAACGGACTTGGACGTCTCATCCAATCCGCTGGTCAACCCGCACACCGTACCGGCAGGGCCCGGACAGCACTCCGCCCCGGATGCCGTGGGCATCCGGGGCGGAGTGAAAGCGGGGAAACGTCAGGCGTGCTGGCCCGCGTGCTGCCCCTCGGAGATCTCTTCAACGACCTTGGCGTTGAACGCGTCCAGGTCATCCGGGGTACGGCTCGTGACCAGTCCCTGGTCCACCACCACTTCCTCGTCGCTCCAGTTGGCACCGGCGTTGCGCAGGTCGGTGGCGAGGGTATGGAAGGACGTAACGTCCCGGCCCTTCACTACTTCTGCGTCGATCAGCAGCCACGGTCCGTGGCAGATCGCTGCCACCGGCTTGCCCGCTTCGAAGAAGTCCCGGGCGAAGCGCTGGGCGTCCTTGTTCACGCGCAGGTAATCTGCGTTGACGACGCCGCCGGGCAGGACAAGTGCATCGAAGTCCGCAGCGTTGGCATCCGCTACGTCCAGGTCAACGGTGAACGTGTCTGCCTTGTCCACCCCGTTGAAGCCCTGCAGGGTGCCGCTGGCCGGTGAAACCAGGACCGGCGATCCGCCGGCTTCCTGAACTGCCTTCCAGGGGCTGGTGAGTTCGATCTGCTCCACGCCGTCCGTGAGCAGGAAAGCGACCTTCTTGCCGGAAATATCATGTGCTGACATTTTGCCTCCGTTCGTGGTCTGGCGGTCCGGTCTGAACCGCCGCTGCCTTCTACCCTAGGAAAAAGTGGGGATACTAAGCAAGCTGATCTTCCTACAGGCCTCCGGCAACCGCCGCTGCTGCCTTCAGCCAGGCACGCTGCGTGGCAGGCCGCAGCGAGGCATAACGGATCTGGCCCTTCACCAGTGCTGGGTCGTAGGGAATGGTCACTGCAGCACGCGCCAGCACCTTGAAGGCTTCGGCCACCCTGCGGGCCTGCGCTTCGGTGCCGTTGCGGTCAGCCTGGGACACAATGACGACGGCGCCGCGCGCCAGTTCGGCGTACCGGCCGCCGCGTTCCTGCAGCGCCTCCAGCAGCAGGGCACCAGCCTCTGCGTGCTCTTCCACCGTGGTGGTAGCGATGACCAGCTGGTCGGTGTGGTCAATCATCCGCAGCCAGCGCTCGGCGCTTTCGTCATTGCCCGAATCAACGATGTTCAGGCGGAAGTACTTCGAAGCCACCGCGTGGAGGGCATCAAAGTCTGCCCGGGTGACTTTCTGCTCGGATGCGAGCACATTCGGGTTGGAACGCAGAACGTCGTATTTGTCGTCCGTTTGGTGGTGCACGAACTTAGCCAGCATGGCCGACTGCGCTGCCGGAGAGAGCAGCAGGCCGGTTTCCGGGAGCAGGTCCATGACCGTTGCGTCGTGCTGGGCCTGCTCGGTACGCCAGCCAAGGGTCCCGCGGGTCTCATTGTTGTCCCAAGCCAGGACTGGCCCGCCGCCGTTGCGGGCAAAAATGGCAGCGAGCATCACGGTGGTGGGAGTCTTGTTCGCCCCGCCCTTGCCGTTGACCACGGAGATGGTCCGCGGGCCCGGCCAGTGCTGGCTGACCGTGCGGGTGTCCTGGCGTTCGTCGAGCTCGCGGGCCGAGGGCGAGATCCGGATGCCCAGCGAGGCGAGGAACCCCCGAAAACCGCGGGTTGCGGGGATCTTGGCTGTCTGGGTATCCAGGAAGGTTGCCCGGCGGACGTCGTTGGGTTCACCGCGGACCGCCAGACGGGTACGTTCCCGCAGATCTGAGGGCATCAGGACAGCGTCCAGCGGCAGCCCGTCAGGCTGACCAGCCTGCTGTGCCGGCTCACGGGTATCTGCAGGACCTTCCACCTCACTAGATTCAGCCCCCTGTCCGGGTTCCTTTGCCGGCCGAGCCGTTTCGGTTTCGATATCCGCTTCATTTCCCTCAGCCGCGGCGGTGTCCGCGGAAGTATCGCCGGCTTCCTGCGCAGAGCCGGCAGGCGGTGCCACGGGCAATTCAGGCAGCACAACAGCGCGCCGCTGTCCGTCGCCGGCGTGCTCCGACCCTTCCTCCGGCGCGGGAATGGCCCCGGTCCGGGGTTCTGGCCCGGCTTCAGGGTCGGCCGGATCGGGTTCAGCTGCGGCCACCGCTTCGGGTTCCGCTGCGGCCACCGCTTCGGGTTCCGCTGCGGGTTCTGCGCCGGCAGCGGTTTCCCGCTCAGCTTCGGCGTCCGGCTCAGGTTCAGGTTCGGGTTCGGCTTCGGCTTCGGGTTTGGCTTCGGCTTCGGCTTCGGCTTCGGCTTCGGGCGCAGTTTGGAGGTCCGCATCCGTCCCGGGCTCAGCCCGGCCGGACGTCGCTGCATCCTGATGCTCACCGGGCTCTTCAGGAACATCGCCGTGAACGGGTTCCTGCTCGATCAGCAGGACGGGCGGCTCGGGAACGCCGGCGCTTCCGGCGGCAGCGGATCCAGTGCCCCAGGAACGCAGCTCTGCCCGTGCCCGGCGGCGGGTCAGCGGCTGCTCATAATCGGCAGCGGCCTGCCCTGCCGGCTCCGCCGTCCCAGCCCCGGGGGCCGCCGCCTGCGGTGCCGCGGGCTCGGGACGCTCACGCACGCTGTCAGTGCCTACTCCGGGCCCTTCTGAGTTCTGTGCTGCCCGGCGGGCACGCCGGCTTGGCAGGGCCTGCTCGGCAGCGGCAGGGGTGTTCTCTGTCATCGGGTCTGCATCTTTCGTTCCGTGCTCGGGCGATTGACTTAGGACGGCGCTCTAGATGTGATCCTACAAGCCACCCCGTCCGGCCCGGGTGGCTGGGTGCGTGTCACCCGGGCGCGTTCCCGGGCGCGGTCCTGCGGCAGCGGAGGTGCCCGGCGTTCTCCGCGGCCCGGCACCGGACCCCGAAAAACAGAAAACCCCCGGAATCTCAACGATCCCGGGGGTTTTGCTCTGTAGCGGTGGGGAGGCTCGATCTCCCGACCTCACGATTATGAGTCGTGCGCTCTAACCAACTGAGCTACACCGCCATAAATGAGTCAAGCCCGCGTGCTTCGCCTAGTGTTGAACAACAGGCTTACAAACGCGGACCCTCCCATTGAGAGCCCCGACCGGGAATCGATCCCGGGACCTCCATCTTACCAAGATGGCGCTCTACCACTGAGCTATCGGGGCATCGCCCCTCACCGGGGCAACGACATAAGACTCTACCAGTACTTTCTCCGCATCACGAAATCGGGCCGGGCCGATTTGGCCTTCTGTGACCGAAGACACTGTCTTCGCAGGTCAGCGGCCCGTCTTGCCGCCTTCGGAGCAACCCCGAACGTAGAATAAGACACAGGAAACAACAGGGTTTCCTCACCGCCGTTTCCCCCGCCGGCAGGATCAGATTCTTACAGGAGTGCGCGGATGCCTAGGCAAATGGGTCCAGGAACGGTTGTGGGCGGCAGGTACCGCCTGCAGGAGCGGATCGGCACCGGTTCCATGGGATCGGTGCACCGCGCTCTGGATGAACTCCTGGGCCGGGAAGTGGCCGTGAAACTGATTGCATCCCTCGCCCGCACGGAAGAAGAACGCAGCCGGAACGAGGCCGAGGCCAAGGTCCTCTCCCAGCTCAACCACCACAGCCTGATCACGCTGTTCGACGCCGGCACGGAGGTCTCGCCGTCGGGCACCTCCATCGTGTGGCTGGCCATGGAGCTGGTCCAGGGCTCGGACCTGAGCCGCCGGCTGGCCAAGGGGACGCTGCCCCCGCGCCAGGTTGCGTACCTGGCTTATGATCTGGCAATCGGTCTGGACTACATGCACCGCGGCGGCATTGTGCACCGGGACATCAAGCCCGCCAACATCCTGCTCTTTGACTACCGCGAAGACGAGACCAGGCTGCGCGCCAAACTGACCGACTTCGGCGTCGCGCAGATGGCCGGGGATCCCAACCCGCAGGGTGACGAATTCACTGGAACTGCCGGCTTCATGAGCCCGGAGCAGGTGCGGTCCGAACCCGCTGGTCCGCCCAGCGACGTGTACTCCCTGGGGCTGGTGCTGCTGCGCTGCCTCACCGGCGAACGCGCCTTCCCGGGCATGGCGGTGGAAAGCGCCCTCGCACGCCTGTTCCGCGCCCCGGAGATTCCCGAATCCCTGGGACCGGAGTGGGTGGCAATCCTGAAGGCCATGACGGCACTGGATCCGGCTGACCGGCCCTCCGCCCACGAAGTCTCCGAGGTCATGCAGGATCTCACCAGGGCCGGGCGCGGACGGCGCAGCATCGCATCGGACCCGGAGCGTATCCGCGCTGCTGAGGAACTGGGCGCTTCGGGGGAAGCGGAAGCGGATCCGGTGCTGGATAGAATCACTGCCCTTACCGCGCGGCTGCTGGGCGTTCCCGTAGCCGCAGTTTCAATAGTGGGCGCGGACCGGGTCTGGACCATGTCCGGCAGCGGCACAGAGCGCGGTTCAGCGGACTCGGTTGACTCGCTCTGCCCGGTTACCGTGCGCGAGGACATCGCGTTCATTGTTGATGACGTGCAGCATGACCCGCGCACCGCCGAAGACCCGCTGGTGGCAGCCTCACCTGGTTTTGGCTTTTATGCCGGAGTGCCCCTGCACAACGCGGGAGGCCTGGCCCTTGGCACCCTGTGCATCATGGACCGCCGTGCCCGCAGCCTCACGGGGGAACAGGAGGCCACGCTCAGGGACCTCGCCGAGCTGGCGGCAGACGTGCTGCAGCTGCGGCGTGATGTCAGGGACGCCAGGCAAGCCGCTGATTCCCTCAGCGGCGAACCTGCTGTGGCAGACTGACTCGAAACCGCGCCGAGAGGCGGCGCCGTTTGCTGAGGAGGACCGCGTGGATCAAGGCGTCAACCCGATAATGCCCTTCTGGTGGGAGTTCGTGGTTACCGCCATGGGAGCCGTCATCCTGGCGCTGACCGTCGCTGCCGTTATTTCCCTGGCCCGGCAGAAACACCTGGCACCGGGCATAAAGCTCCTGTGCCTGCTGGGAGTCCTTGGCTTCCCTGCCCTGGGACCGGCCCTATGGTTCGTCCACCTGTACCGTGTCCGTCGAAGCCGCCCTGCACATCCGACAGAGGCTGTCCGGATGGCTGCCAGCCGGGGAGCAAACCGGCGTTAAACGCAGATTGGGTGCCCCCTTCCGGGGACACCCAATCTGTCAGGAACTCTTAGTCGCGGAAACGCGGCTTGCGCGCACCGGCACCGGCACCGGCCGGCTTGCTGAAGCTGCGGTCGCCGTCGAACTTCTTCTTGTACGGGCGGTCCGAACCGCGGTCACCGAAGGACCGCTCGCCGTCGCGCTTCTTGAAGTCCTTCTTGAAGCCGCGGTCAGCGCGGTCGTAGGAGCCGCCTTCGCGGGACGGGCGGCGTCCCTTGTCCAGTTCCAGGTGGATCAGCTCTCCGCCGATCCGGGTGCGGGACAGGGCACGCAGCTGGTCCTTGGAAAGGTCAGCGGGCAGTTCCACGAGGGTGTGGTCGGCGCGGATATCGATGCCGCCGATCTGCGAGGAGGACAGGCCGCCCTCGTTCGCAATGGCACCGACGATCGAGCCGGGCATAACACGCTGGCGGCGGCCGACGGCGATGCGGTACGTCGCGTTGCCTTCGGTCAGCGGGCGCGTCGGGCCGCGGGAGCCGAAGCCGTCGTTGCGGCCTTCGGAACGCTCGCGCTGGCGGGCCGGTGCCTGCGGAATTTCTTCCATCAGCAGCGGGCGTCCGCCCTGGGCCATAACGGCCAGTGCAGCGGCGATTTCTTCGGCGGGAACGTCGTTCTCGGCGATGTACTTGGTGACCAGGTCACGGAAGACGGAGAGGTCTTCGGTGTTCCGGGTCTCGGTAATGCGCTCCGAGAACTTGGCCAGGCGCTTGGCGTTGACAACGTCAACACCGGGCAACTGCATGTGCTCGACGGGCTGGCGGGTGGCCTTCTCGATGGCGCGCAGCAGGTACTTCTCCCGCGGGGTCATAAAGAGGATGGCGTCGCCGCTGCGTCCTGCACGGCCGGTGCGGCCAATGCGGTGCACATAGGACTCGGTGTCGTGCGGGATGTCGTAGTTGAAGACGTGGCTGATGCGCTCAACGTCCAGGCCGCGGGCGGCGACGTCGGTGGCGACCAGGATGTCGATCTTGCCGTCGCGCAGTGCCTCGACGGTGCGCTCGCGCTGCTGCTGCGGGATGTCACCGTTGATGGCGGCGGCCTTGTAGCCGCGGGACTTCAGCTTGTCTGCGAGGTCCTCGGTGGCCATCTTGGTGCGCACGAAGGCGATGACGCCGTCGAAGTCCTCGGTCTCGAGGATGCGGCTCATGGCGTCAAGCTTGTGCGGGCCCATGACCTGCACGTACCGCTGGCGGGTGTTCACGCCGGTGGTGGTCTTGGACTTGACGGTGATTTCAGCCGGGTTGTTCAGGTACTTCTTGGCGATCTTGCGGATCGCGCCCGGCATGGTGGCGGAGAAGAGGGCAACTTGCTTCTCATCCGGCGTGCTGGAGAGGATCTGCTCAACGTCTTCAGCGAAGCCCATGCGCAGCATTTCGTCAGCTTCGTCAAGGACGAGGTACTGCAGGTTGGACAGGTCCAGCGAACCCTTGGAGATGTGGTCGATCACGCGGCCCGGGGTGCCAACTACAACCTGTGCACCGCGGCGCAGGCCGGCGAGCTGGGGGCCGTAGGGGGAACCGCCGTAGACGGGCAGCACGGTGAAGTCGTCCATGTGCACGGCGTAGGAGGTGAAGGCCTCTGCTACCTGCAGGGCAAGTTCACGGGTCGGGGCCAGGACCAGGATCTGGGTGTCCTTGGTGGGTCCGTTGACCTCGGCGATCTCAGCCATGCGGGAGAGCGCGGGAACAGCGAAGGCTGCGGTCTTGCCGGTGCCGGTCTGGGCCAGGCCCACGACGTCTCTGCCTTCGAGCAGAACGGGGATGGTGGCTGCCTGGATGGGCGACGGGGTCTTGTAGCCGACGTCGGTCAGTGCAGCGAGGATGCGTGCATCCAGGTTGAAATCGGAGAACAGCACCTGTGCTTCTTCAGCTTCTTCAGCGGCGGCGGTGTTTTCTTCGAGAATTTCTTGGGTGTTCTCAGGCAAGGGGATATTCCTCATCAGTGGGGCCGGGCAGCCGGTTCTGGCGGCTGCGAGTACATAAGTCCGGGCACTGTTGCAATCCCAGGCAGGACTCTCCGTCACAGCTGTGGGCCAGTATCACTGGGTTGCGACCGCGGCTCGGTGTGACGATTTCTTTGCCGGCGCTCCCAGGAGATGAATCTGCCCGCATGTTTCATGCGGGCCCCAACACAACGTACCTGCAATGGACTCAAGTCCGCAGGGAAATCAGGGAATACCGGAGTGGGGGATTACTCAAGTGTACGGCATAAGAGCCGCTTGCCTGCAGATTCGGGCAGTGAGGTCCGGCACACGGCCTAAACGGGGTCCGTCACAGCGGGCTGCCGCCGCAGCACCTTACGGATTTCCGGTGACAGGTACATCCCTGCAGAACCCGCGTCTGACAAGCGGGAATGCTGCTCCGGAGAGAGCCCTTTGAACACGTCTGCCACGGTGACGCCGTGTTCCGGCCGGGAAACTATTTCCACGCTGTCTCCGGCCTGGATCGAGCCTCGGGACACAACGCGCAGGTAGGTTCCCAGCCGTCCAGCCGCTGCGAACCGCGCCACCCACCGCGGCTGGCCCATGTACTGCGCGAAGTTGCGGCAGGGTGTGCGCGGGCAGGTCACTTCCAGCACCACGTCCGCACCGATCCGCCACCGCTCCCCCACCACCGCGTGTGAGGCATCGATGCCCGCCACACGGAGGTTCTCACCGAAACGGCCCGGTTCCACCGGCTCGCCCAGCTCTGCAGCCCAGTAGTCCGCATCCTCCTGCGAATAGGCATAGACAGCCTTGGATTCGCCTCCGTGGTGCCTGCGGTCCGCCTGTATGTCGCCGGTGAGTCCCAGGGCGTAAACCTTGACGGGCCCCTCGACTGCCCGCTTGTCGATCGCGCTGACGCCAACCGCATCGGAGGTGGGCCGCAGGGCATGCACACGGCAGATAGCCAGCAGGGATCCGGAAGTCATGGGCAACAGTCTAGGTCCGGGGCACGCGGATATCGCGGGACACCTGTGCGGCGCGCCACCAGCGCCGTGGCCGGCCGGGCCAGAGCAGCACCAGGAACCAGAGGAGCATCCCCGCACCGCAGAACACCCCCGCACTGGCGGCCATCAGCCAAAACTCCGATGTCTGGGAGTCCAGGTTCTGCGCTCCGAGCAGACCCCCTATGCCCTTGGGCGTGAGGTAGAAGGCCACCGTTGTGGCTGCCAGCAGGATCCAGCCGGCCAGCCGCAGCACGCGCCGTTCCCTCGGCAGCCGCAGCACTGCGGCGGCAACAAGCGGCAGGAAGAGGGCAACCCAGACCCAGTGGTGGGACCAGGAGACCGGTGAGACCAGAAGCATCAGCAGGGCAGCGGCGCCGAGGCCAAGCAGGTCTGCGCCGGCCAGGGAGGCAAGCCGGATGACAACGCCGGCGGCGCCCACGGCCGCCACGGACAGCAGCAGCCACGGAAGCGTTACATCCGCGTCCGGTCCGGCGAAGTGCAGCAGTGCACCGCGCAGGGACAGGTTGTCCACGTAGCCGCCCCCGCCAACCCGCGAGGTGTCAGGCAAAAGCTCACCCCAGTAGATCTTCGATTCCCGCGGCAGGATCAGGAACCCGAGCCCGAAGGTCGCCAGGAACCCGAAAGCCATGTTCCGCAGCCCCTGCCAGTCACCACGGACCAGGAAGTAGAAGGCAAACGCCAGCGGGGTCAGTTTCAAACCCGCGGCCACCCCGGTTAGCAGCCCCCGCGGCCACTGTGCGTTCCGGTTCAGGAAGTCGAACAGAATCAGGGCGAACAGGATGATGTTGATCTGTCCCAGTGCCAGGGTGTCCCGCCAGGGGCCCAGCGCGGCAACCAGTCCAAAGGCAACCAGGGCCGCGGGCCGAAGCCAGAACCCCCGCAGCACGGCACGGATACTTCCGGCGCCGCTGAAGTGCGCAACCAGCCACAGTGCCGTCAGCGCAGTCAGGGCCAGGGAGATGCCGAAGAAAATGTTGAAGCCGATGACGTCCCCGAAGGGTGCCATGACGGCGAACAGCAGGGCAGCGGCGGGCGGGTAGGTGAACATGAGCGCCGGATTGGGCGGGTTCGGGATCCCCACCGAGTACAGCTCACCGCTGGCTTTCAGGACAGTCTGGCCTCCGGCACTGTAGACCCGGAAGTCGATGCCGTCCCGCGGCGCCAGGGTGAGTGCCAGAGCCAGCAGTCCGGCGCAGACCACGGCCGCGCCCAGTACCAGGGCGGCACCCGCGGCCTGTGAACGCAGTCCCTGCGCCATCTGCTTCCCTCCTGCGCCGCTGCCGGTCGGCAAGCGGGCGAGCGAGCCACACTCTACCCGCCGGCTATGGCGCAGATGGCTGAAGTCGTGAATTTTGACGCTGATCTGCCCGGATTCGGCGGCGGGTTACATCCGGGACACCCCCACCGGCGGCCGGCACCCTGCAGCCGCTACCGTTGTCAGTGAACGGGAATCCCGCCCACCTTCCAGCGGCGGCGGGAACCACAACAAGGAGAACCAGCTTTGAGTAAGACACATCCCCGGCCTCCGATGCCCGGAACCATGCGGCTGGCCGCGGCAGCGTGGCTGGTGGCCGCCGTCGTCCTGGTCCTGGCCGGCGGTTCATTCCTGTTCACGGCGCAGACCCAGCGCCAGGATTCCCAGGGTCTGCTCACGCTGGGCATCCTGGGCATTGCCCTGGGTGCCCTCACAGCCTTCTACGCCCTGCGGCTGGGCGCAGGAAAGCGGAGCAGCCGCGAAACACTGACCACACTGGGACTGATCGCCGGCGTGCCGCTGCTGTTCCGCGGCCCGTCGCTTATGGCACTGGGCGCGCTGCTGCTTGCCTGCGCCGTGCTGCTGTGGCTGCCGCAGAGCACCCGTTTCTACAACCAGACTGACCCCAAGGTCCGGCGGCGCCGCCTGACGGGGCGCCGCTGAACCACTTCGGGTTAGAGCTGCTTCAGCGCCTGGTCCAGATCGGCGATGAGGTCCTCAAGGTCCTCGATGCCCACGGAAAGACGCAGCAGGTTCTCCGGCACGGCCAGTTCAGTGCCCTTGACGGAGGCGTGGGTCATTTCCGAGGGGTAGTTCATCAAAGACTCCACCCCGCCCAGGGACTCGGCGAGCGTAAAGACCTTCGTTGACTCTGCAACCTTGCGGGCGGCGGCTTCCCCGCCCTTGAAGCTGACCGAGACCATACCGCCGAAGTCCTTCATCTGGGCCTTGGCAAGGTCATGGCCGGGGTGGTCTTCCAGCCCCGGGTAAAGCACCGACTCAACAGCCGGCTGATCCTGCAGCCAGCGGGCCACCGCCATCGCGTTGGAGGAGTGCCGGTCCATGCGCACTCCCAGGGTCTTGAGTCCGCGGGTGGTCAGCCAGGCTTCCATCGGCGCCGAAACGGCGCCGGCGGCGTACTGGATGAATCCGATCTTCTCCGCCGCGGCGTCGTCGTTCAGGATCACTGCCCCGCCCACGGCGTCCGAGTGCCCGCCGATGTACTTGGTGGTTGAATGCACCACGATGTCCGCGCCGAAGGCCAGCGGCTGCTGCAGGTACGGGGACGCGAAGGTGTTGTCCACCACCAGGAGGGCACCGGCGTCGTGCGCTGCCTGCGCCACTGCGGCGATGTCCGAAATCTTCATCATCGGGTTCGACGGCGTTTCCAGCCACACGATCTTGGTGTTCCCGGCCGCGATGGCCGTTTCCAGGGCCGCGGTGTCGGACATGTCCACGGCGGCGTTGGTGATGCCCCAGGCCGAGAGCACCCGGTTGATCAGGCGGTAGGTTCCGCCGTATGCGTCGTTGCCCAGGACAATGTGGTCTCCGGGTGCCAGCAGGGCACGGATCAGGGCGTCCTCAGCGGCCAGGCCGGAGCTGAAGGAGAACGCGTGGCGTCCGCCTTCCAGAGCGGCGAGCTGAAGCTGCAGCGAATCCCGCGTGGGGTTCGTGCCGCGGCCGTACTCGTAGCCGTTGCGCAGTCCGCCAATCCCGTCCTGGGCGTAGGTGGTGCTCTGGTACAGCGGCGGGATCACGGCGCCGGTGGTCGGGTCCGGGGTCTGCCCGGCGTGGATGGCGCGGGTGTTGAAGCCTTCAGTCATTGTTTTTCCTCCTGTGCCGGCTGAGCGGCGGTCGGGGTTAGTCTCTGCGGGCCGGGCCTACGCGCTGAGGTAGGAGAGCAGATCGCGGCGGGTGAGGATGCCGTGCCAGGTTCCACCGGAGGCGACCAGCAGGGTGTCTGCGTCCGCCAGGCGTTCCATGGCGGCGGAGACGGTTTCACCGGCACCGATCTGCGGCAGTTTGTCCGAGAGGTGGTCGCTGACCGGGTCGCCGGGCTTGGCTTCGCCGCGGAAGAGCTTTTCGGTCAGTGAGCGCTCGTCCACTGAACCGTGGACTTCGCCGAGCACGGCGGGCGGTTCGTGGACAAGCACCGGAAGGCTGCTGCCGTGGCGGGCCAGCAGTTCCACGGCCTCCAGCACGGTGGCGGTCTTGGGCACGAAGGGTGCTGCCTCCCCGCCGCGGGCTGCCAGTACATCCGCTACGGTGGCGTCCTGCTCCGTGTCGGCCAGGAAACCGTGGGACTTCATCCAGCCGTCGTTGAAGATCTTGCCAATGTAGCCGCGGCCGCTGTCCGGCAGCAGGACCACCACGACGTCGTCGGGGCCCAGGTCCTTGGCGGCGCGCAGCGCGGCCACTACGGCCATGCCGGAGGAGCCGCCCACCAGCAGTCCTTCTTCGCGGGCCAGGCGGCGGGTCATGGCAAAGGATTCGGCATCGTTGACGGCAATGACCTCGTCGGGAACCGAGGGGTCGTAGTTGCCGGGCCACATGTCCTCGCCCACGCCCTCAACGAAATACGGACGTCCGGTGCCGCCGGAGTACACAGATCCGTCGGGGTCTGCGGCGATGATCTTTACCGGTCCGGAGGCGCGGTCTGCAGAGACTTCCTTCAGGTAGCGTCCGGTGCCGGTGATGGTTCCGCCGGTGCCTGCGCCGGCCACGAAGTGGGTGAGCAAGCCGTCGGTGTCGTTCCAGATTTCGGGTCCGGTGGACTCGTAGTGGCTGGCCGGGGCGGCCGGGTTGGAGAACTGGTCCGGCTTGTAGGCGCCGTCAATTTCCCGCACCAGGCGGTCGGAGACACCGTAGTAGGACTCGGGGCTTTCGGGAGCGACGGCGGTGGGCGTCACTACTACCTCGGCACCGTAGGCGCGCAGTACGTCGCGCTTTTCCACGCCCACCTTGTCCGGGGTGACGAAGATGCAGTTGTAACCCTTCTGCTGGGCCACCAGGGCCAGGCCGACGCCGGTGTTGCCGCTCGTCGGTTCAACCACCGTGCCGCCCGGGCGGAGTTTGCCATCCGCCTCGGCCGCTTCGATCATTTTCACGGCGATGCGGTCCTTGATGGAACCGCCTGGATTGAGGTACTCCAGCTTCACCAGCACCGTGGCTTGAATGCCTTCAGTGACGTGGTGGAGTTTCACCAGCGGGGTGTTGCCGATCAGGTCCAGGACAGTGTTGGCATACTTCATGGGCACCACGTTACTGGCTGAGCCGCGAAGGAACAGGCCGGGCTGAACACGGCGTAGCAAACTTGCTTACGGCAGCCGTGGTTTTGGGACAGAAGTTCATACCGGACGTGCGAGCATGGTGGCATGTCTTCCGGTTCGGCCTCCAGCCTCGGTGAGTTTGAATTCTCGCGCCCGCTGGAGCTCGCCCGCACCCTGAGAACCGTGGCGCACGGATCCGCTGATCCCACGGTACGGATCCTGCCTGCCGGGGCCTGGCTCGCCTTCCGCACCGGCTCCGGTCCGGCCACCCTGTTCCTTTCCCAGCATGCCGGTGCCCTGCGTTCCCCGGCGCGGGTTTCCGCCCAGGCCTGGGGGCCCGGCGCCGCGGAGGCCGTGGCCTCTGTTCCGGCGCTGCTTGGCGAACACGACGACTGGTCTTCCTTCGACGAACCGGACTTTCTGGCGACCCTCCCGGCCGCGCTGCGGGAAGCCCGGCGGCGCCATCCCGGCCTGCGGCTGCCCACTACCGGAAGAATGCTGCAGACGCTGGTGCCGATTGTGCTGGGACAGAAGGTCACGCAGATGGAAGCCGTGCATGCCTGGCGCTACCTGGTCCAGCGCTTCGGCGAGCCTGCTCCGGGGCCGGTGCCTGCGGGGCTGATGCTTCCCCCTGACGCCGCCGGCTGGCGGAGAGTACCCAGCTGGGAGTGGCACCGCGCCGGTGTTGATTCGCACCGTTCCCGGACCATCCTGCGTGCCTGCGCTTCGGCGTCGGGCCTGGAACGCCTGGCCGGTCTGGCCGCCGGCGAGGCCAGTGCCAAGCTGCAGTCCCTGCCGGGCATTGGGCCGTGGAGCGCTGCGGAAATCCTGCAGCGCACGCACGGCTCCCCCGACCTTGTTGCCGTGGGGGACTTCCACCTGGCCGCGGAGGTAGGGGCGGCGCTCACCGGCAAGCGGACTGACGACGCCGGCATGCTGGCCCTGCTGGAACCCTGGCGCGGGCACCGGCAGCGGGTGGTGCGCCTGATCGGACTGACCGGTTTCCGCAAGCAGGCCTGGGGTCCGCGGCTGGCTCCGCAGGACCACCGCCGGCACTGACTATCCTCAGCGACGGCCGGGTCGCCTAAAGTTGGGTGAATGAGCGCACCCGTAGACCTGACTGCCGTATTTGTTCCCAACCCCGGAGAGTTCTTCCGCGTGAAGCTGGCCCTGGAGATCGCCATCGAGCAGGTCCAGGCCGAGCCGGGCTGCCTCCGGTATGAAATCACCGAGGAATCCGAGGACCGGATTGTCCTGACCGAGCAGTGGGCTTCCGAAGCGGACCTGGCCCGGCACGCAGTAGGCTCCGCCAAGCAGGACCTGGACGAATCCCTGAGCGCCCTGCTGGCCGAGCCGGTAGCACTGCACCGCGGCTGACCTGCCGTACCCGGGCCGCGCGCGGCCCGGACCGGCGGCGGCCTACGGGCTGATTTCCAAACGGTGGATCGAGTCCGGCTCGGCGCCGAAGCGGCGGAGCACGGCGGCAACGGCTTCTTCGTGTTCGTCGTCCACTGACGCGTACACACGCATCCGGTCCTCGAAGTCCAGCTTCCGCACGTCGGAGCGGAACACTTCGGTATGGACCCGTCCGGTGTAAACCGTTGTTTCCATCAGTTCGATGGACCGCGCACCGGCCATCAGCAGCGCATCGCGCAGTCCGTCGATCCGGTCGGTGTTGACGATCGCGCTGATGACGTGGCGGGCGTCCCCCGGCTGTGCAGCGGTTTCGTCCCGCGGTGCCTCGGCGCCGCGGCCGCTGGTGGTGGGATGGGCGGTAACCCCGCTGAGGGAGTAGGCCGCCTGCCCCTGCTGAACCCGGTCCAGGGAATCCTGCTCCGGACCCGGTTCGCGCAGCCCGATCGTCCGGTTGATGAGCGCTGCGGCCAGCCAGCTGAGCACAAAGGAGAAGGCCACCACGCAGACGATCGCCACCGTCTGGTGCCACAGCAGGATCCCGCCTCCCCCGGCAAACAGGCCGTCCGCGCTGACCGCGTTGACCCTGCTGTCCGCGAAGAACCCCAGCATGAACGAACCGATCAGCCCACCCACAAAATGCACGGCGATCACGTCCAGCGCATCGTCATAGCGCAGCAGGTGCTTGAGCCGGACGGCGAAGCAGCAGACGCATCCCGCGATCAGTCCGATCAGCACCGCGGAACCGGTGTTCACATAACCGGCGCACGGGGTGATCGTGGCCAGGCCGGCCACCGCCCCGGACACGGCGCCGACCAGCGTGGAGTGGCCGCTGGTCAGGCGCTCCACAATCAGCCAGGTGAGCATGGCGGAGCCGCCGGCCACGTGGGTGTTTATCAGCGCCTGCGCAGCGATGTCGTTTGCCTGCAGGCCGTCTCCGGCGTTGAATCCGAACCAGCCGAACCACAGGATGCCCGCGCCAACCAGCATCAGGGGCAGGTTGTTGGGCGAGGTCTTGAGGTGTGGCCAGCCCCGGCGCCGTCCCACCACCAGCAGGACTGCCACGGCTGCGGCTCCTGCGGAGGCATGCACCACCAGGCCGCCGGCCCAGTCCTGGGCACCAAGCTGCGTGAGCCACCCCTTGGGATTCCAGAGCCAGCGCGCGACCTGCGGATAGATCACGATCGAAAAGACCACCAGGAACACGGTCCAGCCGGCGAACTTCAGCCGTCCGGCAGTGGCGCCGGTGAGCAGGGCCGGAGTGATGATGGCAAACATCATCTGGTACGCCACGAACGCCAGGGCCGGGATGGTCACACCGGCCGCGACGGTGTGGAACTGCGGAGTGTCCACGTCCAGGAGCGCGAACGCATCGAACTCGCCCAGGACGGAGTTCCCCTGGTTGCTGAAGGCCAGTGTGTAGCCCACCAGCACCCAGGTGAGCGTGATGATGCCCAGCGGGATGATGTTCTGCATCATCATGGTCAGCACGTTCCGCACCGGAACCATGCCGCCGTAGAACAGCGCCAGCCCGGGCGTCATAAACAGCACGAGCCCGGCGCACACCAGGACCCAGGCGGTATCCGCCCCGTTCACTGTGCGGCTCCCGGTCCGTTATCGCCGCGGAGATCAGGTACCGGGTGCGGCGGGGACGAGCCCCGGCGGAGGGATTTGGCCCCGTCCCGGTGTGTGAGGAGTGCGCTCATAATGTCCCCGCTTCCAACTCGTGTCCCGCATGAGTGGTGCCGCCGGAGGTCCATGAGTCTGGAGGGGTGTCTCCGGCCCATCGAGTCTAGCGAGGCGGATCCGGCAGGTGGAAGACGCGGACGTGCAAAGGACCGCCGGGGAACGCAATTCGTACTGCTGCCGTCCCGGCGGCCCTCTGCTGTGGGTGCTTTGCTGTCGGTGCTTTGGCGGCGCCTAGTTGGCGTTGGCTCCGGTCACGCCGTGCGGATCGATGACGTACTTCCGCGCGGCTCCGGAGTCGAACTCCCGGTACGCCTCAGGTGCGTCGTCGAGCCGGATCGCGGTGGCATTTACCGCCTTGGCGATCTGCACCCGGTCGTTCAGGATGGCCATCATCAGATCCCGGTTGTACTTCATCACCGGACACTGGCCGGTGGTAAAGGACAGCGACTTGGCCCACCCGGTTCCCAGGCTGAGGGACAGCGAACCGACCTTGGCTGCCTCGTCCACTCCACCGGGATCGCCGGTGACGTAAAGTCCTGGAATACCCAGCGCACCGCCGGCAGCGGTGATGTCCATCAGCGAGTTCAGCACCGTCGCAGGCGCTTCGTGCCCTGCACCGTGTCCGTGGCCGCGGGCTTCGAAGCCCACTGCGTCCACGCCGCAGTCCACCTCCGGAACACCCAGGATCTGCTCGATCTGGTCCTTTGGATCGCCCTTGGACACGTCTACGGTTTCGCAGCCGAAACTGCGTGCCTGCGCCAGCCGGTCCTCGTTGAGGTCACCGACAATAACGACGGCGGCACCGAGCAGCTGGGCACCTGCAGCGGCGGCAAGCCCCACCGGGCCCGCCCCGGCAATGTAGACCGTTGAACCGGTACGGACGCCTGCCGTGACGGCGCCGTGGTAACCGGTGGGGAAGATGTCGGAGAGCATGGTCAGGTCCATGATCTTTTCCATCGCCTGGTCAGAATCAGGGAACTTCAGCAGGTTCCAGTCTGCGTAGGGCACCAGCGCGTATTCAGCCTGGCCGCCCACCCAGCCGCCCATGTCCACGTAGCCGTAGGCGCTGCCGGGACGGTCCGGGTTCACGTTCAGGCAAATCCCCGTTTTGCGTTCCTTGCAGTTCCGGCAGCGGCCGCAGGAGATGTTGAAGGGGACGGAGACCACGTCGCCAACCTTGATGAATTCAACATCAGGGCCGGTTTCCACCACCTCACCGGTGATTTCGTGGCCGAGGATCAGGTTCGCCGGTGCCGTGGTGCGGCCGCGGACCATGTGCTGGTCCGAGCCGCAGATGTTGGTGGTCAGGACCTTAAGGATGGCCGCGTGGGGCAGTTTCCGGCCCACATTGGCCGGGTTAACGCCCGGGCCGTCCTTCAGTTCGAAAGTGGGGTAGTCGATGTCCTGGACTTCCACAACACCGGGTTCGATATAAGCAACTGCTCGATTACCGCTCATTGGTATTCCTTGCCTTGTAACCTTGGTCGACGTTGACTGGGTTCCCCGGCAGGCGGGCAGCCGGTGGCCGCGCAGCTCCCCCGGGTTGTCCGAGCCTACAACCCAAAAGTGCGTCCGGCTAGGGCGATTATTGGCCCCACAGGTGTCCCCCGGAGCGGGATCCGGCGTGTGTTAATGCGCAGCAGGGAGCTCCTCCGCGAATGGAGGAGCTCCCTGCTGGTGTTTAAGCTGAGGGGCGCCGGAGCGCTAGCTGACCTGTCCGTCCTGGCCTGCGGCAGACTGGCCCTGTTCCTGGGCTGCGATCTGCTCGTGGACGGCCTTCATGTCCAATCCCTTGACGGCTTCAACCAGTTCACTGAACTGGTTGGCGTTGAGCGCGCCGGGCTGGGAGAACACCAGCACCTTTTCGCGGAACGCCATGAGCGTGGGGATGGAGGTGATGCCGGCAGCGGCAGCAAGGCCCTGCTCTGCCTCGGTGTCCACCTTCGCGAAGGTGATGTCCTCGTGCTGCTGCGAGACGGCGTCGTAAACCGGTGCGAACTGCTTGCACGGGCCGCACCAGTCCGCCCAGAAGTCAACGAACACAATGTCGTTTTCCTCAATGGTTTCGGGGAACGTTGCCTCGGTGATGTCAATAGTTGCCATACAAGCCACGCTATAGCCCACGGCGGGCGATGTCTGCAATTGTTCGCTCTGCGGTGAAGTGCGGATCAGCCGGCGATCAACTCACCGTGGAGAACCCCATGGCTGTCACCTTCGCGATGACCGGCAGTGCTTCACGGAGTTTTTCGCGTTCGCCGTCACCCAGCTGGCCGAGCAGTCCGGAGAGCAGCGACTCCCGCCGCTCCGTTTCAATGGTCAGTTTGCGGCGCCCGTCGGGCGTCAGGGTTACCCGTACCCCGCGTGAGTCCTCCGGGTCAGGGCTTCGGCGGACCAGGCCTGCGTGCTCCAGACGAATGATCTGTTCGGTGGCGCTGGGAACCTTGACGCCGAGGTTCCGGGCTATGTCAGAGACCCGCATGCCGTCCCCCGCCACCATCCGCAGGGTGCCGAGCTGATTCGAGGTAATGCCCAGCTCCGTATCCATGTGTCGCACGAGGAACACGGCTTCGCGCAGCGCTTCCCGGAACTGTTCGGCAAGGCGGTCCAGAGCCAGGTCCTCTTTCATGCTTAGAAACACTAGACGCCCTAGCGACTTAGTTCTTGGGGGCGTGCCCATAACGGACAGTTTTGTGCCGAGATTTTGGTACCGGCGCTGACCGCGGCCGCAGCTGCTGCGATGCTGCGGACTAAGGCAACAAAAAAGCATCCCCGGTCCTAAGACCGGGGATGCTCTCTCTTCGGTGGCAGATGAGGGATTCGAACCCCCGTAGGCATTGCCAGCTGATTTACAGTCAGCCCCCTTTGGCCGCTCGGGTAATCTGCCGAAGGCCTTCTTGCGAAGACTTTGTCCGCGGTAACCGCGGGCAAGACAACTTTACAGAACATTCGCCCAAGAATCGAATCGGGCCTTTGGGCTAGAGTCCGCGGGCGATGCGGGAGCTGATCTGGGCGTAGAAATGCTCCGCCTGCGACGCCGTCACGCTGCCCCAGGCGACGGCGTTGGCGAGGTCCTGCCTGACACCGGCAAGGCGTTCGGCGCCTTGCCGGACCTCATCATCCTGGACCGCCGCAACGGTCAGTGCAGTGTCGTCACCGGAAGGAAGGAAGACGGACGCTTCCTGGGGTCCGCTTGCCTGGGCCGCTGCGGTGCCCACCCCCGTCACCGAGACAGCCGCCAGGACCGAAGATGCCGCTGCCTGCCGCAGCCGGATTCCCGCCGAGCGGCGCGGCGACGCGGAGGACACCTGTGCTGCAGCACCGGGCGGAAGCGGTTGTCCGGGCGGCACTGGGGCCCGCTGTTCGTCAGCCGTCACGGCTGTCCGCGGAGGTTCCTTGGGGTCAGTGGGGCGCGTAGTGCTCATAAACCCCACCATTTCCCAGCCAGATGGGAGGATCGTCCACTGCGGCTGGGTGCTCCCTGTGAGCTGCGACGCTGCCCGCACACCGTGCCCACCTATTAGGCTGGAGGGCAGGAGATTCCAACTACCAATGCAGATCCTAAGGAGCGCACTATGGCCAGCGAGTCATCATTCGACGTCGTCAGCAAGATCGACAAGCAGGAAGTCGCCAACGCCCTGAATCAGGCCCAGAAGGAAATCGCGCAGCGCTATGACTTCAAGGGTGTCGGTGCGGAGGTCGATTTCAGCGGCGAAAAGATCCTGATGAAGGCCAACTCGGAGGAACGCGTCAAGGCAGTACTGGACGTCTTCCAGTCGAAGCTGGTCAAGCGCGGCATCTCGCTGAAGTCCCTCGACGACGGCGAGCCCTACGCCTCCGGAAAGGAATACCGGATCGAGGCTTCCATGAAGGAAGGCATCGCCCAGGACCAGGCCAAGAAGATCAACAAGATGATCCGCGACGAAGGGCCCAAGGGCGTGAAGTCCCAGATCCAGGGCGATGAGCTGCGCGTCAGCTCCAAGTCCCGCGACGACCTGCAGGCCACCATGGCAATGCTGAAGGGCGCAGACCTGGACGTGGACCTGCAGTTCATCAACTTCCGTTAGGCCTTCAGCCCGTCCCCACGGACAGCAGACGACGGCGGCGCTCCCCATGACCGGGGAGCGCCGCCGTCGTTGTTTGGTTTGAATCCGCTTAGGGCGCCAGCTCGACGTCCTCCGCTGCGGGCCCGTCGGTGTCCGGGTCTTCGAGGGCTGAACCGCCCACGGCGTCGCCCTGCCAGGTCAGCAGCTCCCAGGCATGCCCGTGGGCCTCGGGACGGGGCCGCGACTCAAGCACCACAATCCCGGTGTTGCTCAGTGTGTTGTGGACAATAAAGTCCGCAGACACGTTGCGGGCACGGGAAGTGGCCCAGGCCCGGATCATCGCCCCGTGGCTAAAGAGAACTGGGGTCTGCTGGCCGGCACGCTGCAGCTCGGAGACCACCTCGTCAAAGCGGCCAAGCGTCTCCGCGCCGTCCGGCCCGCCGGGCATCGCCACGGAAAGGTCACCCTGGACCCAGGCGTAGACGGTGCGCAGGTAGGCCTGGATGGATTCGCTGTCCCCGCGCATCTCCAGGTTCCCGGCGGAGATTTCGCGCAGCCCGTCCCGCACCTCAATGGGCTGGGCAAGGGCGTTGGCCAGCGGCGTGGCGGTGAGCTGTGTGCGCACCAGGTTTGAGGCGTAGACGCCGCTGATCTGCTCATGTCCCAGGGCCTGCGGCAGGGCCGCGGCCTGGGCCAGTCCCAGTTCGGTCAGCCCGGGGCCCGGGGCTCCGGTGTCCAGCAGCCGTTCAATGTTCGACGGCGTCTGGCCGTGGCGGACGAGGATCAGCCGCATGCGTGCTCACTCTCTGTGTGGATGCCGTTGCGCTTAGGAACCGAGGGGACGTCCGGCCATGTTTTCGAGGCGGCGGATCCGGTCGGCCATCGGCGGGTGGGTGGCCAGCAGGCCACGTACGCCGTTGCGGAACGGGTTGGCAATCATCAGGTGGGAAGTATTCACCAGCTTCTGGTCCGTGTTGGGAAGCGGTGACTGCTGAGTTCCGGTTTCCAGCTTCCGGAGCGCCGACGCCAGCGCCAGCGGATCGTCGGTCAGGGTGGCGCCGTCCTCATCGGCGTCGTACTCCCGGGTACGGCCGATGGCCATCTGGATCAGCGATGCTGCCAGCGGAGCGAGGATTGCCATGGCGATCATGGCCAGCGGATTCTGGTTGCGGCGGTCGCCGCCGCCGAAGAAGAGCAGGAACTGTCCCAGCGAGGTGATGACGCCGGCAATCGCGGCCGCCACCGAGGAAGTGAGGATGTCCCGGTTGTAGACATGCATGAGCTCGTGGCCGAGCACTCCGCGCAGCTCGCGTTCATTAAGCAGCGCCAGGATGCCCTGGGTGCAGCACACCGCAGCGTTCTCCGGGTTGCGGCCCGTGGCGAACGCGTTCGGCGCCATGGTTGGTGAAATGTAGAGGCGGGGCATCGGCTTGTTGGCCTTGGCCGAGAGTTCACGGACAATCCGGTACATTTCCGGGGCCTGGGCCTCCGTCACCGGAACGGCATGCATGGCGCGGATAGCCAGCTTGTCACTGTTCCAGTAGCTGTAGGCGGTGGTGGCAAGCCCGATCAGAAGGAAGATCCAGATGAACGAAGAATTGCCCGTGCCGCTGGAAAGCAGGCCGCCGATGCCCAGCAGCACGGCGAAGAGCACCCCAAAGAGGGCTGCGGTCTTCAAACCGTTGAAATGTCGGTGCACGGGTACACGATCCTTCCTGGGCGGAAGGCCCCGCCCTCCCATCAGGAGTGCAGGTCCAGAACCTTCCGCGGTACTTTTCGTAAGCCTTAACGTATCCGGGCCCCGCCCTGTTCCGCGCCTGCCGGGCTGGTGACGCGGCTTACGGCTCCGGATGCCGTGCGTCGTAGCGGGCGAACCCGGGCTGCAGCCGGGACAGGACCAGGACGGCGAGGGCGCAGGCCAGGCCCCCGGCAACTGCGGCCCAGCCTTCGCCGAGGAAGGACGCGTCGATCCCAGCTACCAGGTCCCCCAGGCGGGGACCGCCGGCCACCACCACCACAAAGACGCCCTGCAGCCTGCCGCGCATCGCGTCCGGCGTTGCCGCCTGCAGGATGGTGGAGCGGAAGACGCCGCTGATCGAGTCTGCGATTCCCGCCGCCCCCATGGCCAGCGCTGCCGGAAGAAGCCACGGTGAGACGCCGCCGCCGTCGTGCTCCCCTGCCAGCACCACCACTACGCCGAAGGCAGACACGGACAGCCCCCAGGCCACCACCGACCACATCACGGCCAGGCCCTGCCGGCGCACCAGTCCCAGCGGACCGGAGAACAGACCGGCCAGGAACGAACCGGCGGCGGTTGCAGCGAGCAGGATCCCCACCGTTTCCGCTCCGCCGCCGAGCATCAGGGCACCGATGGCGGGCAGCAGTGCCCGGGGCTGTGCCAGCACCATGGCAGCCAGGTCAACGATGAACGTCATGCGGATGTTGGGCCGTGTGCCCAGGAAGGTGAATCCCTCCAGAACGGATTTCAGGCCGGCCTTCTGCACCTGCCCCACGGGCGGCATCGGGTCCAGCCGGTACAGTGCCCACATCGCCGCGGTGAACGTGACGACGTCGATCGTGTAGGTCCAGCCGTAGCCAACCTGTCCCACAAGGACGCCGGCCAGCAGCGGGCCGGCTGCCATGGCGATGCCGAAGGTGATCATGCTCAGGGCATTCGCTGCCGGCAGCAGCTCGGGGCGCACCAGCCGCGGAATAATGGCGCTGCGGGCCGGATGGTTCAAACCACCGGCGCCGGCGTTCACTGCCACCAGGGCGAAGAGCAGCCACACACTCTCCAGGCCCAGCCAGGCCTGCACCGCAATGCCAAGGGTGGTCAGCCACAGGACAACGGCCGAGAACAGCGCAACCTTCCTGCGGTCGTACGCGTCCACGACTGACCCGCCGTACAGTCCGGCCAGGACCAGCGGCACCAGTCCCACCACTCCGAGCATGCCGACGTACAGGCTGGACTGGGTAAGTTCGTAGACCTCCAGGCTCACTGCTACCAGCGTCAGCTGCGTGCCGACGGCGGAAAGCGCGGTTCCGGTCCAGAGCCGGCGGAAGTCCCGGCTCTCCCGGAGCGGGGTGAGGTCAGCTAGCAGTCTGGGCACCAGAGCAGTCTAGGCGAGCGCGAGGGGGCTCTTTCGCCGGTTGACGCCATGCGTCGGCGCCGTCCGCCCCGCGGGGCCCAAAGCGTGCTTAGGATGTTGCTTTGAACGTCTGCCCGTGGACGCTGTCCCTGCCGAAGGAGGATCCATGCTGACCCGCAATGTTGCCGACGGCATTCACCTGATCGAGCACGCCTACACGAATGTGTACTTGGTTGAGGGCGGCGGTGAGGTGATGATCGTGGATACCGGCCTTCCGGCTGCCCAGCATGAAATCTCCTCTGCCGTGCGTTCCCTTGGCTACGGGCCCGGCTCGGTTAGCGCCGTCGTCCTGACCCACGGGCACTTTGATCACGTGGGCACAGCGGCGAAGCTGCGCACCGAGTTCCGGGCTCCGGTACTGGCACACCCGGCGGACCACTACATTGCGGCCCATCCTTACCGGTACGGCCATGAACGTCCCCGGTTCCGGTATCCGCTGCGGTTTCCGGGCTCACTCCGGCAGCTTGGCGCCATGACAATGGCCGGAGCCCTGCTGGTCCGCGGAGTAGCGGACGTCCATGACCTGAACGCCGACGCCGCAGCATCCCTGCCCGGTGGGCCGGTGGTCGTCCCCACGCCGGGGCACACCGCGGGGCACATTGCGCTGCACTTCCCGGACCGGGGTGCGCTGATCGCCGGGGATGCCCTGGTGACGCTGAATCCGTACACCGGGGGCCGCGGCCCCCAGATTGTTTCCGGCGCGGCGACGGCGGACAGTGCCGCGGCCCTCGCCTCGCTGCAGGCGCTGGCGGATACCGGCGCCCGGGTGGTACTCACCGGGCACGGCGACCCGTGGACCTCCGGTGTCCAGTCCGCCGTCGAGCGTGCGCTCGCCCAGGGGCCAAGCTAGCGTTCGGCTTCCTCCAGTTCGCGGACCACCAGCCGGTGGAGCTCCGGGTCGCCGAGCGGCCGAAAGTGTCCCATGGCTTCCAGCTGGATGTTGCGGGCGCCGTCGAGCCTGCTGCCGCCGGGAATATGCGGGTCGAAGGCCGCGTACACCGACGTGATCCGGGCATTAGCGTCCAGGCTTGCCTGCAGGCTGCGGAGCAGGGCGTTGCGCGGAGAGAACGCGCGGATAGAAGGAATCAGGAAAAACCGGGCATACGGTGAACCGGAGAACGGTGTATTGACGGCGACCATCCGGCGGATACGGTGCCCCTGAGGCCCCAGCATGACCCGCTTGCCGATCAGGCCGCCCTTGCTGTGCGCCACGATGACTGCGTCTTCAAGTCCTGCTGCGGCCAGATAGTGCTCCACCCGCCGGGCCATTTCATCGATCCTGCCGCGATTGTACCCGAGTGTCTTTATGGTGTGGACGGGGTGCCCCCGCCGGCCCAGGGCTGCCGCCAGCGGACGGAGCAGCTGCCAGTCCTCATAGACCCCGGGGATCAGCACCACGGGCTCCCGCCGCCCGTTTCCCCGTGCGGGTTCCAGGTAGGCGGCAGGATCCTCCCGGCGCAGGAATCCCTGAATCTGCCAGCGGGCCACATAGGCGTAGTCTGCCGCCCAGGCCGCGGCCAGGCACAGCCGGTGCAGTACGCGCTCGACGCCGGAACCCACTGCCTGCGTCCCCCTCACCGCGCGGCCTTGACGAGTTTGCGCACCCACTCGGCCGTCTGTGACGGATGGGTCCACATCATCACGTGCGGGGCAGCGGGCACCTCTCCCAGGGCAACGTCTTCGCGGGTTTGTTCCAGCCGCAGCAGCCAGGAGCGCGGAACAATGGGGTCCCGGCTGCCGCTGATCACCGCCACCGGGCACTTTGTCAGGGCCAGCCGTTCTTCCATCCGGTGGTCCATCATCCGGCGCAGCGTCCCGAGGTACCAGCGGGGACCGGCGCGGAGATAGTCTGTGAAGACAATCCGGTTCACGGCCGGCTTTTCGTGCAGGGTGTCCTGGGCCAGCCGGAGCCCCTGGGCTGCAATGCTGCGCTCGGCCCGGTTGACCGTCGGGGCCAGCAGCAGCAGCGATGTCACCAGAGAAGGGTCGGCGAGCGCAGCTTCGACCACCACCTGGCATCCCATGGAGTGTCCTGCCAGCAGGGCGTCGTCGATCCCGGCCTGCCGCAGGGCACCGGCAACTGCGGCACCGTAGCCGGCCATGGTCAGCGGCTCACGCGGCCGGTCCAGCCCCGCATGACCGGGCAGTTCCAGCGTGTGGACACTGTGGTCGCGGGAGAGTTCGCGTGCCAGCGGCTCAAAATAGCGGGAGGATGCACCAATGCCGTGGACCAGGACCACTGCCGGGCCGGATGTCCCAAACGTGCGCAGCCGCAGTTCGGATTCCCCCGCGCGCAGAAGGCGGTCCTGCCGCCGGGCAGCTGTTGCGGACACGTTTTGCCTCCTGATTCGCGGCAGCACCCCGCAGCCGCACCACCACCCTAAGCCGGGACGGTTAGGACCGCCTTATTATGAATAAATCAGAATAAGCGCTACTCTGGATACATGACTTCCACAGCAGCCTCCGCGGCAACCACTGACAAGTGGTCAGCGCAGCTGCGTGCACACGGACGCCGGGTCACCAAGCAGCGCCTGGCCGTGCTGGACGCCGTCGACCATTCACCGCACGCAGGTGCGGACGAAGTCGCAGCTATTGTGCGGACCACCCTTCCGGACATCAGCCTCCAGTCCGTCTACGTTGTCCTTACCGACCTCACCGAAACGGGCATGCTGCGCCGGATCGAACCGCCGCACTCCCCCGCACGCTACGAGACCCGGGTGGATGACAACCACCATCACGCGATGTGCACCGGCTGCGGTCGCATCGAGGACGTCGACTGCGCCGTCGGGCACGCACCGTGCCTGACCCCCAGCGACACCCACGGCATGACGATCCAGATTGCCGACGTGCTGTACCAGGGCCTCTGCGCCGACTGCGCAGCCAAACCGGCAGCAGCCGGCAAGACTTCCTGACCCCTCGGCTTTAACACTCCACCCAAAGAAGAAAGAGAGAGAATGTCGAACTTCACCACCACCCAGACCGGCACTCCGGTTGCCAGCGACGCACACTCGCTGTCCCACGGAGCTGACGGCGCGGTTGTACTCCACGACCGTTACCTGGTTGAGAAGCTGGCCCAGTTCAACCGGGAGCGCATCCCGGAGCGCATCGTGCACGCCAAGGGCGGCGGCGCATTCGGCGAATTCACCGTCACTGAAGACGTGTCCATGTACACCCGTGCCGCTGTTTTCCAGCCCGGCACCACCACCGAAACCATTCAGCGGTTCTCCTCCGTTGCCGGTGAAATGGGCTCCCCCGACACCTGGCGCGACGTACGCGGTTTCGCACTGCGTTTCTACAGCTCCGAGGGCAACTACGACATCGTCGGCAACAACACCCCGGTGTTCTTCATCCGCGACGGCATCAAGTTCCCGGACTTCATCCACTCGCAGAAGCGCCTCCCGGGTTCCGGCCTGCGCGACGCAGACATGCAGTGGGACTTCTGGACCAACTCCCCCGAGTCCGCACACCAGGTCACGTACCTGATGGGCGACCGCGGCATCCCGCGCTCCTGGCGCGAAATGCCCGGCTTCGGCTCGCACACCTACCAGTGGATCAACGCTGCCGGTGAGCGCTTCTGGGTGAAGTACCACTTCACCTCGAACCAGGGCAACCACGAGATCACCGGTGCTGAAGCAGAGCGCATCGCCGGCGCCGACGCCGACTACTACCGCCGCGACCTGTACGAGAACATTGCCGCCGGCAACTTCCCGTCCTGGGATCTGCACGTTCAGGTCATGCCGTACGAGGACGCCAAGAACTACCGGTTCAACCCGTTTGACCTGACCAAGGTCTGGCCGCACGCTGACTACCCGCTGATCAAGGTGGGTACCCACACCCTGAACCGCAACCCGGAGAACTTCTTCGCCCAGATCGAGCAGGTGGCACTCTCCCCCGCCAACCTGGTCCCGGGCATTGCAGCCTCCCCGGACAAGATGCTGATGGCCCGCATCTTCTCCTACCCGGACGCCCAGCGCTACCGCGTTGGCACCAACTACAACCAGCTGCCGGTCAACGCACCGAAGGCTCCGGTTAACAACTACTCCCAGGACGGCTACGGCCGCTTCCACTTCAACTCCCCGGAGACCCCGGTCTACGCCCCGAACACCCTGGGCGGCCCGGTGGCCGACCCGGCTCTGGCCGGCGAAGGCACGTGGGAGAACGACGGCGCGCTGGTGCGTTCCGCCGCGACCCTGCACTCCGAGGACAGCGACTTCGGCCAGGCCGGCACGCTGTACCGCGAGGTGTTCGACGACGCCGCCAAGGCCCGTTTCCTGGAAACCATCACCGGTGCAGTCTCCGGTGTGCAGCGCCCGCACATCCGCGAAGCTGCCATCCAGTACTGGACCAACGTTGACGCCGACCTCGGCGCCAAGCTCCGCGCCAACCTCGCCACCGGCGAGACCACGGCCAATGAGCAGGCTGAGTTCGTAGGCGTCGCAGACTAGTCTGCCCCGTCCTTACGGATACCAAAAGCGGCCGGTCCCTTCGGGGGCCGGCCGCTTTTTGCGTTCCCCGTCTGCCCTCCCCGCCATCGAGAGGCCAGTTACGGCTCGTTTCAGCCCCCAAAAGAGCCGTAACTGGCTTCTCGGAAGGGAGGGAGGGAGGGAGGGGGTTAGCGGGAAGGCCAGTACCAGATGAGCAGCATGGTCACGAGGAAACCGGTCAGGAAGTTCAGCTTCAGGAACCGCTTCCATCCGGCGTTGGCTTCCTCAGACCGTTCATCCGTGATCCCCAGGAACGGCACCAGGTTCAGCAGATACGACACCGCCAGCAGCGAACCGAGCTGGGCAGGCCACGGCGTGAGCAGCATCAACGCACCGGCCGCGGCGTAGGCGGCGAAAGCCAGCCGCACCACGGTCTTGCCGCCGAGGACCGTGGCGATGGAGGACAACCCGCCCTCCCGGTCCGGAATGATGTCCTGCACCGCTCCGAACGCCTGGCTGGCCATGCCCCAGAGGAAGAAGGCACCCAGCACGGCCCACAGGGCGGGGGTGAACTGGGCTCCGGCCAGCACCAGTCCGTAGACGGCAGGGGACACGAAGTGGGTGCTGGAGGTGATCGAGTCCAGGAAAGGCCGTTCCTTAAACCGTAAGCCGGGGGCGCTGTAGGCGATGACGGCGAAGACACTCACGGCCAGCACCAGCCAGGACAGCGGGGAACCCAGCAGCGCCAGCACCACCAGGAAGGGAACATTCGTGGCGACCGCTGCCCACAGCGTGATTCGGTGGAACCGGCGGTCCAGCAGCGCGCCCTCGACGCCGCCCTTGCGCGGGTTGCGCAGGTCGGATTCGTAGTCGAAGACGTCATTGATGCCGTACATGGCCAGGTTGTACGGGATCAGGAAGTAGAGCGTACCGATGACCCAGGCGGCGTCGATCCCGCCCGTGGTCAGCAGGTACGCCGCAGCGAACGGATACGCGGTGTTGACCCAGGACAGCGGCCGTGAGGAGAGCAGCAGCATCCGCAGGGTACCGGGGGTGCGGGTGGCGGGGGCGCTCATTGGTTCTCCTCGGAAAGGGCGGCGGTGCGCGGGGTCAGCAGTTCCCAGAGCGCCGGAAGCAGAAGGACGGCAGCCAGCGGATAGGCGAAGTCCTCCAGCGGCGCCAGGCCCAGGAAGGCTCCGGAGATCCGGTCAGGGTTGTAGCCGAACAGGTCCACGGCGATCATCAGGTTGTCAAAGACAGCGGTCAGCATCAGCAGAACGGCAGCAGTGCCGGCCAGGCGCAGCAGGAAGGACCGGTTGCTGCGGCCGGAACGACGGCGGCGCAGCAGGGCCGCGGCAAGCACAGCGGCCGCGGGGAGCAGGAAGCAGAGGTTCAGCAGCCAGTAGGTCACCGCCGGGCCGCCTGTCCGGACCGGTTCCGCCCGAAGTGTGCTGCCGCCGTTTTCAGCAGGCCAAAGAGCACCATGGTCAGGTAGCAGAGGAAGGCCAGGAAAAAGGCCTCTTCGAGCGGCAGGTGCGGCGCCAGTTCAATCCCCAGCATGAACTGGGTTTCGCCGCGGTAGAAGATGTCCAGCCCGATGCCAAAGAGGTCCCAGATCAGGAAAAACACCAGCCCGGCGGCCAGCACACCCGCGGCACGCAGCGGCGCCCCGGAGAAAAAGAAGAGTTTGAAGCGGTGGTCCAGCAGCATCATGCAGCCGATCGATGCGAGCAGGAACAGCAGGTACAAAGCACCCATCAGCGGGCCTGGTTCGGCGCGGAAGACGGCTCCGGAAGGGCTTCGGTGCTGGTGTCCCCGCGCAGCCGCTTAAGTACCAGCTCGGCGCTGATCAGGCACATGGGCAGGCCGATGCCGGGCAGCGTGGACCCGCCGGCGTAAAGCAGGTTTTCAACTTTCCGGCTGGCATTGCTTCCGCGCAGGAAGGCGCTCTGCTTGAGTACGTGGGCCGGACCGAGGAGTGTTCCGCGCCAGGAATTGAAATCAGCACTGAAGTCCCCCGGACCAACTGTCCGGCGGACCGTGATGCGCTCAGCCAGGTCCGGGATACCGGCCCAGCCGGCGATCTGCCCAATCACCGTGTCCGCCATCGCTTCGAGCCGCGGATCGCCGCCGCCGTCGATCCCACCGGTGCCCAGCGCCGGATCGGACGGAACAGGCACCAGCACAAAGAGGTTCTCTTGTCCGGCGGGTGCGGCGTCGTCGTCCGTCGCGGAGGGCCGGCAGATGTACAGCGACGCCGGGTCCGGAACTGATGTGTGCTTCCCGAAGATCTTCTCGAAGTTCGCTTTCCAGTCCTTGGTGAAGAGCAGGGTGTGGTGCGCCAGCTGGGGCAGCTCCCCCTTAACACCCAGGTGCAGCAGGATCCCGCCGGGACCCGGAATCCGGGATTCCCAGTATTTGGGCGGATAGGTCTGCAGCTGGGCCGGCAGCAGCCGGGTTTCCGTGTGGTGCAGGTCCGCGGCGGAAACCACCAGGTCGGCGTCGAGCACTGCGGGGGTGCCGGCTGCGTCGCGGTATTCAACTCCGGAGGCGCGGGCCTTGTCCTTGCCGGTGCTTTCCGTGCGGATCGCGGTGACGTTGGCATCCAGCTGGATCTTCACGCCCTCGGACTCAGCCAGTGACGCGATCACCGTGATCAGCCGGTGGAAACCGCCGCGCGGATAAAGCACACCGTCGGACAGGTCCAGGCGGCTCATCAGGTGGTACATGCTAGGCGTCGTAAACGGGGAAGAGCCCAGGAACACTGCCGGATAGCCCAGGATCTGCCGGATCCGCGGGTCGGTGAAACGCTTCGCAACGAAGGTGCTCAGCGGCTGTAGCAGCAGCTTGGCCAGCCGCGGCCCGCGGGAGAGCACGTCCGGGCGCAGCAGCGGAAGGAAGGAGGCAAAGGTGCTGTAGAGGAACCGCTTCTTGGCCATGTCGTAGACCTCGGCAGCGGAATCCAGATATTTTTCCAGCCGGGCACCGGCTCCGGGTTCCAGGGATTCGAACAGTTCAACGTTCTTCGCGCGGGTGGCCTGCACGTCCACAGGTGCTGCCTCGCCTTCGAAGTACACCCGGTAGCCGGGGTCCAGCTGCACCAGCTCCAGCTGCTCGGCCGCACTGGTGCCAAGCATCCGGAAGAAGTGGTCGAACACCTCGGGCATCAGGTACCAGGAGGGTCCGGTGTCGAAACGGAAGCCTTCGGTTTCCCAGTTGCCGGTGCGTCCGCCGGGCGTGCTGTTCTTCTCCAGGACGGTGACGTCCAGGCCCTCCCGGGCCAGCAGCGCGGCGGTGGCCAGACCGGTAATGCCGCCGCCAATGACGACGGCGGTGCGGGGGCTGGACTTGGGTTTTCCGGAGGTCATGGCGCCCTTTCGGCGTCGGGGGTGGAGAGAACCGGGGAGGAGGCGCGGCGCAGCCGGTGCCGGTAGACGGCATCGGCTGCTATGCGCAGTTTGACCGGGTTGGGCACCCGGATCCGGGTAGTGCGCAGCCGTTCCGCCGGGGTCTGGCGCAGCCGGCGGGCCAGCTCCGCGAATAGTTCCTGGGCCAGTGCGACGGCGGGGCGGCAGTCCCGGGGAAGCTCAGCGATGGCTGCGCCCGAGACGAGCAGGTCCGCTTCGATGTCATCGAGCAGCCGGTGCTTGTCCGCTTCGGTGAAGGCATCCACTGTGACTCCGGGAAAGTAGCTGCGGCCCAGGGCCTCGAAATCCTCGGCCAGGTCACGGAGGAAGTTCACCTTCTGGAAAGCGGATCCGAGCCGCTGCGCTCCCTCGCGCAGCCGATTTTCCTGGTCCGCCGGAACCGTGCGTCCGTCCAGGAAACACTGCAGGCACATCAGGCCGATCACCTCGGCGGACCCGTAGACGTAGTCCTCGAAGCTCGCCTGGGTGTGTTCGGCACGGGTAAGGTCCGCGCGCATGGACCGGAAGAACGGGGTGGTGAGATCCGTGCCGATTCCGGTGCGCCGCGCAGTCAGTGCGAAGGCGTGCACCACCAGGTTCACGCTGTAGCCGGTGCGCAGGGCGCTAGCCGTTTCCGCCTCCAGCTCATCGAGCATGCGGCGGATCTCGGCCGGAGGAATCTCTGCCGCCGCAGCCACGCCGTCCACAATCTCATCCGCCAGCCGCACCAGGGCGTAAATGGTTTCGATCTGGCGCCGGGTCCGCGGTGCCAGCAGCCGGGAGGCCAGGCCGAAGGACGTGGAGTAGGCGCGGATCATGACTGCAGCCGTGTCCACGGCTGCCTGGTTGTACAGCGGCAGCCCGGTTATCTGTCCCACGGCTACCTGCCCCGGTTCACGGAGGCGGAGACGACGTCGTCCAGCACCGCAGCAAGCCCGGCCGGCACTTCGGCGCACTCGAGGTGGCTGCGGGCGCTGGCCGCATACTCGGCGGCGAGGTCCTGGGCGTACTGGCGGGCACCACAGTCCACCAGGATCCTCCGGGCGCGGTCGGCGTCGCCCGGCCCCATGTCCGGGCGGCCGATGATAGTGGCGAGTTCTTCCCAGCACGGAGTCTGCGCGGCGTACGCAATCAGCACCGTGCGCTTGCCCTCGCGGAGGTCGCCCATGCTGGATTTGCCGGTGGCGCTTTCGTTCCCGAAGACCCCCAGCAGGTCATCCACCAGCTGGTAGGCGATTCCGGTGTCCCGCCCGAACCGGCCCAGTGCGGCAACAACCTCGGTGCCGGCCCCTGCCAGCACCGCGCCGGCGCGCAGCGGCGCTTCGAAGGAGTAGACGGCCGTCTTTTGCCGTTCCATGTCCAGGATCTCGGTGACCGGCGGCGAGCCCGCGGCGAAGGAGAAGTCGACGTCGATCAGTTCTCCCCCGGCGGAGGCAAAGACGGCGTCGTCCAGGATGCCCGCCAGCAGCTCGCGGGTGAGCGGATCCGTGGAGACCGAATCGAGCATCCGGAAGGCTCCGGTCAGGGCAAGGTCGCCGGCGATGATGCCCACGGACAGTCCGCGGTGCCGGGCCACTTCGGCCGGTTCCCCTGCAGTTTCGGCCATGCGCCGGTACACGCCGGAGACGTTGTCCTGTCCGCGGCGGACAAAATCCAGGTCGATGACGTCGTCATGGACGATCAGCGCGGTGTGCAGCAGTTCGAAGGCTGCCCCCACCCGGGCGGCTGCTTCCAGGTCGGTTCCGCCCAGGTGTGTATAGGCCGTCATGACAATCTGGGGGCGCAGCCGCTTACCGCCAACCGTGGATTTTTCGAGTGTCTCCCAGAGGCTAAGGTAGCTGGGACTGATCCGCTCCGCGCGCTCCTTGGCCGCGGTGAAGAACCCGTCCAGGACACGTTCCACCTGCTGTTGGCCAATTCTCTCGTCAGGCAAGTGTTCTGTCTCCATGCATAAAGTAAACACGTTGATCGTTAGGGGAAGAAATGCCGCAACGCCGGGAAGAAGTCATTCTGGTTGATAAAGAGGGCCAAATGATAGGTACCGCGGACAAGATGACCGTGCACACCCGGGATACTCCCCTGCATCTGGCTTTCTCCACGCACGTCTACCACCCGGACGGACGCATTCTGGTGACGCGCCGGGCGCTCTCCAAGCTGACCTGGCCCGGAGTCTGGACCAACTCTTTCTGCGGGCACCCCGGACCGGGTGAAGCCACGCAGGACGCGGTGGTGCGCCGGGCCGAACGTGAGCTGGGCCTGAAGCTGCGCAGCATCGCCGTCGCCCTCCCGGATTTCCGGTACCGGGCCGTGGACGCCTCAGGAATCGTGGAGAACGAAATCTGCCCGGTCTACACGGCCGTGGCAGAAGCTGATCCCGTCCCCGCAGCTGACGAGGTCATGGACTGGACCTGGGCTGACCCCGCCACGCTGGCTGAGTCCGTCCGCCTCACCCCGTGGGCCTTCAGCCCCTGGCTGGTGCTGCAGCTTCCCCTGCTGTACCCCGAAAACGCCTGATCCAGCGCTCCCACGGCGGTACTGCCTGCCAGTGCACGGCAAGGGTATGGAAGGCCCGGCGGAACCGCCGGGCAAGATTCGCCCGGCCGATCACGGCCCGCGGCGCCATGCCCACAACAAGCGTGCGGTCCCACGCACAGCGGTAGCCCAAACCCAGGTGGGCGCTGAGGCAGACGTCGTCGTGCTGCTCCGGATCATCCCGGTGAACGGTCTGCCTTAGGTCCTGCCAGACGCCGGCCCGCAGTGCCAGGTTGGATCCGAAGAGGGGCCGGTGAGCCAGGGCCAGGGTCATCGCCTGATAGTAGGAACCCAGGTAGAGAACGGAGAGCATCCGTCCCAGCCACGGCGCAAAACCGTAGAACCTTCCCGGCCCGCTGACGGCTGCCAGCCCGGGATCGGCAGCAAAGTGTTCAGCTAACTGCTTAATCCATTCCGGGGGCAGCACACAGTCCGCGTCGCATCTGGCAATGATGTCCGACGCCGCGGCGTCGTATCCGGCCGCAGCCGCCGCTGGGATGCCCGGGTGGGGCTCAAATACCACCCTGGCGCCAAACTCCTCCGCCACCCGCGCACTCTGGTCCGTGCTGTTGTTATCAACCACCACGATTTCGGCAGGCTGCAGGGTCTGCCCAGCCAGCGAGGCCAGGCACCCGCGCAGGGCCTCGGCGTCGTTCAGGCACGGGATGACGACACTAACCGAGGGAAGGGCAGGGGGAAGGGCGGGGGGTTGCATGCCAGTGATCCTACGTGCAATTCCGGTGCGCCTGCCGTGCGCGGAGGCTGGGCGCCTCCAACTCTGCTCGGCTACCGTAAGTACATGATTGATGCCCTCCTGCGCCGTCCGGCCTCTGCCGCCGAGGTGGCTTCGGACGGCATCCGTGTGCTCGGTGCAGTGAGCCTGCTGGCTGCACTGCTCTGGTACGGACCGGTTGAGGCTGCACTGTTTGCTCTGGTGCTGCTGGGACTCCTGGTCTCCCGGTGCCTGCCGGCAGCGCCGCTGTTCTCCTCTCTCTACGGCCTGACCCTGCTGCTGGCCGCCTGGAGCAGCGTGATGGACCTGTATGCGCGGATTTCATGGTGGGACCTGGCGGTGCACTTCGCTGCCACCGGCACCATCGCCGTCATGGCCTGGTACCTGCTTGCCGCCTACGGCGCCGTGACCGCCTGGCAAGATTCCGGCCGTCCGGTTCCTGGATTCGCTGTTCCCGCCGTGGTGACGTCGCTGGGCCTTGCCCTGAGCGTGCTTTGGGAATTCGGTGAGTGGTGGGGGCACTACTACGTCGATGCCACGATCAACGTCGGCTACCGGGACACCATCGGGGACCTCGCCGCCGGCGGACTCGGCGCACTGCTCTCCGGCATCCTGCTGGCCCGCCTGGTCCGGCGGAACCCGCCGGCATCCGCAGGTGCAGCCGGTCCTCCGCTTCAGCGCCGTCTGCAGAGCTGAAGCCCTCGAATCAACGAGGCGCGGCTGGCGATGGTCACGGCCGAACATTTGCGCTGCAAGCTACCCGCTTCGGCGCTCGTGTCCGTTCCGGCGCCTGCACTGCTGCCGCGCCGCCTAACGCAGGAAGGGCCCTCCCCAGCCTGACAGCTGCGAAGGGCCCTTCCCGGTAACTAACTACTTGCTGGAGTAGCGCGCATGCTCTTCGTGGGCACGGGCTACCTCGGCACGGATGTCCTCGATGTCCTTGACCTTGTCCCGGTACTTCTTGTCCATCTGCAGGATCTGCTTCTCTTCGTCGCAGAGGGCCCGGTAGATGCGCTCCCGCTCGGACTCATCCGAGGTGTAGGAGAGATCCAGGTAGTCGTTGGCGTGGCGGCGGGCGTTGTTGACGGCAGTTTGTGCCTTCCCCGCGGGACTGACCAGCGAGGCGATGACGGTGATGAGCAGGACGCCGATGATGACGCTCAGGGACAGGCCGGTGCTGACCTCGATGACTTCCACGTGCTCGCCGTTGTTGATGAACGGCAGGGTGTTCTCATGCAGGGCGTGCAGCACGAGCTTCACGCCAATGAAGGCGAGGATGGCGGCCAGCCCGTAGGAGAGGTAGATCAGGCGGTCCAGCAGGCCGTCGATCAGGAAGTAGAGCTGGCGCAGGCCCATCAGGGAGAACGCTGTGGCCGTAAAGACAATGAAGGTGTTCTGCGTCAGGCCGAAGATGGCGGGAATCGAGTCCAGCGCAAAGAGGATGTCTGTTCCGCCGATTGCCACCATGACCAGCAGCATCGGGGTGAGGACCTTCTTGCCGTTCTCAACGGTCATCAGCTTGTCGCCGTCGTAGTGGTCGGTGGTCGGCAGCACACGCTTGGCGATCCGGATGATGAAGTTGTTCGCCTCATCCTTCTCGCTGTCTTCGGGCTTGAGCAGGTTGCCGGCTGTGATCAGCAGGATCAGGCCGAAGAGGTAGAAGATCCAGGAGAAGGAGTTGATCAGCGCCGCGCCCAGGAAGATAAAGCCGGTGCGGGCGATCAGCGCGAAGACAATGCCGAAGAGCAGAACCTTCTGCTGGTCCTCGCGGGGCACCCGGAAGGACGCCATGATGATCAGGAAGACAAACAGGTTGTCCACCGAAAGGGCCTTCTCGGTGATGTACCCGGCGAAGTACTCACCGCCCATGGTCACCCCGCCGAAGACGAGAACCAGAATGCCGAAGATAATCGCCAGGCCCACGTATATGGAGGACCAGACGGCCGCTTCCTTCAGCGTAGGGATGTGCGCCTTGCGGATGTGGAAGAAATAATCGAAGGCCAGCAGGCCGAGGATGACGACGATCGTCACGCCCCAGATGAGGGGGGAAACAGTCATGGAGTCTCTGCTTTCGTAGGGTACGCCAAGGGACCGCAAGTCTCTCCGGCAGTTTGTGGCTGCCCGCTGGCCCCGGCCGGGCGTCGGTGCCCTACGTGTTGACGAGGTTCAGCGTGGTTGGATACTCCCCTACGAAGGCTCCACTTTACCTGATCCGCACTGCAGGCCTCGACAAACACCGCTTACCCCTCCGCTCCGTTCGTTCGCCGGCCCTCGAGCAGTGCCAGGTCTTCAGGTGTGTCGATGTCCCGCCCCTCGGTATCCGGACCACACTCCACCAGGTCCACCAGGCCCGGATGCGCGGCGAGGAAGGAACGTGCACCCGAGTCTCCCAATGCACCGGCGGCAGCAGCCCGGGCCAGCTGGGGTGCGAACAGCACGGGATGGCCGCGCATCAGGTTTCCGCCCGGCAGCCGGTACGCGGCACATGACACCCGGGCCGGGGCAGCCCGGGCGATCAGGCGGCCCACCGTTTCCCCGGTGAGTCCCGGCTGGTCGGCCAGAGCCACCAGCACGGGTTCCCGCGGCGCGAGCGTAATGGCCTCGGCTATGCCGGCACGGAAGGAAGATCCCATGCCGGTTTCCCAGTCCGGATTGATGACCACATGTGTACCGGCCAGGTTCGCTTCGGCCCTCACGCGGGTGGAACCGGCGCCCAGAATCACAATGACCCGGTCGCAGCCCCCGCGGCGAAGTTCGGCAGCCAGGTGCTCTACCAGCGGGCGGCCGTGAAAGGGCAGCAGCGCCTTGGGGCCGCGGCCAAGCCGAACCCCTGCCCCCGCTGCCAAAAGGACCGCGCTGACCATGCACCGAACAAAACCACACCTGCGGCCTTAACCACAACCGCCGCACCCGGATTCGTCCGGGTGCGGCGGTTGTGAAAGCGGCCCTGCACGGGGCCGGAGTTGTTAGCCTTCGCAGTCCTTGCAGTACTTGGTGCCGTTTTTCTCAACGGCAAACTGGGACCGGTGGCGGACCAGGAAACAGGAGCCGCAGGTGAACTCATCCTCCTGGGCCGGAACGACCCGGACCAGCAGTTCCTCGCTGGAGAGATCTGCTCCGGGGAGTTCGAAGGCTTCTGCGGCCTCCGATTCGTCCACGTCCACTACGGCTGACTGCTTGTCGCTCCGCCGGGCCTGAAGCTCTTCGATTGAGGCGGTTCCGGCGTCCTCTTCGGCCTTGCGCGGTGCGTCGTAATCAGTAGCCATATTCAGGCTCACTCTCCAATGCTTGGTGGGGGGACTATGGGATGGAGCGGTGCACCCCGATGGTAACCGGTACGCCTGGAAGTGCAGGTCAGAGGCGCAACAAGTGTGACATATTTCGCCTCATCGTCCAGTCGGGGCAAGCTCCTGTTCCGCTTTATCTCCGTCAGCGGCCGGAGTCTGGCTCAACAGCCGGGCGCCTTCAACGTCCACGTCCGGCAGGATGCGGTCCAGCCACTTCGGAATCCACCAGGCCGATTTGCCCAGCAGATGCAGAACGGCCGGAATCAGGGTCATGCGAATGACGAACGCGTCCAGCAGTACACCAATTGCCAGCGCAAAACCGATCGGGCGCACCATCGTCAGGTGGGCGAAGATGAACCCGGCAAACACGGAGACCATGATGATCGCTGCCGCCGTGACAACCCGGGATGCGTGGTCAAAGCCGGTCCGCACAGCCTGCCGCGGGTCCTCGCCGTGGACGTAGGCTTCACGCATGCCCGAGACCAGGAACATCTGGTAATCCATGGCCAGGCCAAAGAGCACGCCGATGAGGATGATCGGCAGGAAGCTCAGTACGGCTCCGGGGTTGTGCACATCGAAGATGCTTCCCAGCCAGCCCCACTGGTAGATCGCCACGACGGCACCGAAGCTGGCGGCAAGGGAGAGCAGGAACCCTCCGGTGGCAATCAGCGGCACCAGGACGGAGCGGAAGACCAGCAGCAGCAGGACCAGGGAGAGTCCCACAACGATCAGCAGATAGACCGGCATGGCATCCATCAGCTTGTCGGAGACGTCAATGTTGATGCCGGTCTGCCCGGTAATGGCGATCTCGACGCCGGTGTCATCCTTGATCTGCCCGGCATCATCGCGGATGGTGTGCACCAGATCCTCGGTGCCCTCGGCTGCGGGGCCTCCTTCCGGAATCACCTGGAAGACCACCATGGTTCCGTCGTCGCTGGTGGATGCCGGGACCACCGTGGTGACGTTCTCCAGCCCGCGCAGTGAATCTGCCACCTCATAGGTGAGGTCGGAGGCTTCACTGTCCGAGAGCCCGTCCGGGAGGTACCCGACGACGATCACGGGTCCGTTAATGCCTTCGCCGAAGCTGTCCCCCAGCCGCTGGTACGCCTGGTATGCGGTGGAATCCACCGGCTCCGATCCGCCGTCGGGCAGGCCTACGCGCAGCGAGCCGGCAGGAATGGCCATGGTGCCCAGCAGCAGGACGCTGAGGATCACGGTGATCACCGGATGGTTGGTGACCACGCGCCCCCAGCGGCGCGGGCTGCCGTTTTCCTTGTGCTCCGCGGCCGCTGCCTGGTCCTCCGGCCTCAGCGCGGCATGCGCAGCCGGCGGTGTGATGCCTGCCTTGGCCCAGGCCTTCTTTGAGAGGATGCGGTTGCCGATGAAGCCCAGGAAAGCGGGCGTCAGCGTCAGTGCGACGAGAATGGCCATAGCCACCGTCCCGGCGGCTGCGAGGCCCATCACGCTGAGGAAGGGCAGGCCCGGAACGGCGAGCGCGGCCAGCGCGATCACCACGGTCAGGCCGGCGAAGAGCACAGCATTGCCGCTGGTGCCCGTGGCGACGCCGGCGGATTCTTCCAGCTCCATTCCGTGCAGCAGCTGGGTGCGGTGGCGGTTGATGATGAACAGGGAGTAGTCGATTCCCACGGCCAGGCCCAGCATCAGCGCCAGCATCGGGGAGATGGAGGTCATTTCCACGACGCCGGTGAGGGCCATGGTGGTGCCAACACCGGCAATCACACCGACGATCGCCATCAGCAGCGGCAGTCCGGCGGCAACCAGCGTGCCGAGCATCAGGATAAGCACGACGGCGGCGACGGCCACGCCGATTGCTTCGGAAGGCCCAAAGAGGGAGGAAACGTCCTCGACGATTTCCTTGCTGTAGAAGACCTGGACACCGGAGTCCGTGATCCGGTTGGCGGTGTCCTGGACTTCCTGGCGCTGCTCCGGGGTGACGGAGTAGGACTGTTCCTGGAACTGGACCTCGGAGAAGGCGGTGACGCCGTCCTCGGAGACGAAGCGCAGCCCGTCCGTGGCTTCTGCCATGCGCTGTGCGTCCGTTAGCTCCTGTTCGCCTTCAGCCAGCTGGGCGACGCCGTCGTCATAGGCTGCCTGCTGCTCGGCGAGCTGCGCTTCACCGGCGCTGAGCTGTTCTTCCTGTGCGCTCAGCTGGGCACGGATGGCTTCGGCCTGCTGCGCCTGCCCTGCGGCTTCAAGCTGCTCGGCCTGCATCCGGGCCAGCGAAAGCTGCTCGCGGCCCGCAGCCAGCTGCGCTGCGGCGGCTTCGAGCTGCGGCTTGCCCGCCTCCAGCTGCGCCCGGGCCGCATCCAGCTCGGCCTGCCCGGCGGCGAGCTGCTCTCCGCTGCCGTCCAGCTGCGCCTGCATCTCGAAGGGATCGCTGACCGACTTCAGGAAGTCCAGGCTGTTCAGCTCCGCCACGGTATCCGTGACCGCCCGGCGTTCGGCCTCGGTAAAGGCCTCTCCCGATTCGGTTTCAAAGACGATCCGGCCGGATCCGCCGGCGGCATCCGGTACCCGCTCACGCAGTTCGTCCAGCACCCGCTGGCTTTCCGAACCGGGGATGGTGAAGTTGTTCGACGTCGGCGCGCTGAAGGCGGCAAACGCTCCGCCTATACCAAGCAGCAGCACAAGCCAGGAGCTCAGGAACCACCAGCGGTGCCGGAAGCTGAATTTACCGAGCCGGTAAAGCAGGGATGCCATGGAGTGTCTTTCTTTGAGCGGGTTGGGTTGCGGGATTTAGCGGCTGAAGCCGTCACGGAGGAATCCGATGGCTTCGGTAAAGAGTTCTTCGAGCAGCTCCAGGGTCTGCGGGTTGATCTCGCCCTGGGTGCGGCGCTGCCATTCGGCAAACGCGCTGCGCCCGCAGGCCAGCACGGCGGCTACGAGCGTGCCCGTATAAAACGGGTCCGTGTCCTGTCCGAGGCGGGCGCGCAGGGAGTCAACGATGCGGTGTTCAGCGTGGTCCCACGCTTCAAGGTGGACCCGGGCCATGTCAGGATGCTCTTCGGCAAGCCCGTGGAGCTCTGCCATGACAGCCAGATTCGCCGGATCGGCGGGCTGGGAGAGGGCCTTGAGCATCGAGTCAACGATGTTCTCGTCGTGCGGACGGGCCTGGAAGTGTCCGAGCACTCCGTCCAGGAAGTCCTCCATGGCCACGTTGAGGGCGGCGGAGGTGCTGGGGAAATAGTTGAAGAAGGTGCGCCGGGAAATTCCGGCGGCGTCCGCTATGTCATCGATGGTGAACTGGCCGGCACCCCTGGCGCGGACCAGTCCCAGCGTGGCGTCGGCGATAGCCCGGCGGGTTGCCGTCTTGTTCTGCTCCCGGCGCGAGATCTGCTGCTCTGTCACGCCGCTACACTATGTGCAAGTTTGCACGAGAGGCAAATTGCTCGACCGCAGGTGCCTGGACAGCGAAATGCCCGCCCCGGCGCCCCGGGGCGGGCATTCCTGCGGCTGGATTGAGGAGCAGCCGCTCCTGTCCTCGAGGCTTAGCGGCCGTCGGGCTGGGGGCGTGCCGGATCCATCGTGGAGCCGCCTCCGGAGGTGTGGGAGCGGTCGGCCGGATTGGCGGTTCCCGCTACCGTGGACGAGCCGTTGGAGCCGCCCGAAGACGACGCTCCGGAGCCGCCGCCGGAGACGCTGTCCTTGGCATGTGCGGCAGCATCCTTGGCCGAGGAGGCAGCATCCTTGGCAGCCCCCGTGACCTTTTCCTGCAGTCCCGGAACCTTGTCCTTGGCCCAGTCAGTGCCATGGTTTACGGTGTCCTGAACCTTCGGGTCGTTCCACAGGGACATAATCTTCTCCCGGCCTGCCTTGGAACCAATCAGGTAGCCAACACCGATCCCTGCCAGAAAAGTCATCTTCTTAACCATGGTGTTCCTCATTCCCGCCCCGATCGAGGCATCATGATGTACCGTGCAATCCTTCCCGGCCGGCGGCCGGAAAGGATTTAAACAGCAACCTTACTACTTGAGTGCTATCCGGGCACATCCAGGAGCTTCGAGCGGATCAGGAAACGCTTTCCCTCCGGAGCTTCCAGGGAGAATCCACTCCCCCGGCCGGTCACGACGTCGACCGTCAGGTGGGTGTGCTTCCAGTACTCGAACTGTTCGGCGGACATCCAGAACCCAATGTCCTCGCCGTCCAGATCGAAGACGCCCAGCAGCACGTCGGCTTCGGAGGTGATGAAGTCACCCTCGGGATAACACATGGGAGAGGAACCGTCGCAGCATCCGCCGGACTGGTGGAACATCAGGGGCCCGTACTGCTGTTTCAGTGTTCTGAGCAGCTCCTGGGCGGCGGGCGTAAGCCCCACCCGGGAAGTTCTCTCCCCGGGCAGGGCCGGCGCGGCGTCCAGGACCGAAGCTGGAAGCGGGTCCATCAGTACTGAACCACTACCCGTCCGTCGATCCGACCGGCGGCCAGTTCATCCAGGACGTCGTTGATGTCATCCAGCGGACGCGTGGCGATCTTCGGATGGATGAGGCCCCGGGCATAGAAGTCCAGCGCCTCAACCATGTCCTGCCGCGTACCGACGATCGAGCCCCGGATGGTCAGGCCCTTGAGGACGATGTCGAAGATCGGTGCGGGGAAGTCCCCCGGGGGCAGCCCGTTGAACACGATCGTTCCGCCCCTGCGCGCCATCCCGATGGCCTGTCCGAAAGCGGAGGGGTGCACGGCCGTGACCAGCACGCCGTGCGCTCCGCCGGTCTGGGCCTGGATGGCTTCGGCCGGATCCTCATTCAACGCGTTGACCGTAACCTCGGCACCGTATTCACGGGCCAGGGCCAGCTTGTCATCGGCAATGTCCACGGCGGCGACACGAAGCCCCATCGCCCTGGCGTACTGCACGGCTACGTGGCCCAGTCCGCCGATGCCGGAGATCGCCACCCACTGTCCCGGCCGGGCCTCAGTCACCTTCAGCCCCTTGTAGACCGTGACACCGGCGCAGAGCACGGGAGCAACCTCCACCGGATCTGCACCCTCGGGAATGTGCGCTGCGAACTTTTCATCCACCAGCATGTACTCCCCAAAGGACCCGTTGACGGTGTAGCCGCCGTTCTGCTGCTGCTCGCAGAGGGTCTCCCATCCGGTGCGGCAGTATTCACAGACACCGCAGGCGGACCACAGCCAGGCATTGCCGACCATGTCCCCTGCCTTCAGCTCGGTCACACCTTCACCGAGCTGCACCACGCGGCCCACACCTTCATGTCCGGGAATGAAGGGCGGGCTGGGCTTCACCGGCCAGTCCCCCTGCGCTGCATGCAGGTCCGTATGGCAGACCCCGGTTGAAATGAGCTTAACCAGGACCTGTCCCGGGCCGGGGCTCGGAATATCGTTCTCTCCTACCGTGAGCGGCTCGGCGAGGGTATTGACGACTGCGGCCTGCATACGTTCCATGTCGATCTCCTTGTTTGGGGGTAGCACTGCTGGGGGACTGGCAGGTGGAACCGGATTCTCTAGAAGAAGCCCTGCTTGGATTCGGCGTAGCTGACCAGCAGGTTCTTGGTCTGCTGGTAGTGGTCCAGCATCATGGCGTGGTTTTCGCGTCCGATGCCGGAGGACTTGTAACCGCCGAACGCCGCATGTGCCGGGTAGGCGTGGTAGTTGTTCACCCAGACACGTCCGGCCTGGATGTCCCGCCCGGCGCGGTAGGCGGTGTTGCCGTCCCGGGACCAGACGCCTGCGCCCAGGCCGTAAAGGGTGTCATTGGCGATCGCCATGGCCTCACCGTAGTCCGAGAACCTCGTCACCGATACGACAGGCCCGAAGATCTCCTCCTGGAAGATGCGCATGTTGTTGGTGCCTTCAAAGACGGTGGGTTCCACATAGAAACCGCCGGCCAGATCGCCGTCGAGCATGTTGCGCTTGCCTCCGGCAAGGACCTTGGCACCTTCCTGTCCGGCAATGTCCATGTAGGAGAGGATCTTTTCCAGCTGGTCGTTGGAGGCCTGGGCCCCCACCATGGTGTTGGTGTCCAGCGGATTGCCTTGCACCATGGCGGCGGTGCGGGCCAGGGCATCGGACATAAAGGAGTCGTAGATGGAGTCCTGGATCAGGGCACGCGACGGGCAGGTGCAGACTTCGCCCTGGTTCAGGGCAAACATGTTGAAGCCCTCCAGCGCCTTGTCATAGAACGCATCGTCCCGGGCAGCTACGTCGCCGAAGAAGATGTTAGGGCTCTTGCCGCCCAGTTCCAGCGTCACCGGAATCAGGTTCTGGCTGGCGTACTGCATGATCAGGCGGCCGGTGGTGGTCTCACCGGTGAACGCGATCTTGCGGATCCGCTTGGAGGACGCCAGCGGCTTTCCGGCTTCCACACCGAATCCGTTGACGATGTTCAGCACGCCCGCCGGAAGGAGATCGGCGATCAGTTCCGCCAGCACCAGAATTGAGGCCGGGGTCTGCTCTGCAGGCTTGAGTACGACGGCGTTGCCGGCCGCGAGCGCGGGGGCAAGCTTCCAGGTGGCCATCAGGATGGGGAAGTTCCACGGGATGATCTGTCCCACCACGCCCAGCGGCTCGTGGAAATGGTAGGCGGTGGTGTTGTCATCGATCTGGGAAAGGGTTCCCTCCTGGGCGCGGATGGCACCGGCGAAGTACCGGAAGTGGTCGACTGCCAGCGGCATGTCTGCTGCCAGGGTCTCCCGGACCGGCTTGCCGTTGTCCCAGGTCTCGGCGACGGCGAGCATCTCGAGGTTTTCCTCGATCCGGTCAGCGATGCGGTTCAGAATGTTGGCCCGCTCGGCAACGGAGGTCTTGCCCCAGGACGGCGCTGCCTTGTGTGCTGCGTCGAGGGCCAGGTCAATGTCCTCGGAGGTGCCGCGGGCCACTTCACAGAAGACCCTGCCCGTAACGGGTGAAACGTTCTCAAAGTAGCCGCCCTTGATCGGGGCGACCCATTCTCCGCCGATCCAGTTCTCATAGCGGGGCTTGAATGAAACAAGTGCCTCGCCCTGGCCGGGCTGCGCGTAAACGGTCATGACGTGTCTGCTCCTCATTTTGAGCGTTGGCACACGACCTCGGTGTCGTGTCCGTCGGTGTGCGCAACGGTACGCAGGGCGACGTAGCATCCGCGTAGCAGGCAGGATTGCGCATCATCTAGCAGCTTCCCACTAGCAGGTTTATGGTTACCTAGGGCAATTTCTTACGCATCGAGATACAAGGAACGCTAATGACTTCCGAACTCAGTGGCAGCGGCGCGGTGCCGCAGCCCAGCCGGTACATCCGCTACCGGTGGTGGGGCCTGCTGGCCATCAGCCTCGGGGTGGCCATGATCATCATGGACGCCACCATCGTGTCCGTGTCCGTCCCCTCGATTGTCGGGGACCTGGGCATCTCCAGCACCGAGATCCAGTGGGTCCAGGAGATCTACACCCTGCTGTTCGCTGCGCTGCTGCTGACCTGGGGCCGGATTGCGGACCGGGTGGGCCGCCGGCGGATCATGCTGATCGGCGTCGTGCTCTTCGTGGCAGCCTCTGTGCTGTGCGCCCTCGCTGAGTCCGGCGGTGTCCTGATTCTGGGCCGTGCCCTGCAGGGCCTGGGCGGGTCCATGATCCTCCCCACCACCCTGGCGCTGCTGAACGCGAACTTTCAGGGCCGGGACCGGGGCATTGCCTTCGCGGTCTGGGGTTCCACGATCGGCGGCATGGCTGCGATCGGCCCGCTGCTGGGCGGCTGGTTGACTGAGAATGCCAGCTGGCGCTGGGCCTTCGGCATCAACATTCCCGTTGGCGTGCTGGTAGTTGCCGGGCTGCTCCTGTTTGTGGCGGAATCTTCCGAAGCCATTACCGGCGCGGCCCAGCGCCTGGACCTCGGCGGCGCAGCACTATCCATTCTGGGCTTCGGTGCGCTGGTCTTCGGCCTGATCGAGGGCCGCAGCTACGGCTGGTGGAACGCCACCGAAGACGCCCCGTTCCAGATTGGGTCCCTCTCCCCCGTGCCGGTGGCCTTCCTCGTGGCTGCCGTGGCACTGGTGTGCTTTGTGCTGCTGGAACGTTCGCGCACGGAGGCAGGGAAGGGCGTCATCCTGGACCTCTCGCTGTTCCGCATCCCGTCTTTCGCCAACGGCAACGTAACCGCGCTGATCGTAAGCTTCGGCGAGTTCGGGCTCATCCTCTCCCTGCCTCTGTGGTTCCAGAATGTGCTGGGTTATACGGCCTTCGAGGCGGGCCTGGCGCTGCTTCCGCTGGCTGTTGGCTCCTTCCTGGCCTCCGGCGGCGTTGCGTCACTGGCCAGGAAGTACAGTCCCGTTGTTGTGGTGCGGATGGGCCTGGGCCTGGAGATCCTCTCCATTGCCGCGCTCGCCCTGCTGATCCGCCCGGACAGCACCGCCTGGCTCACCTCCCCGATCCTGCTCTTCTACGGCATCGGCGTCGGTCTGGCCACGGCCCAGCTGACATCGGTGATCCTGGCCGAAGTTCCGCTTGCCAAGAGCGGCCAGGGCTCCGCAACGCAGAGCACCGCGCGCCAGACCGGTTCAGCGCTGGGCATCGCTGTGCTGGGCACGGCGTTCTTCACGACGCTGCGGACCGGTACCGAGAACCAGGTAGCTGATGCTGTGGCCGACGCGCCCCAGCTGGCCGGGGCTGTGGATTCAGTGAATGCCACGTCCGGCGGGAGCATCTCGGCGCTGGCTGCCGACCCGCAGACCGCCTTCATTGCCGACGCCGCCCGGGACGCGATGACCAGCGGCGCCTCGCTCGCGGGCTGGATCGCCGCCGGCGCGCTGCTCATCGGATTCCTGACCAGTCTGCGGATCAAGCCCGTCATCGGCCCGCAGGCCGGCGAGCCGGCCGGTGTTCGGGCTCCGGAGCAGGGCGGGGAAACCCGCTCCTAGGCCAGCTCCCGTTCGATCCGCTGCAGCCCTGCGACAATCCCGGCCCGGCGCGGGGACCGCGCCGGGAGCAGCTGCAGCGCCAGCCGCCACGCCTCGGCGTCGTTCGCTGCTTCCTCGAGCCGAAGGTACTGCAGCACCGTCTCGATCCCGGCCTCGCCCAGAACCGCTTCGCGCAGTTCAGCGCTCAGGCCCCGCCGCAGTTCCACAATGCCCGGGGCCTGGGAATGCGGCAGCACAGGACCTTTGTAGATATTCAGGGCCAGCCGGTGCGCTCCGCGGGAGAGGCAGGCCCGGACCTGGCCCGCGTCCAGCACAAGCTCGGCGGGGAGGCGGTACGGCCGGGATTCCGGCACGATCCGTGCCGAGGCTGAACGGGACAGGAGTTTGCGCAGCCGCAGCATTTCCGCACGGACGCTGCCCACCGAAGCTTCCTCGGGGTACGCCAGAACGGCCAGTTCCTCGGCGGTCAGTCCCCGAGGGTGCAGGGCAAACAGGGTCATAAGTTCCGAATGGCGCTGGCTGAGCTGCACCCGGATTCCGTCCACGCACAAGTCTGCGGTATCCGTTCCGAGGACCTGCAGGCTGTCCTGGTACAGGCTGGAACGGGGAGTCCGGGCGGCGGAGCCGCGGCGGGAGGGGCGCGCCTCGCCGAGCTGAAGGCGTTCGACGCGGAGCTGGGCGGTGGCTGCCGCTACGGCGGCCTGGACCAGGGCCAGGGTGTGGACGGCAACCGCTTCTTCCTTGCCGGTGATGTCCACCACTCCCAGCACACTCCCGGATTCCGGGTCCTGGACCGGCACAGCAGTGCAGGACCATGGGTGCACCTGCGGGCTGAAGTGCTCCGCTCCCGCGATCTGCACGCTGCGGCCGGTGGCCAGCGCGGTCCCGGGTGCACTGGTGCCCACGGCGTTCTCAGACCAGTCCGCACCCGGCATAAACATCATCTTCTCGGCCCGGCGCAGCAGTTCCGGATCTCCGTCCACCCAGAGCAGCCGGCCCAGCTGGTCCCCCACGGCCACCAGCAGCCCGGTGTCCCGGCCGGGCTCCACCAGAAGCCGCTGGATCACGGGCATGATCGAGGCCAGCGGATGCGACTGGCGGTAGGCTGCCAGCTCTGCACCCTCAAGGACCAGGGCCGACCTCGCGGCGTCGGGATCAGGGTGGTGCTGCAGGGAGCGCTGCCAGGATTCGCGGACCCCCGGGCGCAGGACGTCCAGGACTTCGCCCTGGGCGCGCAGGCTTTCGTGGGCCAGCCAGGCATCACGCTGGAGTGTTTCGGGGCTCCGGAAAACCCTGCCCTGCAGAGCACTGGAAGACTGCTGCACCGTCCAACCTATCCGCGTTGATAAGGAGACCGTTCGTACCGGAGCCGGGCCGGGGTTCTGCCGCTGCTCCGGGCAGCCAGCGGCTACCCGTCCATAGTGACACGGCTCACGGTTCTGTTCCAGAGCTGACTGCTGCGCCCGCTCTGTTAACGCACCGAAGCCAGGCTCCGCAGTGCGGAGCCTGGCTTCGGTGAACGGCTTGGGTACTAGTTGGCGCCTTCGCGGGAGATGCGGGTCATCTCTTCGCGGTCAACAACCTTGACACGCTCACGGACCAGATCGCCGATTCCGGGATCGCCGTGGACGTAAGCGGCACCCAGCGACTTCTCGTGGGCATCGAGCCGCTTCCAGCCTTCCCAGGTGGTGTACTCGACGCCGCGTTCCTCGAGCAGGCGGATGATTGCCTCCGGCTCCGGCTCTTCGGCCGCCGGCAGGGTGCGGCGGTCCTCAAGCAGGTAACCGATGGTCTCCAGGGCGTCACCCTTGGTGTGGCCGATCAGGCCTACCGGGCCGCGCTTGATCCAGCCGGTGGTGTAGATGCCGGGAACCGGCTCACCGCTGGTGTCCACTACGCGGCCGCCCTCGTTGGGGATGACGCCGCGGCTTGAGTCGTAGCCGACCTCCGGCAGTTCGGAACCGAAGTAGCCCACGGCACGGTAGACGGCCTGGACCGGGTAGTCGATGATCTCTCCGGTGCCCCGGGCGTTGCCGGTGCCGTCCAGTTCAGTGCGCTCCATCTTGATGCCTGCAACCTTGCCGGGCGTGGCGGGATCGTCATGGATCTCCACCGGAGAGTGCAGGAAGTGCAGGTGCAGCCGGCGCGATGCCCCGGTGTCCTGTTCCTCGACCAGCCAGTTGGTCAGGGTGTTGACCATGGTCTTGGTCTGGTTGTTGGTGCGGATCTGCTCGTCCGACGCTTCGTCGAAGTCGAAGTCCTCCGGGTAAAGCACAATGTCCACGTCGCGGGAGTGGGAAAGCTCGCGCAGTTCCAGCGGCGTGAATTTGACCTGCGCCGGACCGCGGCGGCCGAAGACGTGGACGTCCGTAACGGGGGACTTCTTGAGCCCTTCGTAGACGTTGGACGGGATTTCCGTGGTCAGCAGGTCATCAGCGTGCTTGGAGAGGATGCGCGCGACGTCGAGGGCTACGTTTCCGTTGCCGATGACGGCAATCTCCTTGGCGTCCAGGGGCCAGTTCCGCGGCACATCGGGGTTGCCGTCGTACCAGGAGACAAAGTCTGCGCCGCCGAATGAACCTTCAAGGTCGATGCCGGGAATCTGAAGCGGGGCGTCCTTCAGGGCACCGGTCGCGAAGATGATCGCGTCGTAGAAGTGCCGGAAGTCCTTCAAGGTGAGGTCGCGGCCGTAGTTCACGTTGCCCAGGAAGCGGATGTCACCGCGGTCCAGCACCTTTTCCAGTGCGTTGACAATGCCCTTGATCCGGGGATGGTCCGGGGCCACGCCGTAGCGGATCAGGCCGTAGGGTGCCGGGTACTGATCAAAGAGATCAATGCTGACTTCGAAGTCGCGGTCCGCTTTGGTCAGGATGTCTGCGGCGTAAACGCCGGCCGGACCAGCACCGATAATTGCGACTCGCATGGGACGCTGCGAGCTGTCCGGAGCTGAGTTAGACACTTAGAGTCCTTCTACTTGGGAGTCGTGGCACGCAAATGGCGCACGTTTTTATATTCTAATTGTCCGCTTCCGCGGCGTCTAAACGGATACGGGTGAACCAGCGGGAATACGCCCACGGCGTAGCCGGTTGCAACCATCATGGCCAACGAGAACTCTTCCGGCACTTCCGTGCCCGAAGCCCCTGCGCATTCCGGACCGCAGGATTCACCGGGAAACATTTCCCCCTCCCCTTCCGGCGCTGATGACAAGCCAAGCGGCTCCGGTCTGCTCTTCGGGATTGGCGCCTACGGCATCTGGGGTGTGCTGCCGCTGTATTTCCTGCTCCTGGAGCCTGCCGGTCCGGTGGAAATCGTCGCTGCGCGCGTGGTTTTCTCCCTGGTTTTCTGCGCTGCGCTTCTGACGGTTATGCGCTCCTGGCCGCTCGCGGTCACGGCGGTGAAAGACCGTCGGGCCGTTCTGATCCTCACCGCAGCCGCGCTGCTGATCGGGGTCAACTGGCTGGTGTTCGCCTGGGCTGTCCTGAATGGCCACGCCGTCGAAGCAGCCCTTGGCTACTTCATCAATCCGCTCATATCCGTCCTGCTGGGAGTCCTTGTCCTCAAGGAACGCCTGCGTCCGCTCCAGTGGACTGCGATCGCCGTCGGCTTTATTGCCGTGCTTGTGCTGACATTCGGCTACGGGACGGTGCCCTGGGTGGCGCTGGCGCTGGCGTTCAGCTTTGGACTGTACGGCCTGGTGAAGAAAAATGTCGGCGGGAGGGTCGACGCCGTTTCCAGCCTCACTATCGAGACCGCCGTACTTACGCCTATTGCCGCCGTCGTACTGGTGGTCCTGGCCGCGACCGGCACCGGCACCCTGCTGACCGAAGGACCGGCGCATTTCTGGCTGCTGGCGGCCTCCGGCATTGCCACCGCCGTTCCGCTGGTGTTCTTCGGCGCTGCTGCACGGCGGCTCCCCCTGAGCACCGTTGGACTGCTGCAGTACCTGGCTCCGGTCCTGCAGTTCACCCTTGCCCTGCTGGTCTTCAAGGAAGCCATGCCGGCAGAGCGCTGGGCCGGGTTCGGACTGGTCTGGCTGGCGCTGCTGCTCCTGAGCATCGACATGCTGGGCTCTCCCCGGCGGGCGCGGCTGCGCCGTTCAGCCGCAACTGTCTGACTCCGTGCGCGCTCCCGGCGCTTAAACAGCGGACGGCGAGGGGATTCCCTCGCCGTCCGCTTTTTTGTGCTCGACGCAGTTAGCTCAGTGTTTCCACACCTGCCGGTTCCTGCCTGCTGCGCATCCGCAGCGAGTACAGGACAGCTGCACCGGAAAGCACCATAAGGACTCCGGCTGCGGCGATAAGGACCTGCGCAGGCGTCACACCGGTATGCGGCAGGGTCGCTGCGGCCGTCTGGATGTTGGCTGCGGGAGCTCCCATTACGGTGACCACCGGCTGGACCGAGAAGGACTGCCAGCCTGCCAGCGAGCCGTCCATGGCATACAGGGCAACACGGTGGTCCCCGGCTTCAAGCTGTGCCGGGATGGTCAGCGGCAGCACACCGTCTGCGTCCGCAGTGAGTGTCCCGACCTTCACCGGAGTGGAGTGCAGGAACACCTGGTACTGCTGGCCCGGGACCAGCCCGGAGACAACCAGGAGGCTGCCGGCGGCCTTGGCTTCGAAGCCTCCGCGGGCCGCAGGAGTCAGCAGTGCGGGGTCACTGGAAGCGAGCTCCACGACCTTCGGCAGGGTTGCCTCTTCAACCGGTTCTTCGGCAGGGGTCCCGTCGTCCTGGCCCTGCTCGGTGTCTGCGGGCTCCTGGGGCGCCTCTTCGCCGGCCGACGGCGCAGGCTCAGGTTCCGGAGTCGGCTCGGGCTCCGGAGCCGGGGCGGGTGCCGGCTCCGGTGCAGGTTCCGGGGACGGCTCGGGAGCGGGTGCCGGGGCCGGTTCAAGCTCGGGTGCGGGCGCCGGGGCTGGTTCAAGCTCGGGAGCAGGTGCCGGGGCCGGAGCAGGATCCGGTTTCGGTGCAGGAGCAGGCTCAGGTTCAGGCGCGGGGGCCGGAGCAGGCTCCGGTTCAGGCGCGGGAGCTGGTTCAGGCTCGGGTGCCGGAGCCGGTTCGGGCGCGGGCTCAGGAGCCGGAGCAGGTTCGGGTTCAGGTTCAGGCGCGGGCGCCGGTTCGGGTGCCGGAGCCGGCTCAGGTTCCGGCGCGGGCGGCACCGGTGCCGGTGCCGGTGCCGGTGCGTTGTATTCGCCGAAGTTCACCGTTGCCAGATAGACGCCCTTGTTGGGACCCTCGGTCAGCTGCACGACTCCGATGCCCAGATCCGTGTCTGCGGCCCGGAGCATGTTTGCCCGGTGCGGAGCCGAACCGACCCACCACTGGAAGGCCTGGTCAACGCTCATGTTCCAGGCGATGTTCTCCGAGGCGTGCTTGGCGCCGGCGGGATACTGGGATGCAAAGGCCGGATTATGCAGGAAGGTTCCTGCCCCGGATACCCGGGCGGTCTCCGCGGAGCGCATGGTCCATTCCTGAGCCACGCCGGCTATGCCGGGATTCCAGGCCAGGGGTTTGAGCGCATGGACCGCTCGGTAGTCATTGATAAGGGTGTGGAGCCGGGCCGCAGCCTGCCCGTCGGGTGATGTGGCCGATGCCGGAGGCAAAGCCACCGCCGTCGCCCCCAACGCCAGCGCGAGCGCAGCGAAAGCGCCCGCGAGTTTCCTCAGTCGCATTTTTAGTCCTTTGGTGCCTCGAGACCCATGGGGGTACCCCCGTTGAGGCCTGCATTGAGCGGCCGTCCCCAAACGGCCGCGACACGCCGCATGCGCGCGGTGCTTGACACTCAATTTAGCCCAAGGCCTCTTTCTTCACAACAGAAACTGTATTCACACAGGCCACAACGGAGTGCTGCCGGACGGTGACAGGCCTGGCAAAGTCCGCCTGCGGCGTCGCCCCTTGCTTCGCTTCCCCCGGTGACGGCGGGGATTAACCGGCGTGTGCCGCGACGCCTCCCGGCCGGCTTTAACGGGTCCGGCCCGCCCCGCAGAAGCAGGACGGGCCGGACTTTGCCGTTACAGGGCCGCGGACCGCTCGGCTTCTGCCGACCGTGAGTCTCCGGTGCGGAGCGTTTCCCCCCGGAAGAATCCGGGATTGATCCGGTACATGATGAGCATCAATACGGCGCCCAGGACGATCACGCCCATGCCAAGCACGAACACCAGGCCAATGCCGCCCACCGAGGAACCCGATCCGTAGTCGGGGTCCATGGAGTCGAAGGCCGTTTTGATGAACATGATGAACAGGATGATTCCGCCGAGCGCCGGCGCCAGGAACTTCAGCAGGAAGGACCGCACGCTCTCGAAGGCATCGCGGCGGAAGTACCAGACGCAGGCCAGCGCGGTAATGCCGTAGTAGAAGCAGATCATCAGGCCCAGGGCCGTGATGGTGTCCCACAGGGCGTTCTCCGACAGCAGCCGTGTGATCACATAGAACGCCGACGCCGCAATGGCGGCAGCGACGGTGGCGTAGCCCGGGGACTTGTAGGCCGGGCTGATCCGGCCGAAGCGCTTGGGCAGGGCACGGTAGTGGCCCATCGCCAGCAGCGTCCGTGCCGGGGAGACGAACGTGGACTGCAGCGAGGCTGCGGAGCTGGACAGGATGGACAGTGACATCAGGATCGCGAACGGACCCATTACCGGGGTGGCCAGGACGGCGAAGATGCTTTCCTGGTTCTCCGGGTTGCCGGCCCCAAGCTCGCCGTCGCCCACGCCGGCGTATGAGATCACGGCCAGCGCAATCATCATGTAGATGAGCACAATGACAAAGACCGTTGCTGTTGCCGCCCTGCCCGGGGTCTTGTCCGGATCCCGGGTTTCTTCGTTCATGGTCAGCGTGACGTCCCAGCCCCAGTAGACGAAGATCGAGAGCGAAACGCCGGCTGCGAAGGCTGAGAAGGACTCCACCGCGAACGGGTTGAACCAGTCCCAGCTGATCTGCGTCGCGTCGAAGGCAGTGCCCCCGGCCACGTGCGCGAAGGCCGCAACCGAGAACCAGGTCAGGACCACCAGCTGGAAGGCAACCAGCACGTACTGGACGGTCTTGGTGGTCTCCACCCCGCGGTAGGAAATCCAGCAGGCGATCGCCACGAAGACCAGCGTGGTGGCTATGTTCAGCGGCAGGTTCAGGGTCAGGTCCGCCAGCGAATCATTGCCCGTGACCTGCGCGAGCATGAGGTAGAAGAAGTCCACCGCCACCGCCGCGAGATTGGAGAGCACAATGATCGTGGCGGCGATCAGCCCCCAGCCGCCCATCCAGCCAACCCAGGGCCCGAAGGCACGGGTGGCCCAGGTGAAGGACGTTCCCGAGTCCGGCATGGCGTTGTTCAGTTCGCGGTAGCCCAGGGCCACCAGGATCATGGGGATAAAACCGACCAGGAAAATCGCCGGCAGCTGCACGCCAACTTCCGACACGGTGGGGCCCAGGCCGGAGGTCAGGGTGTACGCCGGTGCGATGCAGGAAATGCCAATGACGACGGCGCCGATCAGGCCGACCTGCCCGCCCTTCAGTCCTTTGCTGCTCAGTCCGGTGCCGCCGGCAGTGTTTCTGGTGCTGGTGCGGTTGCTCACTGCGGATCTCCTGACGTCTGGTGCTGCGGGGCAGGCGTGTAGTTCCGGGGCACAACAACCATGGGGACCGGCAGGCTGCGCAGGACCTTGGAGGCGGTGGTGCCCAGGAAGAGCTGGTTGGTCCGGGCGAGCCGGCTGGAGCCGATGATGAGAATCTCGCCGTCGTCGAAATCGAGGTCGTCCACGGCGTTTTCGATGGTCCGGCCCTGGGCCACCACGCCGGTGACCTCGCACTTGCCGCCGGTCAGGGACCGGGCACGCTGCACCCGGTCTGCAATGTGCAGCTGGGCCTCTTCCACGGCCGCATCCCCGGGAGCGTCCAGCGCCAGCAGGGAGAGCAGCCGCAGGGGCAGGCCGCGGCGGGCGGCCGAACCGCAGGCCACTTCCAGGACATCCTCGGCCCCGCGCCGCTCGCCCACTGCGCAGGTGATGCGGGTGAGTGAATCCATCCGGCTGTACCCGCGGGGGGCCAGGGCAACCGGCACACTCGCAGCATGCAGCAGCGCATTCGCCACGCTGCCCACGGTGAAGCGCTTGAACAGCCCGTTGCTTCCGGCTCCAACCACGATCAGTCCCGCTTTGAATTCCCCTGCGGCTTCAATCAGTCCGCGCGCGTCCGAGTCGGCAGTCCGGATATGGCCCCTGGCTTCAATGCCTGCAGGAACCAGTGCCAGTGCTTCTTCCAGCCAGTCCCGGAGCTGGCGGGCCAGCAGCGATGAATACGTCCGTTCCGGCGGATACACCGCGGTGTAGGGCGATTCCTCCGGGTCCACGATCACCAGGTCCAGGGAAGCGCCCTGGGTGCGGGCAATGGTGCAGGCCAGGAAAAGCGCGTCCCGGCCCCGTTCGGTGGCCGTATAGCCGACTACGTAGCGCACCGGGAATCAGCCCTTGAACTGAGCGATGATGCGCTCGGCGGTCTTGGCACCCATGCGGACCGCGCCGTCGACGTGCTGGTATCCCTCGGCTGCCAGGTCGGAGCAGGACCAGTGGATGGGGCCCACCGGTGCCAGCTGGTCCGGACCGTAGCGGTGCAGGCCGCCCAGGTCGTAGCTGGCGGCGTATGCGCCGCGGGTCCACTCTTCCGAGCCCCAGTCGGATTCGTAGTAGACCTCAGGGGTGAGTGCTTCCTCGCCGAGGTAACCCGCGATGGATTCCAGGATGGCCTGCCTGCGCTCGTCGGCGCTGAGCTCGAACATCGCGTCGGCCTTCTCGTCGGACACAAAACCCACCAGGGTGCCGCGGGTGTCCTCGTGGTTGGTGTTGTCGTAGACCTCCTGAACCAGCTCATGGGCGCCGAAGCAGGTGCCGGAGAGCCCGGCGTCGCGCCAGAACGGCTTGGAGTACACGGCGTGGACCTTGATGACCAGGCCCAGGGAGACGTGCTGGTGCATCTGGTGCTGGCGGCGCGGCAGCGGCGGGTCGAAGGAGACCCGTGAGTACAGGTTCGGCGGCACGGCCATGATGGCGTACTGGGCGTGGACGGTGACGCCGTCGGCTTCAGCAGTTACGGAGGGGCCCTCGGCGTTCCAGCGAAGCGTGCGGACCGGGGCGCCCAGCACGACGTCGTCGCCCAGTTCAGCGGCCATGCGCTCGGAGACCTGCTGCATTCCGCCGGCAACCCGGCGGTCGAGGATGAAGTTCTCATCCACCAGGTTGGAGAACGATCCGGCAGAGGAGGCCATCAGCAGTGCCTGCAGGGTGGAGAAGGAGTGTGCGGGCTTGGTGAGCATGCCGCCGGCCACGAACAGGCCGATGTTGTTGCATGCTTCTTCGTCGGTGGACTGCTGGCGCAGCCAGGCGGAGAAGGAGATGGTGTCCAGTGCCCGGGCGTCGGGGTGGGTCCACGGTGCTGCCGGATCGGTCTTGGCGGTGAGTTCGTCCAGGAGGGCGATCAGCCGTTCCATTTCCTGGGCGGTGGATTCTGCCACCGGGAACATGTCCCCGGAGTACCGGACGGCACGGTGGTCCGCTCCGATGTACACGGACTCGCCCTCGCGGTAGCGGGCGAAAGTCTCCAGTCCCAGCTCTTCAACAAGTTCGCTCAGTGCTTCCTGGTCCGGGGAGATCCACTGGCCGCCGATCTCAAGGAACGCTCCGTCGATGGTGTCCGACCAGGTGCGTCCGCCCACGCGGTCCCGCGCTTCGAGCACTGCCACGCTCAGGCCGGCGGCTTTCAGTTTCCGTGCCGCGGTGAGGCCGGAGGGGCCTGCGCCGATGACGACAACGTTACGTTCCAGGGTTCGCACTTTAGTTCCTCTCTCCAGCGGCCGACCTCCGGCCGCTCAAACCGAACGCTCTCTTTGGATCCATGTAACCGACAGGTAAATGAATAGCGTTCATTTTGTACGGACACTCTAGCCGACCCCCGGCGCCCCGGGGAGAGTCTGTGCGAATATTAATTTTTTGGGCAGCTCAGTGCCGCAGAATCTTGGAGGAACGCGAATGGCGGGAACTCGCACCCGGCGCGGCGCAGGCCGCCCGTCCCAGCGTGTGCTGACCCGGGAGAACATCGCCTCGGCGGCCCTTGAGGTCATTACCGCCCGCGGCTACGAGGGCTTCACCATGTCCTCGCTGGCCGCCAAGCTGCAGGTGGCACCGTCGGCCCTCTACAACCACGCCGCGTCCAAGGCGGAAGTACTGCGCTGGATCCAGGATGACCTGATGGCAGAGGTGGATACGTCCTGCTTCGCTGAACTCTCCTGGGAGGAAGCGGTCCGAACCTGGGCCCGGTCCTACCGTGACGTTTTTGCCCGGCACACTCCGCTGATTGCCGTAATCGCCGTCCTCCAGGTCTCCGGAGCTCCCCGGACCCTGGCCATGTATGAGGCAGTCACCGAAGGTTTCCTGCGGGCAGGCTGGGACCAGGCGCGGATCATTCCCGCAATCGTGGCCCTTGAGTCCTTCATCTTCGGGTCGGCGTTCGACGCCGTTGCGCCCGAGGACATCTTCGACACCGGTTCCCTGGCTGGGGAGAGCCCGCTCTTCACCGCCGCCGTGGCCGCAGCGCCGGGCCGGGAAAGCGGGAAGGCGGCCGAGCAGGCCTTCGAAACCGGCCTCGATGCCCTGATCCGCGGCTTCGCGGCGCTCTGAGGCAGACAGCCCCCGGTTCTGCTGCCGGTCCGGATGTCTGCTGCCGGATAGACCCGGCAGCAGCACCGCGAAGCGGCAGCAAAAGGGCGGCACCCGGATTCGCCGGGTGCCGCCCTTTTGAGCAGTGTTGCTGAGTGAGACTATGCCTGGGCGCGGATGGCCGCTTCCAGCACGTCAAGGCCGTCGGAGAGCAGTTCCTCGCTGATGACCAGCGGCGGGAGCAGGCGGATGACGTTGCCGTAGGTGCCGCAGGTGAGGATGATGACGCCCTCGGCGAGGCAGGCAGCCGCGATGTCCTTGGCGGCGGCGGCGTCGGGGGTCTTGGTTCCCGGCTTGACCAGTTCCAGGGCCAGCATGGCGCCGCGGCCGCGGACCTCACCGATTACTCCGGTTTCCTCGGCGACCTTGCGCAGGCGCGGAACGGTGAGCTCCTCAATCCGGCGGGCGCGCCCGGCCAGGTCCTGGGTCTCCATCGTGTCGATGGCTGCCAGGGCGGAGGCACAGGCCACCGGGTTGCCGCCGTAGGTGCCGCCCAGACCGCCGGGGTGCACGGCGTCGAGCAGGTCGGCGCGGCCGGTGACTGCGGAGAGCGGCATGCCGCCGGCGATGCCCTTGGCCATGGTCAGAATGTCCGGAACAACACCCTCGTGGTTCACAGCGAACCACTCACCGGTGCGGCAGAAGCCGGACTGGACCTCGTCCGCGATGAAGACGATGCCGTTGGCCTTGGCCCACTCGGCCAGGCGGGGCAGGAAACCAACAGCAGGAACGATGAAGCCGCCTTCGCCCTGGATCGGTTCGATCAGCAGGGCAGCAAGCTGGTCGGCGCCGATCTGCTTTTCGATGGCCAGGATGGCCCGGTCCGCAGCTTCGGCGCCGGTGATTTCCGGGTTCTCCTCGCGGTAGGGGTAGCTCATGGGCATCCGGTAGATCTCGGAGGCGAAGGGGCCGAATCCGGTCTTGTACGGCATGGCCTTGGCAGTGAGGCCCATGGTCAGGTTGGTGCGGCCGTGGTAGGCGTGATCGAAGGCGACGACGGCCTGGCGTCCGGTGGCCGAACGGGCAATCTTGATGGCGTTCTCCACGGCCTCGGCGCCGGAGTTGAAGAGCACTGTGCGCTTCTCGTGAGTTCCGGGGGTAACCTCGGCGAGCTTTTCCGCCACCGCAACGTAGCCCTCGTACGGGGTCACCATGAAGCAGGTGTGGGTGAAGTGGGCAGCCTGTTCCTGGGCCGCTGCGACGACGGCGGGGTCGGACGCGCCGACGCTGGTCACTGCGATGCCCGAGCCGAGGTCAATGAAGGAGTTTCCGTCAACGTCAACGATGATGCCGCCGTCGGCGTCCTGGACATAAACGGGAACGCTGGATGCCACGCCCTTGGCTACAACTGCGGCGCGGCGCTCGTTCAGCGCGGCGGACTTCGGGCCGGGGAAGGAGCCGGTGATGTTCCGCTTCTGTTCCAGCCGGAAGGCCGGGGCGGTAGCTGAGGTGCTCATGGGTGTTGCCTCTTTCGACGGAGATCTCGAATGCGGGAAGTGATGGATGCAATAGGCCGCAGTGATCCAAATTTACGCGTCGCGGCCACAGTCAGACACGGACACACGCACAATGACGCAGGTCTCTTGCGGTGCAGACGTCCAATAGATTCATCCTATAGTTGATCCGTGCCTATCTCCCTGACCGACCTGATCTCCGCCGAAGACCTGGACCTCGCCGTCCGCGGCAGTGCCGCCATCACGCCGGTGCCTGTGCAGTGGGTTGCCGTTACCGAGCTCGAGGACCCCTCACCGTTCCTCAGCGGCGGCGAAGTGGTGCTTACTACCGGGATGCGCCAGCGCACCGGAGCGGTACAGCGCAGGTTCGTGGAGAGCGTGCACCGGGCCGGAGCGCTGGCCATCGGATTTGGCACGGGGCTTAGCCTGGACCGGGTGCCGGGCCCCCTGCTTGAGGAAGCCAACCGGCTGGGCCTTCCCGTGTTCGAGGTCCCCTACCGCACACCGTTCATTGCCGTGGGAAAACTGGTGGCCGATGCCCTTTCCGCGGACCACGTCGAGCAGCTGCAGGAACTGCTCTCCGGCCATCAAATCCTGGCAAAGGCGCTGCTCTCCGGCCGGGGACTGACCGGGCTGCTGAAGGACCTGGCAGGAATCCTTGGCACGGACGTGGCCCTCCACCAGTACGGGACCGAGGTCTTCTCCACCACCCCGTCCGCTGCAGTTCCGGCGCAGACCAGCTGGCACCGGGTGCCCATCGCCACCGGCATGCGGGACCGCTGCACCCTGTCCGTCGCCGAACCGTTTGGACACCCGGACCTGATTGCCTACGCCCAGAGCCTCATCAGCGTGGAACTCAGCAACCAGGCCCGCCGGCGCGTCAGTGAGCGTGCAGTCAACGGACAGCTGCTCGATGACATTGTGGCCGGCAAGCTGGCCGGGCAGGACGCTGTCCACCGCCTGCGGGCGTCCGGTGTTGATACCGGCCGCCGGCAGCTGACACTGCTGGTGGAGGCTGCCGGACCGCAGGCCAGGCTCCTCGCGTCCCTGCCGTTGCCTCCATCCTTCCGGGACGCCGTCAGCGCCACCTGTGAGGACCGGCTGGCAGTGTGGATTCCGGACGGGGATCCGGCGGTGCTCGCTGCGGAGCTGGGTGAGTATCTCCAGGAGGCAGGGATCCCGGCGAAGGTCGGCGTGGGCGGAGCGTACACGGAACCTGCCGGACTGCGCTGGGGCTACTACGAGGCCAAGGAAGGCCTGCTCCGCGGCGGGGCTGTGAACGAACCGGACCGGCTGAGCCTTGCCTCCCTGCTCATGGCCAGCAGGGACGTCCCGCTGGCGGATCTGGCCGCGGAAGCACTGGATCCGCTGCTCGCCTTTGACCAAGCGCACGACGCCGAGCTGCTCCCGACGCTGGAAAAGTACCTGGCCGTTAACGGCTCGGTGGCGAAGGTTGCTCAGGCCCTCGGACTTCACCGAAACACTGTGCGGTACCGGCTGACGCAGATTGCCGATCTCTCCGGTTACGACCCCGCCGTGACCGCTGACCGGGTGCATCTTTACCTGGCGCTGAACGTGCGCCGCCTCACTGCTTAGGCATCCCGCCGCACCGCGGGGCCTCGTGCCCCTCGACCGCCGTTTTGTGCCGGTTTGAGCCGGACTTTACGCTGTAGGGATGGACTTGCCAGCTCAGCCCGCCCGGACCCTTCACTGGGCGGGCGTCGACGACCCCGGACGCCGGGATTCCGCGGTCGTTTCATTTCGCGAAAGCGAGCTGGCAGCCAGCGGCACCTCAACCTGTGATGACTACTGTGTAACGTGGTCCTTGTCCACCTCCCCCGGCTGGGTGACCCGCCGGCTGGAGGTCAACGTCACCGGCGACGGCTGGGCCCGCTCCCTGGAACTGACCCGCTCCGTGGACGGCCGCTGGGACTCCCATGTCACCGCCACCGGCACGGTGGACCTCCCGGCCCCCGGGATCGAGGATCCGCGGTCCCTGGACAACGCCCAGGACTGTGATCTTGGTCTTTGCCCGCTGACCAACACGATGCCCGTCCTCCGGCTGGACCTGCTGAACAACGCCGCACCGCCGGATGAAACAAGACTGACCATGGCGTGGGTGGAAATGCCCAGCCTGCGGGTGGTGGCCAGTGAGCAGGTGTACTCCCAGGTGTCTCCTTACCGGGAGGAACGCGGCAGCGCGATTGTTCTTTTCTCCTCGGATTCCGGCGGCTTCACCGCGGAGATCACCGTGGATTCCGACGGCGTGGTGCTGGACTACCCCGGGCTGGCCCACCGCACCGCCTGAGCCGCCGGTTCGGGCTGCACCCCTGGCCCGTCAGGCACCGTCCTCCCCCGCCGCTAGGATAGAAGTACGTCCGCCTGCAACGTTGGAGCCCCCGCAATGAGTGAAATGTTCCTCGAAAAGTTCCGTTCCCTGGTCCCGAAGTACCTTGAGGACAACTGGCGGCCCGACGACGGGCTGACCGCTGATGAACTGGACGAGATGCTCGACGAGCACGACTTTTCCATCCCGCTGGTGCTGCGTGAGTTCTACCTCTCACTGGGCAACTGTGAAGACCTCATGGAGGCCTACCACTTCTTCTGGGATCCCGATGAGCTTGAACTCGAGGATGGGTTCCTGCTGTTCCTGGAAGACGAGGACGAGAAGTTCACCTGGGGCTTCCGCGCCGACCAGCTTGACGTCCCGGACCCCATCGTCTGGCGGCGCAACAACGCCCGCGGCGAATGGCAGAGCGAAGAGGGAACGTTCAGCGAATACGTCTTCGACATGTTCGAGTGGGTCTTCGAGGACGACGAAGAAGACTAGATGTGAAGAAAATGACGGCTGTCCGGTGCGTACCGGACAGCCGTCATTTGTGTTTAAGGACTTCTAGGCTTCGCGCTCCACAACGGCTTCCGCGAAGGCAGCGAGGGAGGACTTGACCACGGAGTCCGGCATAGGTGCCAGCGCCGCAACGGCGTCGGCTGCCCACTGGCGGGCAACTTCCCAGGCTTCTGCGGTGGCGCGGTTGCCGCGGACGGCCGCCACTGCGGCGGCCAGTGCTTCATCGGAGGTCAGGTCGGCGTCGACCAGGTCCAGCACAGCGGCTGCCTCGGCATCTCCTGCCGCAGCGTTCCGGCGCAGCAGCAGCACGGGCAGGGTGGGCACCCCCTCACGGAGGTCCGTTCCGGGAGTCTTCCCGGACTTGTCCTGCAGGCCGGCCACGTCAATCACATCATCAGCGAGCTGGAAGGCAACGCCCACCTTCTCGCCGTATTCGACCATGATCTCCACGGTCTGCTCATCGGCTCCGCCGAACAGGGCGCCAAGCTGGCCCGAGGCAGCGATCAGCGATCCGGTTTTCCCGGCGATCACGGAGAGGTAGTGTGCCAGCGGATCCTCGCCGTCGGCCGGGCCCATGGTTTCATGCAGCTGGCCCATGACCAGGCGTTCAAAGGTGCGGGCCTGGATGCCCAGGGCTTCGGCGCCCAGGACAGAGACCAGTGAGGAAGCCCGGGCGAAGATCAGGTCTCCGGTGAGGACGGCAACGGAGTTGCCCCAGACTTCATGCGCGGTGGGTGCGCCGCGGCGCACGGGAGCAGAATCCATCACGTCGTCGTGATAGAGCGTGGCCAGGTGCGTCAGTTCGACGACGACGGCGGCCATGCGCACCTGCTCGTTGCCCGGGTTCGGACCGAGATGGGAGGCCAGGAGAACCAGCAGCGGGCGGACCCGCTTGCCTCCGGCTTCCATCAGGTGCCGGGACGTTGCATCCGCGAAGGGGTCGGAGTTGGCGATCGCCTCGCGCAGCTCTTCCTCAATCTTTTCCAGCCCGGACACGATGGCAGGGCCCAGGACGGGGTCTTCAGCGAGGGGGGTGAACCCGGGAGGCAGCGCCATCTCGGCGTCCCCGAGGGCATCCGGGCTGGCATTGGTGGATTCAGTCACTGTTCAAGGCTAACTTCTCGTGGGGACGGGTTGGCAGGGGTCAAACTTTGGCATCGCTGCCGGCGCCCCGAACGGGCTGCGGCGCGCCGTCCTGGTTGGAGGCGGCAGGAACCAGCATTTCCATCAACGCAATCACTCTATCCTCGATCCGGCGCGGCGAACCGTCCGTGAGGTTGGCCAGCATCCGCACCACAAAACGCATCAGCACCGGGATCGGCATGCCGGTGCGCAGCGCCAGCTTCATCACCGCGGGTTTGCCGATCAGGCCGGCGAAGACGCGGCCCAGGGTGAAGTGGCTTCCCCACTCGGACCGGACACGGTCTGCGTAACCCGCCAGCGCGGCGTCGTACGCTGCCTGCGGGGCGAGGATGCCCGGAGCTCTCCGGGCCTGTTCAGCGGAAACAATGTAATCCGCCGCGAAGCGCGCGGACTCCATGGCGTAGGAGATGCCCTCGCCGTTGAACGGGCTGACCATACCGCCGGCGTCGCCGAGCAGCAGCAGACCGGGAGAGTAGTGCGGGGTCCGGTTGAATCCCATGGGAAGCGCAGCGCCGCGGATCTCCCCCACCTGGTTCTCCGGGGTGAAACCCCATTCTTCGGGCATCCCGGCGGTCCAGTCGCGCAGGACCTGCCGGTAATCCAGGCGGCCGAACTCCTTGGAGGAGTTCAGGATGCCCAGGCCAACGTTGGAGGTGCCGTCGCCGACGCCGAAGACCCAGCCGTAACCCGGCAGCGGGTTTCCCGCGGCGTCGGGCAGTTCCAGCCAGCCTTCCATCCAGTCGTCGTCGGTGCGCGGTGAGGTGAAGTAGGTGCGGACGGCGACGCCCAGCGGGCGGTCATCGCGCTTCTCCAAACCCAGGCTCAGCGCGGTGCGGGTTGAGTTCCCATCCGCTGCCAGGACGACGTCGGCAGTGAAGTTCCGCGTTTCGCCGGTCTTCCGGCCCTTCTCATCCAGGATGTTGGCGACGACGCCGCAGACTCGTCCGGAATCGTCCCGGATGGCTTCGGTGACGCTGTGGCGTTCCAGGATGCGGGCGCCCGCTGCACGGGCATGCTGGGCGAGTTCCTCATCAAATCCCAGGCGGGTGCGGACCAGCCCGTAGTCGGGGAAGTCCTCCAGGTCCGGCCAGGGCAGTTCAATGGTGCGGCCGGCAGCGATCAGGCGCAGGCCCTTGTTCCGGCGCCAGCCGTCGGCTTCCTTGTGCGGCAGGCCCAGCAGCTGGATTTCGCGGACGGCACGCGGGGTGAGACCGTCGCCGCAGACCTTTTCCCGGGGGAAGGCGGTCTTCTCCAGGACCGTCACGTCGATCCCGGCCGAGGCCAGGTAGTAGGCGGCGGTGGAGCCGGCCGGGCCGGCGCCGACGATGAGGACGCTCACGCTCCGGTGGCCTCCGCGGGATCAGCAGGCTTATCTCCGGGCTTTACCGCACGGTGGATGGCAACGATTCCGCCCGAAAGATTACGGTAGACGACGCTCTCCCAGCCCTCGGCTGCGATCCAGGCGGCAAGTTCGTCCTGGTTCGGCCAGGCGCGGATCGACTCGGCAAGGTAAACGTAGGCGTCCGGGTTGGAGGCCACCTTGCGTGCGATCGGGGGCAGGGCGCGCATCAGGTATTCCGTGTACATGGTGCGCCACAGCGGCACCACCGGCGAGGAGAACTCGGCGATGACCAGTTTTCCGCCCGGCTTCGTGACCCGGAGCATCTCTGCCAAGGCCTTCTTCGGCTCGTTCACGTTGCGCAGCCCGAAGGAAATCGTGGTCGCGTCGAAGGAGTTGTCTTCGAACGGCAGGTTGGTGGCATCCCCGGCGACGAAGTCAATGTCCGGGCGGCGGCGCTTGCCCACCTTGAGCATTCCGAGGGAGAAGTCGCACGCGACGACTGAAACTCCGGCGTCGGCATAGGGCTCACTGGAGGTACCGGTACCGGCTGCCAGGTCCAGCACCCGGGAACCGGGGCGGGCGCCCACGGCGTCCACCACCAGGCGGCGCCAGCGGCGGGTCTGGCCCATGGACAGCACATCGTTAACGATGTCGTACTTGGGGGCCACCTCATCGAACATGGCAGCGACTTCATCGGGGCGTTTTTCCAAAGTTGCGCGCTTCACCCGCTCATTGTCTCAAACAATGTTCAGGCCACCGAACCGGCGGGTACTGGTTTGCTTTTGCCCACATACCCGTGTGTTCCCCAGCGCGGACGTGCTGGGTGGATGCGGGTCTCTCAGGGAGGCGGAGTAGGGTTGGAGACATTATGACCTCCCTGCGTTCCCTAACCATTCCTTTGGGCGTGCCGTCGGCCGCCATCGGGCTGCTGGAGTATCTGGTCCGCAATGACCAGTTGTGCTGGATCCGCCACGGCGAAGGCCTGGTGGGTTTCGGTGAAGTCCTGCGCCACACCTCCACCGGCCCGGACCGGTTTGATTCCGCCCGAACGTGGTGGAACGCAGTCAGCGCCGAAGCCACCGTCGAGGATGAAGTCCAGGTTCCGGGAACCGGTCTCGCCGCGTTCGGGTCCTTCGCCTTCTCCAAGCGCTCCCCCTTCCTCTCCCGTGTAGTGGTGCCCGAAATCGTTGTCGGCTCCCGCAACGGCACGGCCTGGATCACACAGACCACCCTCGATCCGGACGCAGTCCTGGACCGTGAATCCGTGGTCGCAGCTCTGGCCGGGTATCTGGAGGAGATCTCCTCGGACTCCCTTTCCCTCGGCAGCGACACCATCCTGCCCGGGATGCTGTCCGAGTCCGAGTGGAAAAACGCCGTCGCCCGTTCCGTGGCGCACATCGCCGCCGGCGAGCTGAGCAAAATCGTCCTGGCCCGCGACATCGTGGCCAGCCTCTCCGCGCCCATCGCCACAGCCCAGGTGCTGCGGGAGCTCGCCCTGCGGTACGAGAGCTGCTGGACCTACTCGGTGGACGGACTCATTGGGTCCACCCCGGAAATGCTGATCAAGGTTGAAGACGGCAAGGCCCGCGCCAGGGTCCTGGCCGGCACCCTGGACCGTGCAACCGCTCCGCTGGACGATCCGGGCTACGCAAAGCGCGTCCTGGCCGGTTCGGAGAAGCAGCAGCACGAACATGCGATCGCCATCGACTCGGTAACCCGCCAGCTGGAACCGTTCACCTCTTCCATGACCTCGCACAGTGAGCCGTTTGTGCTGGAGCTGCCCAACGTCTGGCACCTTGCCTCGGATGTCACCGCTGAGCTCCGGATCGAAGACGGCTCCGTACCCACGTCCCTGGACCTGGTTGAAGCGCTCCACCCCACAGCCGCCGTTTGCGGGTACCCGACCAGCGTTGCCGGGGAACTGATCAGTGAACTTGAACACATGGACCGCGGCCCGTATGCCGGTCCGGTGGGCTGGTTCGATGCCGCCGGCAACGGAGAGTGGGGCATCGCCCTGCGCGGCGCTGTGATTGAAGACCCGCAGGCTGTCCGCCTGTACGCGGGCTGCGGGATCGTCTCAGGGTCCAATCCGGCCGCGGAGCTGGAGGAAACCTGGTCCAAGTTCCGCCCCATGCTTGAAGCCCTGGGACTGGACCGGGCCCGGGTGCTCTCCGGCCAGCCTTCCTGAGCGGCGCGTACAATTTATTCCCGGAGTGCGGCTGTCTGCCGCCTTTTTCCTGCCCCCAACCGGAGCCTGACGCTCCGTTCCGACCTAAGGTTCTAACCCATGCACCACAAAGCACGCAAAGCCGTCGCCGCTGTTCTGGCCGTCGGCGCCCTCAGCCTCGCAGCCTGCAGCTCGGGGTCCGATTCGGCAGAGGACTCCGGTCTGGGACTGGTCAACGACGGCACGCTGACTGTCTGCTCCAACGTTCCGTTCCAGCCGTTCGAGTACGTGGATGACAACGGTGAGTACACCGGCTTTGACATGGACCTGACCCGCGAGATCGCTGCGGGCATGGACCTGGACTGGGAAATGCAGAATGTGAGCTTTGACGGACTGCAGAGCGGCACCGTGCTGGCCGCCGGCCAGTGCGACGTAATCGCCGCGGCGATGTCTGTTACTCCGGAACGCGAAGCAAAGATGACGTTCTCCGAGCCGTACTACGACTCCCTTCAGTCCCTGCTGGTTCCCGCTGACTCCTCCGTGAAGTCCCTCGAGGACCTGGCCGGCAAGAAGGTTGGTGTGCAGCAGGGCACCACGGGTGAGTCCTACGCACGCGAAAACGCAGGCGACGCCGAGGTTGTTTCCTTCCAGACCGACGCCGAGCTCTTCCCGGCACTGCAGGCCGGCGCCATTGACGCCGTTCTCCAGGACCTCCCGGTGAACCTGGACCACACCGACGGCGGCGCCTTCACCATCTCCGCGACCTACGAAACGGACGAAGTCTACGGCTTCGCCATGAAGAAGGACGGCAGCGAAGAACTGGTTTCCGAGGTGAACGCGAAGCTGGCAGAGCTGCGCGAAAACGGCCGCTACCAGGAAATCTACGACACGTACTTCACCGAATAGCCAATCAGCTGCTGCACGGCGGCGCAGGCCTTGTTCCGCTGGGCCTGCGCCGTCTGCTGTATCGGGCGCGGCGGGCCGCTGTGAGCCAAGGCACCCCAAACGGGATGGATGCGTACAATCGAGACTGCTTGCCATCAACGTTCGGGGCCGCCAGCGGTCCTGCCCAGCACCAAGAGAAGGTACCAATCCATGCCGTACAAAGCTCGATCCTCCGTCCTGGCCGCTGCGGCTCTTTCCGCGCTTGTTCTCTCTGCATGCGGCGGCGGAAGCGACTCCGCATCAGAGTCAGGAATGAACCTGGTTTCCGAGGGCACCCTCACCGTGTGCTCCGATGTTCCTTACGCTCCGTTTGAATTCGTGGGCGACGACGGCGAATACACCGGTTTCGACATGGACCTGGTCAAGGAAATCGCCACCGGCATGGACCTTGAACTCTCCGTCCAGGACGTCGGCTTCGACGGCCTGCAGAGCGGCACGTCCCTGGCCGCCGGCCAGTGTGACCTGGTCGCCAGCGCCATGACCATTACCGATGAGCGGAAGCAGAACCTCACGTTCTCCGATCCGTACTACGACTCGCTGCAGTCCATTTTGGTGCCCGAGGGCTCGGATATCACCAGCATCGAAGACCTCGCCGGGAAGAACCTGGGTGTCCAGCAGGGCACCACCGGTGAAGCCTACGCCCGGGACAACGCTCCCGAGGCCGAGATCAGCTCCTTCCCGTCCGACGCCGAGCTGTTCCCTGCCCTGCAGGCCGGACGTGTCGACGCCGTGCTCCAGGATCTCCCGGTCAACCTGGGCCATACCCAGGAAGGCGCGTTCACCATCGCTCAGAAGTTCGAGACCGATGAGTCCTACGGTTTTGCCATGGCCAAGGACGCCAATGAAGACCTGGTCTCCGCCGTCAACGCACAGCTCGCTGAGCTGCGTGAAAACGGCAAGTACCAGGAGATCTACGACAAGTACTTCACCGAATAGCATCCGACTGACCGATTGCCGTCCCGGGTGGAAGAACCCGCCCGGGACGGCACCCTTAACTTTCCGCGGAAGGCTCTCCCCTTGAAACCGTCCACCCGCAGACGCCTCACCCGGGGCATCCTGTATGCCGTCTTCGTCCTGGCTGTTCTTGCCGTAGTCCTGCTCGCGGACTGGAAGGCAATCGGGGTCAACTTCTTCGACCCCGAAGTGGCCCGCAGGGCGTTCCCGGACATCATCACGGTGGCCGTTAAGAACACCGTCGTCTACACCATCATCGCGTTCATCGGCGGCCTGATCCTGGGCCTGATCCTGGCGCTGATGAAGCTCTCGCCAGTAGGCCCCTACCGCTGGGCTGCGACGATCTACATCGAAATCTTCCGCGGCCTTCCGGCACTGCTGGTTATCTTCGCCATTGCCTTCGCCGTGCCGATCGCATTCAACTGGCGTCCGCCGGGCGGCAGCGCCGGAGCCGGCTTGATCGCCCTGATCATGGTTTCCGGTGCCTACATTGCCGAAACCATCCGCGCCGGCATCCAGGCTGTTCCGTCCGGGCAGACTGAAGCTGCCCGCTCCCTGGGCATGGGCCCGGCCTGGACCATGATCTCAGTGACCCTTCCTCAGGCGTTCCGCATCATCACGCCGCCGCTGACCAACGAGCTGGTTATCCTGATCAAGGACACTTCGCTGCTGTTCATCGCCGGCATGGCCCTGCAGGACAGGGAACTGACCACCTTCGCACGGGACTCCGTCTCCCAGTCCGCCAACGCGACGCCGCTGGTGCTGGCTGCGGTCATGTACCTGATCATTACCCTGCCGCTGACACAGCTGGTCGCGAAACTCGAACGCCACAACCAGAGAGGCCGGTAACCCAGCGTGAGCACAGCTGCCGCCAACCCGACCGGGAATGCTCCCGCCATCCAGGTCCGGAACCTGCACAAGTCCTTCGGCGACAATGAGGTCCTCAAGGGAATCGACTTCCACGTCAACCAGGGCGAAGTCGTCTGCGTGATCGGCCCGTCCGGCTCCGGAAAATCCACGCTGCTGCGCTGCGTGAACCGGCTTGAGGAACCGACGTCCGGAACCATCCTGGTTGAAGGCACCGACATCACGGATCCGGAGACGGACCTGGACGCCGTCCGCACCCGGATCGGCATGGTCTTCCAGCAGTTCAACCTCTTCCCGCACCTGAATGTGCTGCAGAACCTGACCCTGGCCCAGCGCCGCGCCAAGAAGCGCGGCAGGGCCGAGGCCGAGGAGACCGCCATGAAGAACCTGGCCAAGGTGGGCCTGGCGGACCGCGCCAAGGCGTTCCCCTCCCAGCTCTCCGGCGGCCAGCAGCAGCGCGTGGCAATTGCCCGCGCCCTGTCCATGGACCCGGACATGATGCTCTTCGACGAGCCCACCTCCGCTCTGGACCCCGAACTGGTCGGCGACGTCCTGGAGGTCATGCGCCAGCTGGCCCAGGAGGGCATGACCATGATGGTGGTGACCCATGAAATGGGCTTCGCCCGTGAGGTCGGAGACCGCGTGGTGTTTATGGACGGCGGCGTCGTCGTCGAACAGGGCGCACCGGAGGCAGTGCTGGGCAGCCCGCAGCACGAGCGGACCCGCTCCTTCCTCTCCAAGGTTCTCTAGCTCCGAGTCTCAAAACGGATGAGGCCTGCACCGTTCCCGGTGCGGGCCTCATCCGTTTTTACTGCCATTGCTGAGTCAGTCGACGGCGGTGTGCACCGCAGCCTGGACCCGGCGGTGCAGTGCGCGCAGGCCGGAGCGCTCCACCTTCACTTCGATGATGGACCGGCCCTTCACCGGTGCCTGCAGTGCAGCTTCCAGTTCCTCAGCCGTGCGTACAGCCTGGTGCCGCACGCCGTAGCCTGCTGCCAGCGCGGCAAGGTCGGCCCGGTGCGGAGTGCCGAAGAAACGCTCGACGACGTCCCGGTACTCCGCCCGCTCCCCCAGCTCGCCGTGCTCGAGGGTGGTAAAGATGCCGCCGCCAGAATCGTTCAGCACCACCAGCTGCAGGTCCGGCTCCGCCTCGCCGTCGCCGAGGAGGAGGCCGCCGGCGTCGTGCAGGAAGGTGAGGTCACCGAGCAGCAGGCGCGTGGGGATCCCGTTGGACAGGGCGATGCCTGACGCCGTGGAGATGGTTCCGTCGATGCCGGCCAGCCCGCGGTTGGCGTAGACGTCCAGCGGATGCCAGTTCCCGGAGGCCACCAGATCGACGTCGCGGATGGTGTTGGAGGAGCCGAGCACCAGATTGGCATCAGAGTTCTCCCACACCAGGCCGGCAACGTGCAGGCCGCTCAGTCCGGCTTCGGCAGCGAGCAGATTCCGGATCACAGCTGCGGCGGCATCGGAGGCCTGCTGCCAGGTCTCCAGCCAGCCGGGCGCCCCCCTCCCTGCGAAGGCAAGCAGCGAAGCGAGGTCCGTGACAATCGTTTCGGGCCGTTTGCCGGGTGTAAACCAGTTCACCGGGCGCGGGACGTAGAGGGCCTTCTTCACCTCAGGCCGGGCCAGCAGCGCAGACACCGGCCGGGAGAGTGTTGGGCGGCCGAAGATGACCACACGTTCAATCTCCGGGCCGAGGTCCGCCAGGAGCAGCCGGTACGCGGTGATGGAGTTGGGCCCAAAGCGGGCGTTGGAGGACGGTTCGGCCAGGAGCGGGAGCCCGGCCCGGCGGGCGAAGATAGCGGCTGTCTCTCCGGCGCCGTCGCCGGCGATCACCACCGTCCGGTGGGTTCCGCCAAGCTCCGCGAGGGCACCCGGGGTTTCCTCCGTCCCGGCAGGCGGAAGAACCTCGAATGAGCTCTCCACGGGAGCACCGAGCGCATCTGCCCCGGTGGGAATGAGCGGATCGCGGAACTGCAGGTTGATGTGCACCGGGCCGGCCGGAGCCCGTCCGTCCAGCTTTGCGAACGCCGCGGCAATGGGTCCGGCAGGGTCCATGCCAGCCTGGACATCAGCGGCCACGGCCGGAAAACGGCCAAAAATACCGTCCTGGACTGTGGTTTGGTTGGCTCCCGTGCCGTGCAGTTCGGCCGGACGGTCCGCGGAGAGGACAACCAGCGGAACGCCGGCGTGATGGGCTTCCATAACGGCCGGCAGCAGTTCACCCACCGCGGTGCCCGACGTCGTTACAACAGCTGCCGGGCGCGCCCCGCCGCGGGCCAGGCCGAGGGCGGTGAAGCCGGCAACCCGCTCATCAATGCGGACGTGTACCTGGAGACGGCCCTGTGCCTGGGCTTCAGCCAGCGCATAGGCCAGCGGCGCGCTTCGGGAACCCGGGGCGAGCACCACGTCCCGCACGCCGGTGCGGGCCAGGGCCGAGATGGCCGACCGGGCTGCCTGCAGGGAACTGAGGTCGTTTCCTTCCGCGGCACCGGAGGAGGACTGGCTGGACGATAAAGAGGATCCGGTCACTTCTCCATCCTAGGGTTCGGCGGTCCCGGGCGATGCCTTCAAGCCCGGTAACGGCCGCTCCATGACCTAACCACTGCCTGCGCCGGAAAGGCGCTAGCTGGTCATCCCTGCCGGGTCAGCAGCTGGATATGCACCCGGGCCAGCCGGTCCAGCCACCACTGCCTGCGCTCCGGTGCAGCCGCATAGCGCTCCAGCAGCTTTTCGGAGACCGGGACATCCCGCACGGCCAGGGCACCGCCGTCGGGCACCAGCGGCTCAGTGGTAACGTCGCCCTCCATCAGCGACAGAGTGCCCAGCCCGCAGGCGTAGGGCAGCTCGGGCAGGGAAGCAGCCAGTGCGACGCCGGTGCGGATGCCCACTGAAGTGTCCAGTGCTGAGCTGACGACGGCGGGAAGCCCGGCGGCTGCCACCACCTCCAGGGCGCGGCGCACCCCGCCCAGCGGTGCAGCTTTGACCACAATCAGGTCCGCGGCGTCCTCGCGGGCCACCAGCAGCGGATCGGTTTCCTTGCGGACGCTTTCATCCGCTGCCACGAGCACGGGAATACCGCGGCGGCCCAGCTCCTCGCGGACGGCACGAAGTCCCGGAATGTCCGGGACGGGCTGTTCGGCGTATTCGAGGCCGGCCTCGGCCAGGGCTTCCAGGGCGCCGACGGCGGTGGCAACGTCCCAGCCGCCGTTGGCGTCGACGCGGATCCCGGCGTGCGGCAGCAGCCGGCGGACCTCGGCCACACGGGCAAGATCTTCTGCGACGCTCTGTCCGCGTTCAGCCACTTTGACCTTGACGGCGGGGACGTCCCCGAACCGGGCCAGGACGGTTTCTACCTGCTCCACGCCCACGGCGGGGACTGTGCCGTTGACCGGAACGGAGGTGCGCACGGTGTCCGGGTAGCCCTGCCAGGCCGCCTCGACGCCCGCTGCCAGCCAGGCAGCTGCCTCCTGGTCGCCGTATTCAGGGAACGGGGAGAACTCTCCCCAGCCGGCCGGGCCGCGGAAGACAAGCGCTTCCCGGTGCAGGATGCCGCGGAACTTCACGCGCATGGGCAGGGAAACCACGTGGGCGTTTTCCCGCAGGTCGTTCAGGGAGGGCAAGTCAATCGGGTCCACCCGGCCAGCCTACCGCGGCTATTCCGCGTCGTTCTCGAGGGACTGAAGCTCGCGGGCCTGGTCTAGCATTCGCCGGAGCAGTTCGTTGAGCCCGTTGATCTCTGCATCAGACAGGTTTGCCAGGATTATTTCCTGCCCGCGCATTGAAATTGGCAGCATCTCGTCGTGCATCTCCGCCCCGGCGCGGGTCAGGTAGATCGGCCGGGATCCACGCGGCCCATCGGTCAGGAGCACCAGATCGCGGCGTAGGAGTATGTTGACGCTTTTCGATACGACGGCCTTATTGAGCCCCAGGAAATCGGAAATCTCACTAGAACTTGCGCCGGGGCGCAGCGCCAGCGCAGAGATGACCCGCCAATCGTTGGTGCCGAGATTGAAATGCCGGCGCAATTCCTGTGACTCACGCCAAACCAGCGCATTGGAGAGCAGAGAAATGAGCCGGGGTGTGAAATTCTCCGGGTCTATTCCTCCTGCCACGGGCTCCGTGACGGCTTCGGGAGGCGCCAGTGAGCCCGGCCGTGGAAACGTTTCACTCGACATAACACTTCTTTCTGAGGCCGCCGGATAGCGTACCACCACGATGGGCCTGACGGGTTTCTCTGGAATGCAGGACCCTCCACAAGCTGCCTCGGTGAGACCAAAGCTTCGTAGGAGTTATCTGTCGCCTGTGTGCTGAACCCGGGACCAGGTTCCCGTGGCAGTCAGCCACGCATCGCTTTGCGGATGCCCGACCATGCTGTGGCCCATCCCGCTCGCCGAACAGCTGCCACCTACTTGTCGATTCGTGAAGCATGCGATCCAGAGCTGTTTGTGGGGAATGCGGGAACTCCGACTCTACATAAAACGAATTCATTCGTAAACCTGTTTACTAGTCAACACGGCGCTGTTACTCTCGTCACAGTTGCCGCGGATCGAGGCGCCCAGGTGAGCCAGCGGACCCGACGGCAGCGACCAACGTCGTTTGGATCGGTCGCTGAGCCATTCGTTAAGGAGACAAAAGATGAGTCACAAAGTTCTGGACACCGGCGGAAGTCCGCATTCCGTTGAAGAGTTGGAAGACCTTGCTTTTGAACTGAGGTCAAAGCTTTTACATTTGTGCGGCACATATGAAGGCGCCGTCCACATCGGAGGCGATCTTTCGTCAGCTGACATCTTCACGGTTCTTTACCACTACGGTCTCGACGTCGACCCCACTGACATTGCAAATCCGGCCCGGGATCGGTTCGTGTTGAGCAAGGGCCATGCTGCCGTGTGCATGTATATCGCGATGGCAATGCGCGGTTTCTTCTCCTACGACGGCATCGTCAATACCTACGGCCAGCTCGACAGTGCCTATGGCATGCATCCCTGCAAGGTACAGCTTCCCGGAGTGGAGGCCTCGACCGGTTCGCTGGGCCACGGTCTCCCGTTGGCGGTAGGCATGGCACTGAGCGCCCGCGGCCGGGGTGAGTCGCACCGGGTGTTCACGTTGATGGGCGACGGGGAGACCGGTGAAGGGTCCGTGTGGGAGGCGGCGATGGCTGCCAACTCCAACAAGCTCGGCAACCTGGTCGCATTCATTGACCGCAACCGCCAACTGATGACGAGCTTCGACGAAGAGCGGGTCGTACTAGAGCCGTATCCCGACAAGTGGGCCGCGTTCGGCTGGAACGTTGTCCAAGTCGACGGCCACGACATGGGTGCGCTCGTTGCCGCGCTCGACGGCCTGCCGGCCGCCGACAGCGACCGTCCAACCGTGGTCATAGCTGAAACCGTCAAGGGTAAGGGCGTGGACTTCATGGAGCGCAACCTCGCCTGGCACGCCGGTTCGCTTGGCGCCGCCGATCTGGAGCGCGCGATGGCCGCGCTTGAATCATCCCGCCAGAAGGAGTCCGTCTGATGCCTGAAACCTTTACTTTCGGAGAGATGCTCTCCGCACGTTCCGTCATCGGGACGACCCTCGCCGAACTCGGGGAGGCCAACGAGAATCTGTGGGTGCTCACGCCGGACATCGGCGCAACGTTGGTCGAGTTTCGCGATAAGTTCCCTGAACGGTTCGTTGATGTGGGCCTTGCAGAACAGGCTTGCGTCGGCATCGCCGCAGGGCTCGCCTACGACGGCAATATCCCCGTCGTCTCGGGAATGCTGCCGTTCCTCTCCATGCGGGCACTTGAGCAGGTCCGCTCAGACGTCTGCTACCCGAACTTGCCGGTAAAGATCATCGGCACGCACGGCGGGCTCGTCGGCAACGGAGGATCTACGCACTATGCGGTCGAGGACCTCGCCCTGATGTGCGCGCTCACGAACATGACCGTCACCTCCGTCGGCGACCCCCTCATGGTCGGCGAGGTCATCCGCCAATCGATGACTATGCAGGGACCGATTTATATCCGTCTCGCCGTCGGCAAAAAAGACAAGGTCCTCTACGAGCCTGGACAGCACGAGGTCCGCATCGGCAAGGGCATCATCGCCCGCGAGGGCACTGACGCCACGATCTTCACGCACGGCACGGTTGTCGCCCAGGCCCTGGATGCCGCAGAGGAACTGGCGAAGGACGGCCGCTCCGTGCGCGTCGTCGACATGTTCACCCTTAAGCCGATCGACGAAGAGCTCATCGTACGGTGCGCTGCCGAAACGGACGGACGCTTCGTGATTCTGGAAGACCACCTCGCCTACGGTGGGCTCGCTTCCCGTGTTGCCGACGTCGTAGCCGACCGCGGCATCCGTCTCTCCGCGTTCGAACGCCTCGGTATCCCACAAATCTATGCAGGATTCGGCGATGACGAGGAACTGCGGGACAAACACGGCTATGGCCTCTCGGCCACGATCGCCGCCACTCGCAGGGTCATCTCCGCCGGTTCCTAACTCCAGTCCACATACACCGCTCTTACTCAACGGAGAGAAGAATGAGAACAGTCGCTGTCACCAAGATCGGGAGCCTCCGCGACCCCGACGAGTCGACGAGGGGAGTCATCGATCTTGTCGATCTGCCCGAGCCGGAACTGGGCCCTGAAGACGTCCGAATCCGCGTGGCTTACTCGGCCATCTGCGGATCGGATCCGCATCTGGCCGAGGGTTTCTTCGGCACCGATGTCCCGATCGGGCTGGGACATGAGCTGTCCGGGGTCGTTGAGGCATTGGGTCAGCGGGCGAACCGTAACGGACTGCAGATCGGCGACCGTGTCGCCGGCAATTTCCTGCGCTTCTGCGGTACCTGCACTGCGTGCCGTACCGGGCGGCAGCAGTTTTGTGAGCATGTGCAGGAGTACAACCGTCCTGGTATGGCGGAGACGGTCACGTGGCACGAATCGCAGGTCTACAAGCTGCCCGACGGCGTCTCGCTCCTGAAAGGCTGCCTCCTCGAGCCGACGTCGGTCGCCGTACGCATCGCCGACAAGACCCGCGTTAGGGTCGGCGATCGCGTGGCGGTCTGCGGGGGTGGCCCCATCGGCCAACTCGTGCTGCAGGTCATGAAGATGAACGGTGCGACTTCCCTCACCCTGATAGAGCCGATCGCCGAGCGCCGGGAAATGGCCCTGCGCCATGGTGCCGACGCGGTGATCGATCCGATCACGGAGAACCAGGCGCAGCGCGCAGACGAGATCACAGATGGCCGCGGCTATGACATCGTCATCGACGCTTCCGGTTCCCCGCGGGCAGTCAGCACCCTGCTGGACATCGCAGCTAAGGGAGCCACCGTTGTCTACGGCGCGATGTACCCGCACGACTTCGAGATGCCGCTGAATCTGTCGGACTACCTGTATCTCAAGGAGCTAACGCTGACCGGCGTGTTCATCTCGCCCTACGCCTTCCCGCGGGCACTGCAGATCCTTCCGTACCTGGACGTCGACGAGCTGACGCAATCGGTCTTCGACATTGAAGATGCCGCCGAGGCGTTCGCCGTGCATGTCAGCGGCCGCTTTCCGAAGGTCGTCCTCCGCTGCAATCAGATTGATGAGGAAGGACAACGATGAGCATGCTCACCGACATCGAAGCCGCTGCAGGGCCGTCCGTAGCGCCGATCCTCGAGGTCCGAGGCATCACGAAGCACTTCGACGGCGTCCACGCGCTTCGCGGAATCGATCTGCAGGTGCGGCCGGGAGAAATACACGCCCTGCTCGGCGAGAACGGCGCGGGCAAGTCAACCCTCATCAAGATCATCACCGGTCTCTACCAGCAGGATCAGGGGGAGGTACTGGTGGGCGGCGAAAGTGTGGACTTCGCCAATATTCGCGCGGCGCACCGAGCCGGCGTGGTGGCGCTCTACCAGGAACTCTCCATCGTTCCGACGATCAGCGTAGCGGAGAACATTGTGCTGGGTGCGGATGCACCCTCGACACTCGGATTCGTGCGTTGGAAGGAATTGCGTGCGGCCGCTCAGGCGCTGCTTGACCGCTTGGGCCAGCAGATAAACCTGCGCCGCCTTGCGGGTGGGCTTTCCCCCGTCCAGCAGACGATGATTGCCGTCGCCCGCGCGCTCTCGATTGACGCGAAGGTACTCATCCTGGACGAGCCGACCGCTGCTCTGACGGATACAGAGATCGAGGGTCTCTTCGCTGTCCTGCGAAACCTTCGGGATGAAGGCGTCGCCATTGTCTACGTCTCGCACCGGCTCGAAGAAGTCTTTGCGCTGTGCGACCGGCTCACTGTGATGCGCAACGGCCGCACCATCGTGACTAAGAATGTGTCCGCGTCATCAATCGATGATGTTATCTCGACGATGGTCGGCCGTGAGCAGAACGAACTGTACCCCGATCGCGGCACCGGCGGAGGCGACGTCGTACTGTCCGTCGAGGGGCTCTCGGGCCGTCGCGTAAGCGATGTGTCTTTCCAGGTGCGGGCAGGCGAGGTCGTGGGTGTTGGGGGTCTCGCGGGGTCGGGTCGAAGTGAGCTGTTGCGTCTGCTCGCTGGAGCGCAGAAGTCCTCCGCGGGCATGGTCCAGGTCGAGGGGATCCCGGTCCGTGGACGCGGAGTCGGCCGTGCCTTGGACGCAGGAATCGCTTTGGTTCCAGAGGAGCGCCGTGCGCAGGGTGTGATCCTTGCAGCACCGATCGCCGACAACATTGCGATTGCGAACCTGAAGTCTGTCAGTCCTGGCGGCATCGTGTCTCAGCGCCGTATTTCCCAGCTTGCGAAGCAGGGGCTCACGGAACTGCAAATCAAGGCAAGAGGCGTCCGTCAGCCCGTGGGGCAGCTCTCCGGCGGGAACCAGCAAAAGGTCGTGCTTGCGAAAATGCTCGCACGTAACCCGAAGGTGCTGCTCATGGATGAACCCACTCGAGGAATTGATGTGGGGACAAAGGCGGAGATCTACCGCCTTATCCGCGAGCTCGCCGCATCAGGAACGGCCGTCGTGGCCGTTTCCAGCGAATTGCCCGAACTCATTGGGCTTTCGGACCGGATCCTCGTGATGCACGAGGGCCGTATTTCCGGCGAAGTCAATGCAGACGGCGCCGACGATGAACTCATCCTCACTTACGCATACGGAAGGGACGCCTGACATGGCGCAGACAGAGACTCTCACGATTGCCGCGGTTGAGCGCGACCGGCCCTCTCCGCTCCAGTGGGTATGGCAGGGGAGCACGGTAATCGCCCTGGCCGTGCTGCTCATCGTGTTCACTGTCGCCGGCAACGGAGTGTTCCTCACCGCCGGCAACATGACGAACATCCTAAACCAGGTCGCGATTCTGACGATCATCGCTGTTGCGCAGACCTTCGTCATGGTCGTCGGTGACTTCGACCTGTCAGTAGGCACGACGGCCACCTTATCCGGAGCCTCGGCGGCCGCCCTCATGATCGCCGGTGTGCCTGTCCCGCTTGCCATCATCCTGGCTCTCGCAGTCGGAACGCTGGTCGGCGTGGTCAACGGCGTGCTCGTGGCATATCTGAACCTCTCGGCTTTTGTTGCGACTCTGGCGACCATGACCACCGTCGGCGGCCTCGCACTGATCGTGACCGGCGGAACGACCCTCTACGGCTGGCCGGAAGAGTTCGGCTTCCTGGGACAGGCGCGAGTGAATGGAGTGCCGTTTCCCGTCGTCTATGCCATCGTGATCGCTCTGATCGCCTGGGCCGCCCTGCGCTTCACAACAATCGGCCGTCGCTGGTATGCGATCGGCGGCAACGCCGAAGTCGCCCGGCTCTCCGGTGTCAGCGTGCGCTCCACACGCTTCCTTGCGTTCGTGGTCGCAGGCTTCCTCTCAGGACTGGGAGGAATCGTGCTGGTCAGCCGCCTGGGCAGCGCCGGTTCGTCGAGTGCCAACGATCTCATGATGTTCGCCGTCGCTGCGGTCTTCCTTGGCATGACCCTGCTGCGCTCCGGCCAGGCGAACATTGGCGGGACGATCGTGGGCGTCGCGATCATCGGCGTCGTTCAGAACGGCCTCAACATCGTCGGCGTCAACACCTACATCCAGCAGGTTCTCATCGGCCTGATCATCATCGCCGCAGTTCTCCTCTCGGGGCTCAAGCAGAAGAACGCATAGCCCTGTAACGGAGAAAAACGCCAAATACCGGCATCTTCTTTCCCCCTGCCGGGGCATCTGTCCCGGCTGTCCCACCCACACAGTACGAAACACGACAAAGGAGTCCGCTCATGCGCACTGTAAACAAGAAAAGGCGTCTCTCGACGGCCGTGCTCGCCATCGCCGCGGTAGTGGCCCTCGCGGGTTGCTCGGTGACCACCGGCGCATCCGGCGGCGGCACGAGTGGCGAGGGCAAGTCCGATGGCCTGGGAGACGACGGAGTCTTCAAGGTCGCGGCGTTTACCGCCGGCTATGCCACCCCCGGTGGCAAACTCACCCTCGATGAGTTCGTCGAACAAGGCAACGCTCAGGAGAACTGGGAAGTCACGCTTTACACCAGCGCGTTCGACTACGACAAGATCAACAGCGACGTGCAGACCGCCATCCAGCAAGGCGCGGACGCTATCCTCGCCGGCTTCCCGGATCCGCGTCAGATCGCGCCGCTCGTGCAGGCGGCGAAGGAGGCAGATATCCCGATCTTCTCGATCGACGGAGGCGTGGAGCCCAATGACGACTTCGTCGTTGACATCACCTTCAGCCAGGAGGTGACCGCAGACCTAACCGTTGGCGCGCTTGAAGAAGCCATGAACGGCCTCGCGGGCAAGAACGTCATGGTCATCGGACACGACCCGCACATCGGAATCCAGACCCGGTCGAATCTTGCACTGGACAAGTTGAAGGCGGCCGGCGCCATCATCGCTGGCGGAGGTATGAAGCAGGCACTCGATCCCGGAACCGGACGCACCGAGGCGCTTAACTTCGTGACCGACTACCTGCAGGCCAATCCTGAGGGCCTGGACGGTGTTTGGGTTGGATGGGATGACGCAGCCCTCGGTGCCGCACGCGCCATCACGGAGGCTGGCCGTGACGACATCTACGTCACCGGTGTCGATGCCTTGGGTGAGACCGCGGTTGAGATCAAGAAGAACGGCCCCATGTACGGGTCTGTCGCGCAGGACTGGGTCAAGGTTGTAGACCAGATGATCGCCCTGATGAACGAATACCGCGATTCCGCGACGTTGCCTGATGACAACTACATCCCGCTGGATGGCCAGCTGATCGACGGCAGCAACGTGGCCACTTACGAGCCAACCCTCTGATCGCGGACATGACAATGAGTGCTGCATCCTCGTCCGATCTGGCGGCATTGCTCGATCTCAGCGGCGACATCGTCGTCGTAACGGGCGCGTCCAGCGGTATCGGGCACACAGCGGCCGAGACCTACGCGGCCGCCGGCGCGACAGTTATCGTCCTCGGACGAAGCGAGGAGCGGGTGGCTGATGTCGCAGCGGGCATCGTTGCGGCCGGGGGTTCTGCCCATGGCTACGCGGTCGACGTGGCCGTGCGCGGCGCGCTGGATGCGCTTTTCGAGCGGATAGTCTCCGAGGTCGGTCGTCCGACGGTGGTCGTCGCAAATGCGGGGATCGCTGGCGGGGCGAGCTACCTCGGCGGGGGCCGGATGGCCGAATACACGGACAGGGAGTGGGATGAAGTCCTCGCGACCAACCTCACCGGCACGTTTGAGACGGTCCGTGCAGCAGCCCGCGTGCTCGAGTTCGGCGGCCGAATCCTGGTCACAGCGTCAACGGCGGGTCTTCGGACGGATCCGATGGTCTCCTACGCCTACGTCACCTCGAAGGCAGGCATCCTCAACCTGGTCCGCCAGCTCGCCCTCGAGCTGGCACCGCGCGGTATCCGTGTGAACGCAATTGCACCCGGTCCGTTCAAGGGCACGCGCATCGGCGACGGCAAGACAGAGATCTCGCCCGAGTTCGAGGCCGCGTGGGCAGACACCATTCCGCTGGCGCGGATGGGGACGATGGCCGAGATCCGGGGGCCCATGCTGTTCCTCGTTGCTCCGGCCTCATCCTTCATCACAGGCGCAGTCCTGGCTGTCGATGGCGGGGCGCTCGCCCTTTCCCACACCGGATTCTGAAAAAGAGTCCACCATCTCTGTCGGCGGGGAGTTCCGCTCCCCGCCGACAGACCAACATATAAGGAGTACTCAGAATGAGGCTTGAAGGTAAGGTTGCCGTCATCACCGGAGGCGCGAGCGGAATCGGCCGCGCGACCGTCATGAAGTTTGTGGAGGAGGGCGCGAAGGTCCTCATCGCTGATCTGAACCTGGCCCAGGCCCAGGCGGTTGTCGCTGAGGTCGAGGCCGCAGGGTTCGCGGGAGCGGCAGCGGCAGCGCAGGTTGATGTTTCCAGCTTTGTCGAGGTCGAGGCCACCGTGGCCAGGGCCGTCCAGTTGTTCGGCGGGCTCGACATCATCTTCAACAATGCTGGCATCGCGGGTGGCAAGCCGCTGCTCGACCACGATCCGGAGGTCGACTATGCACCGATGATCCGCATCGACCAGGACGGGGTCTACCACGGCATTCTCGCCGCGGGCCGGCAGTTCCGCGACCAGGGCAGGGGCGGTGTCATCATCAACACCTCGTCCGTTTACGGCGAACAGGCGGCAGAACTCGCCTTCTCCTACAGTGCGGCGAAGGCTGCCGTCATATCTTTCACCCGCTCGGCGGCCTACGAACTGGCGGAGTACGGTGTCCGTGCCGTAGCCATCACCCCGGGCCGAGTCGGCACGCCGATCATCAACCAGTTCAGCGACGAACTGAAACGAACGTTCGCCTCCGAACAACTGCGCGGTGTCATGACAGAACCGTCCGAGATCGCCGATGTCGTTGCTTTCCTTGCCTCCGACGAGGCAACCGTCATCAATGGAACGGTCGTGCATGTCGACGACGGGTACTCGAGCTTCAAGCAGCGCCTCCAGCTGCCCGTCTTCTAGGGAGAGACGGACATGTTTCCCAGCCTTGACCTGGCATGCCACCTAAACGTCCTGGTCCCCGATACATCGTTGGACCGGCTGCCCGCGGCCCTTGATGCCATCGCCGCAGCCGGGTACCGCCGGGTCGTGCTGCCGCCGGTTGACCCGGGCTCCGTCGACGTTGCGGCCCTGCGCGGAGCGTTTGCGGAACGCGGCCTGAGTCCAATCACGATCGCCGGCCAGGAGCGGGACGCAAACGTCTCCTCGGTCGATGAAGATGTGCGCAGAGCCGGCTCGAATCTGCTTCGGCGGGCCCTTGAGCTGACGGTGGCCCTCGGTTCGGACCAGCTGAACGGGGTGCCATACGGCATATTCGGTCCCCCGGACGGCCCAACTGACCGGGCCGCGTTCGAAAGATCCGCAGCTGAGGTTGGGCGGGTAGCCGATGAGGCCCATGAGCGGGGGGTCCGCATGACTTTCGAAGTACTCAACCGCTACGAGACATCAGCGATCAACACGGCCGCCCAGGCTATGGAGTATGTCGCAGCGAGCGGATCCGAGAACCTCTGGATCCATCTGGACACTTTTCACATGGCTATCGAAGAAACCGACATGTCCGCAGCCATACGGACCGCGTTGCCGAAGCTCGCTTTCCTTGAACTCGGACAGTCAGGGCGGGGAGCACTGAGCACAGGGGTGGTGGATATAGCTGCAGTTGTGCGTCAGGCGCTGGACGACGGCTACGAGGGCCGGTGGGGAGTGGAGGCGTTCTCGCGCCGGAACCTTGATCGAGCGGCTGCGGACATGCTCTCGATATGGCGCAACCCGTTTATCGACGGCCCAGCCACTGCGAAGGATACGGCGCAGTTTCTTTTGGCCGCGAGCAGGTAACGGCGGCATCCGACGATGACGGTTCGGCCGGTGTTCCATCGGCAGGTCACCACGGACCGTTCATTTACAGCGTCAAACAACTTGAGCCAAAGTCCCAGGATTGGCGGTGAGAACGGCGACTGGGCCTTATCGGATGAGAAGCGGGGAGTACGGATGAATGTCAGGGCACGCACTGGGCAAGCAGGCCCCAGTCTTGGCCGCGTCGGCCCACGTGAGCGGCCAGGTGGTCCCCCGAAGGGCGGATTCCTGGCGCCACGGGTGGTTACGTTTACCCCTGCGCCCTGCGTGGACAAGGTGTATTTCCTTGACCGGGTCACGGCAGGAGAAGTCCACCGCGCTGATCGGGTGGACACGTATTTCGCGGGAAACGGCGTGAACGTTGCGAGGTCCCTTCAGCTGGCAGGGAGCACGGTTTCAGCAGTCTTGCCAGTCGACCACCGACGCTTGGCGGAGTTCGGATACGGCAGCGGATTAGGTGGCGTGGTCCGGGGCGTCGACATAGGGAGCCCTCTTCGAACGAATGTCACCGTTGTTGACGAATCGGGCATGACCACCAACTTCAATTCCCGCCCGGCTCCTCTGAAGCCCGCGCAATGGTCCGGTTTGTGTGAGGCCGTCATAGACGAGGTCCGGCAGATGGACGCCGACTGGTTCGTGCTTGGGGGGTCCCTGCCCCTTGACGCGAGCACCGGTCTGCCAGTCGATCTTCGACCCCTCTTTGCACGGGTGCGTGATTTGGGCGTCTCCATCTGCCTGGATTCCCCGGTCGATAACGCCCTGCTTTTGACGTGGTCCAGCGGCTGGTGTCCGCACCTTGTGAAACCGAATGCCGCTGAGCTTTCAAAGATGACCGGCGGCCCCGTGCGCACTCTAAGCGATGTCGTGGTGGCAGCAGAGCGCGTACGGGAGTCCGGTGTAGACACTGTGCTGGCGAGCCTGGGTTCCGACGGCATTCTCGAGGTTGGCCCACGAGGCATCCTCTGGGCAAGTGGTCCCAGAACCGATGTAATCAACACCACCGGTGCAGGGGACGCAGCGCTGGCCGGGTACCTGAGTGTTGCCCACCCTGGTTTACCGATGGATCGGTGGCATGCCGAGGCGCTCCAGCGGTCAGTGGCGTGGGGAGCTTTAGCAGTCCGTCAGGCCACAACCGTCCTGCCGCACATTCTGACGGGTCCGCAGCGGGTCCAGATCCGCACCCCGGATCTGGACCACAGGCTGGCCTAGGCACAGCGCCCGGCGGAACCGGATGCAGGGAAAGGAGGGACTGACGGAAACGGTCACTGGACGCAGCCGTCATGGCACACCGGAAGGCGGTGCGGCCCTGAAATGCCGATAGCTCGGCGATGTAGCACGAACCTGAAAACTCTGAAAGGTAATGCGAAATGACTGATCTGACAACAAACGCCCGGACACAACTAATGACCGGCCTGTACATCGGTGGGAAGAGCCTGGACACCAGCGAAACTCTGGCGATCACAGATCCGGGCAAACCGGGATCCATCGTGGGATACGCGGCCAGCGCTTCCACAAAGGACGCGGAGGCCGCCGTGGCAGCGGCGAAGGCGGCCTTTGGCTCCTGGGCTGCACTCACTCCACAGGACCGGGCAGCTGCGCTTGCCGAAGCAATCAGCGGTCTGGCAGAGCTCCGGGATGAGGACGCCGCAGTCCTGTCCCAGGAGAACGGAAAAATCGTCCACGAGGCATGGGTGGATGCACTCGTCTTCGAAATACGCTGCCAGCTGGCAATCTCCCTGGCAGAGGAAATGACTGAGGTCAAAGTACTCGAACCAGCACCCGGCATCCCGGTGACCACCACCGTGTCCTATCAGCCGCTGGGCGTGGTCACCATCATCGTCCCCTTCAACTGGCCGGTGGCAATTCTGGGCGCAGCACTTCCGCAGGCGCTCATGGCCGGAAACACGGTGATCGTCAAACCTCCTTTGACGGCGCCCCTTGCTACCACCAGGATTGTGCAGCGGGTTGCCGAGAAGCTGCCGCCGGGAGTCCTGAACGTGGTAACGGGCAAGGACAGCGAGATGGCTCCGTTGATCCAGAACGAGGACGTTGCCAAGGTGTGTTTCACGGGCAGCGTGAACGGCGGCAAGCGCATGATGGAAATGGCATCGCAGTCCCTGACCAGAGTCACCCTCGAACTCGGCGGCAATGATGCTGCCATCTTCCTCGAGGACGCGGTCCTGGACGAGACCCACCTGGACCGGCTGTTCGCCGCGGTCTTCGACACCACCGGACAGATCTGCATGAACGCCAAGCGCATTTACGTGCACCGGTCACGCCTGGATGAATTGGTTGCCGGTCTCTCAGCCCGGTTGGAGAAGGTCGTCATCGGTTACGGGCTGGACAAAGCCACCACCATGGGACCCTTGCACTCCCCGGCGCAGAAGGCCTTTGTGGCTGAGCTCATCGCCGAAGCCAGGGCTGCCGGCGCTGACGTGCGCGAGTTCGGCACCCTGCCAACCGCGCCCGAGCTGGAGGGCGGTAACTTCCTTCGCCCGGCTCTCGTGGTTGATCCGGATCCGGGGCTGCGTGTGGTGACCGAGGAACAGTTCGGCCCGGTGATTCCCATCATCGGCTTCGACACCGAAGAACAGGCCATCGCCGCCGCGAACGATTCCTGGGCCGGCTTGGGCGGATCCGTCTGGACCTCGGATCCGGCCAAAGCCAATGCCGTGGGGTCGCAGCTGGTCTGCGGCTACGTTTGGGTCAACGACCATGGTGCGACGCGGCTGGACCTGCGGGCTCCCTTCGGCGGCATGAAGCAGTCCGGGATGGGACGTGAACAGGGCATCGAGGGCATCCGCGCCTTCCAGGACACCCGCTCAATCGCCCATCTCGAGCCCGGCGCCGCAACTCACTAATACCGCGCTCATCACGAAGAAGGTTCGCGTGATGGTGGCGGCCGGCACCGTCGAGGTGCAGGCCGCCACCCCGCTTCCACGGGGAATCCGTACACCCGCCGCGGGTAATGGAAGCTGCCCAACGGGTACAGGCCCGGCTCACAGGAAACCTGCACTGAGGTATGGCACGCTGGATGGGATGGATACGCGCAATCTCCTGAATCAGCGGCAGCCCGTGCAGCGGCCGGCCGGGCACAACCCTGCCCTCTTCCTCTTCGCGGCGCTGCTGGCAGCTGCCGGAGCCGCTGTTACGTACTTTGGGTTCGTCCGGACGACTACGGGCCAGCTGGCCGATGAATCCGCCTGGCGTGAGGCAGAACTGGTGGCTCCGGGCACCCGGCTCCCGGCACTGAAGTTCCTGGACAGCCTGCCGCTGGCTTCGGTATTCATCGCCATCGGCGTGATTGTCGCGGTGACTCTGTACCGCAGGCGTCTCTCCCCCGCAGTTATTGCCGTCTCCACAATGGCGGGCGCGAACCTGGCAACGCAGCTGCTGAAGAACCTGCTGCTGGACCGTCCTGACCGCGGGGTCATCACCCTTGCCTTTAATTCCCTGCCGTCGGGCCACACCACCATGGCTGCCTCGGCCATGGCGGTCGTCTTCCTTGTGTCTTCGCCGCGCTGGCGGCCCACAGTGGCAGCTCTCGGAGGAACGTACGCGGTCCTTGCGGGATCAGCCACGTTCTTCAATCTCTGGCACCGGCCGGCGGACGTCGTCGCCGCCTTCTTTGTGGTCTCGGCATGCACGCTGGTGGGCGGTCTGGTCATGATGCGCACCAACCGGGACTGGAACACCCTTCCTGCAGGCGGCCGCGGTGCCGCAGGGAGGCTCTGGACCTCCCTCACCGCCGGGGCAGGCCTGCTGGCCCTGGCGCTCTCCGCTGCCCTCTATGTCTATGCCCGCTGGGGCAGCGGAATCGCCGGCCTGGATGACCGTCCGCTGTACTTCTGGTGCGGGCTCTCACTGATCGTGGGAGTGGGTTACGTACTGTCCGCGCTTGGCTCTTGGCTGTTCACACAGCAGGCCGGGAACCGCTAAGGACCAATCCGGCGTCCCTTCGGCACGTACTTCCACAGCACCACCGCCCCGGCCAGGCCCATCAGCGCAGTGGCTGCGATTCCTGCGGAGAGTGACGCTGCCGCCGTTACCGCCGAAAGCAGCCCCGGGCCGCTGAGTATTCCGATGTCGGAGAGCAGCCGCCACAGCCCCAGGAACTTCGGCCGGCCCGGCTGCGGGGAGAAGTCCGCGCCCAGCGTCATCACGATTCCGGAGCCGATTCCGTTGCCGAAACCGATCAGCAGAGCGGCCAGGAGGAGCTGCAGCGGCGTGGAAGTCAGCGGCAGCAGGGCCAGCCCCGCGGCCATCAGCAGCATGCAGGGTACGGCCACGGCCCGGCGTCCGCGCAGGTCCATGACCCGTCCGGCGGGGTAGAAGATCAGCATGTCCACGCCGGCGGAGATACCGTAGATCAGGGCGGTCTGGGCCGGATCGATGCCAAGGTGCTGGGCCCAGAGGGGGATCACGGCCTGGCGGGTGGCCCGCACGGCTGCGATCAGGAGCACCCCGATGCCCACCGTCCGGAAGACACGTGAATGGCTGCGCAGAATCGAGCCGATGGTCGGCGGGGCCACTGCCTCGACAGCTTCTTCCAGCGGATCCCCACTGGATGCCGGTTTTCCGGTGCCGGGCGTCCGCACGCTCAGGTCCGGCACGGTCAGGCTCAGCAGACCGGCGGCGAACGCTGCCGCGGCGCCCACCCAGTAGGCCCCCGGAGTTCCGGCGAAGGTCATCACCCCGGCAGCGGCAAACGGGCCAATGAACACGCCAATGCGGTTGGAGCCGCCCAGTGTGGACAGCGCCCGGGCCCGGAAATGCATCGGCACCGCTTCGGTGACATAGCTTTGCCGGGCCAGCCCAAAGACGGCGCCGGCCATGCCGACCATAAAAACCGCCAGGGCAAAGACCCAGAGAACGGGTATGGAAGCAGCCAGCACCATGGCCAGCGCGCACCACGCAGCGGCCCCGACCAGGGCCCACTTCTCGCCGAACCGGGTGGTGACCAGGGTGGCAGGAACGTTGGTGAGCAGGGAACCGATCCCGGTCAGCGTGACGATTGCAGCTGCCAGGGCAACAGTGGCGCCCAGATCACGTGCGGTCAGCGCGACGACCGGCAGGATCGCCCCGATCGCCGTCCCGTAGAGCACCGTGGGGCCGAAGGCAGGGACGGCAATGCTCCGCAGGCTGAAGGTATCTATTGCTTCAGCCACTTCCAGCGCGCCAGGGTGCGCAGCCGGGTCAGCAGCGCCCGGGACTGCTCAGGGCCGTAAGGCAGGATCGGAATGGCCTTGGTCATGTCCGTTGACGCCTGGTCCATGGCGCTGCGTGTCACTGCGACGGCGGTGCGCATCTTGTTCATCTGGGTGGTCACGAAGGCCATGTCCACGGGTTTGCCGTGGCCGGGAACCACCGTGCTGTAGAGGTCCTCCAGCGCAACGATCTTCCCCAGTGTGCGGATCCATTCCTTGGGATAGGAATCACCGAAGTTCGGGTCGGCGCCCTGCTCCACCAAATCCCCGGTGAACAGCACATCTCCGGCTCCGACCAGCAGATCATGGTCGGTATGGCCGCGGCCCAGGTGGAACAGGGTCACGGACACGCCGCCCAGGTCAAGGTCCACGGGCGCTCCGTCAACCAGCTTCTGCGGCGCAACGATGGCCGTTCCCGGTCCGGTGCCGGTTGCCATGCCCGGCTCGACGCCGGCAACGGAGGAACGCTGTTCCTCACCCGTGGCGGTAATCGTCCGAGCGCAGTCGCTGGTCGCCCAGATTTCCTCGACGCCGTTGTCCACCAGGTAAGCGTTGCCGAAGAAGTGGTCGAAGTGCGCGTGGGTGTTCACGGCGATGACCGGCAGGTTGGTCAGCTTCCGGACGCCGTCCAGCAGAGCCTTCGCCTGGGCCGGACCGGCGCCGGTGTCCACCAGCAGCGCCCGCTCCTGCCCGATAACCAGGCCGGAGTTCATCCCCCAGCCCGGGCTTGACTGCACATACGTATTCGGTGCCAGCTCCAGCCAGTCATCGGGGGTTTGCGGGGTGGTCTGCTTCATGGCGTCCGTCCTTCAGGTATCTGCGCTAACCAACCTACCGTGTGCCGACGGCTACAGGTCAGCCAGGACGCTTCCCGGGTTCTCTATTGCATCCGCAACGTAACGAAGGAACCCGCCTGCTGTGCCGCCGTCGCACACCCGGTGGTCAAAGACCAGGGTCAGCTCCGTCATTTTCCGCACCATCAGCTGGCCGTCCACAACCCACGGCTTGTCGATAATGCGTCCGATGCCCAGAATCGCGGACTCCGGGTAGTTGATGATGGCGGCGCTGCCGTCGACGCCGAAGACCCCGTAATTATTCAGCGTGAAGGTGCCGCTGGTCAGTTCCTCCGGTGTGGCAGCGCCGGAACGGGCCGACGCCGTCAGCCGCCGGATTTCGGCGTCCAATTCCCTGGCGCTGAGCTTCTCGGCGTGCCGGATGGAGGGAACCATCAGGCCCCGGTCGGTCTGCGCGGCGAAGCCAAGGTTCACGCCGTCAAAGGCGACCAGCTCGGCGTCGGGTCCGGCGCCGGCCACGTAGCGGGTGTTCAGTTCGGGGAACCGCCGCAGACCGGCGAGGGTGAACCGGGCTAGGAAGGCCATCAGGCCGGGCGTGTTTTCCGGGTCGCGGCGCTTGAGGTCCGCGCGCAGTTCCAGCAGCGCGGTGGCGTCCACGTCCACCCAGACGGTGGCTTCGGGGATTTCGCTGCGGCTGGCGCTGAGGTTCGCGGCGACGGTGCGGCGCAGTCCCTTGACCGGGATGCGGGATGTGACGGCCAGTCCGGAACGGGGATCCGTATCGCCCGCGGCTGGAGCAGCCGGCGAAGCTGGAACGGGCGCGGTTGCCGGGGCAGGCGCGGAACTGCCGCTGATGGCCAGTTCAACGTCACGGCGCAGGATCAGGCCGTCGCGGCCGGTGCCGTGCACGGAGCGCAGTGCGATCCCGGATTCACGGGCCAGCCGGCGGACCAGCGGCGAGATGCACCGGGGAGCTTCGAGCGTAGCGGGAGCCGGGTCGGTGACAGCAGCAGGTGCAACCGCAGCAGGAGCCGGTGCCGGAGCTGTGGCGGCCTGGGCGGCTGCCGGGCGGCGCGGCGCCCGGGTGCGGCGGTTGGTGCCGTGTCCTCCGGGAGTTCCGTAACCGATCAGGACATTGCCCGAACCGGCCCGTTCCTCCTGGCGGTAGGCTTCCCCTGCCGGATCCGGGTCGGCCGGGGCAGCTGGTGCGGTCTCACCCGGTGCCGGGGCCTCCGCCGTCGTGCGTACGGAGATCAGCGGCTTGCCGACGTCGATGCTCTCCCCCGCAGCGCCGTGCAGGGTCTGCACTACGCCCGCGAACGGGGAGGGTACCTCCACCAGCGATTTGGCGGTCTCAACTTCGGCCACAGGCTGGTCCACGGTGATGGTGTCGCCCTCGGCGACGAGCCAGTTCACCAGTTCCGCGTCGGTCAGGCCTTCGCCCAGGTCAGGGAGCAGGAAAGTACGCACGCTCATTTGTCCTCCCACTGCAGTTCATCAACGGCGTCCAGGATCCGGTCAACGCCGGGCAGGAAGAAGCTTTCCAGCTTCGGGGCCGGGTAAGGGATGTCGAAGCCGGTCACGCGCAGTACGGGGGCGGCCAAGGAATGGAAGCAGCGTTCCTGGATACGGGCCACGATCTCCGAGGCCACGGACGCGAAGCCGGGGGCTTCGGAAATGACGACGGCGCGGCCGGTCTTGCGGACGGAGGCGCACACGGTTTCGTCGTCGAAGGGAACAATGCTGCGGACGTCAATGACCTCCAGGCTGCGGCCTTCGGCGGCAGCGGCTTCCGCGGCGGAAAGTGCCGTGGAGACGGAAGGACCATAGGCGATCAGCGTGGCGTCGGTGCCTTCGCGGGCAACGGCAGCCTTGCCGATCGCAGGGTCTGCGGCGGGGGCGTCTGCTTCGAAGGGCGCGCGCAGGGCTGCGAGGTCAACGTCCTCCTTGGTCCAGTAGAGCTTCTTGGGTTCCAGGAACACCACCGGGTCCGGGAACCGGATGGCTTCGCGCAGCATGGTGTAGGCGTCTGCGACGGTGGCCGGGGCCAGGACCGTCAGTCCCGGGGTATGGGCATAGTAGGACTCGGAGGAGTCGCAGTGGTGCTCCACTCCCCCGATGCCGCCGGCGTACGGAATCCGGATCACCAGGGGAAGCTTGACCTTGCCCCGGGTGCGGTTGGACATTTTGGCGACGTGGCTGACCACCTGCTCGAAGGCCGGGTAGGCGAAGGCATCGAACTGCATTTCGACCACCGGACGGATGCCGTTCATGGCCATTCCCACGGCCATGCCCATGATGCCGGATTCGGCCAGCGGGGTATCGAAGCAGCGTTCTTCCCCGAAGCGTGCGGTCAGGCCGTCGGTGATGCGGAAGACTCCGCCAAGCGGGCCGACGTCCTCACCGAACATCACCACGGTTGAATCCGCGGCCATTTCATCTGCCAGCGCGGTGTTCAGTGCCTTCGCGAAGGTGAGGCTGACGCGGGTGTCTTCGGGCGCAGGCGCCTGTGCTGTGACTGTCATTGGTGGCTCCTGTTAGTCCTGTGCCCGGGAAAGCTCGTCCGTGAGCAGTGCAGCCTGCTCGGTGAGCTGCGGGGTGCGGCGGTCATAGACAAAGTTGAAGAGGTCCATGGGCTCGGGCACGATGTCCGTGTTCAGGCCTTCGCGGATGCGGGCGGCGACGGTCTCCGCTGCTGCCGTCATGGTTTCCTCGGCCGCGGCGTCGAGCATCCCAAGACCGGTGAGGTAGGTGCGCAGCCGGGTCAGCGGATCGCGCGGAACCCACTTGGCGACGTCGTCCTCGGAGCGGTACCGGGTGGCGTCGTCGGCGTTGGTGTGGGCCTGCATACGGTAGGTGTGCGCCTCAACCAGCGCCGGGCCGCCGCCTTCGCGGGCCCGCTCGACGGCGGCGCCCAGCACGGCCAGCAGCGCCGCGGCGTCGTTGCCGTCCACCCGCTCACCGGGCATGCCGTAGCCGATGGCCTTGTGTGCCAGGGACGGGGCAACGCTCTGGTTCTTCAGCGGCACGGAGATGGCGTATTCGTTGTTCTGCACAAAGAAGACCACGGGCACGTGGAAGACGGCGGCGAAGTTCAGGGCCTCGTGGAAGTCGCCTTCGCTGGTGGCGCCGTCGCCGCACATGGCCAGCACCACGGTGTTCTCACCGCGCAGCTTGGCAGCGTGCGCAACGCCGACGGCGTGCAGCAGCTGGGTGGCCAGCGGCGTCGCCTGGGGTGCCACGTTGTGCTCGTACGGGTCGTAGCCGGCGTGCCAGTCGCCCTTGAGCAGGGTCAGCACCTGCAGCGGATCCACCCCGCGGTGGATGACGGCAACGGTGTCCCGGTAGGTCGGGAACAGCCAGTCGCCGTCGGCCAGCACGGCAGCAGCGGCGATCTGGCAGGCTTCCTGGCCGTGGGAGGAGGGATAGACCGCCAGGCGGCCCTGGCGGACCAGGGCGTTCGCCTGGTCATTGATGCGCCGGCCGGCCACCAGTCCTTCGAAGGCGGCCTTGAGGGCATCGCCGTCGGGCAGCGGGTACTTTTCGCTGTGCCGGTGGGCGCCGTCAGCGTCGATCAGCTGGACCGGTTCGGCGGAGGGCAGCATGGTCGCGGTGCGGTCCTCGTTGTCCTCCGGACGCGTGCCCTCTGCGGACCCGGTGCTTGTGTTCCCGGTGGGAATAGTCATTGGAATCTCCGTCTGCCGCGGCGGATGCCGGAGTGTTTCCGGGCGTCCCGGCTCCTCCGGCGTGGGTGGAATTTCTGTAAGCCCAGTATGCGGAAACGCACGATTCGCATCCAGTGGAGGGGAAAATCCTAGATTTTCTGTATCGTCCTGCGTATTGTGATGGACAAGTTGTAAAAGTGAGCTGGATTACTTTGAAGGACGTAGACACTATGGCCCAGGCGCCGGCGGCATTGGATGAAATCGACAAGCGGATCCTGGCGGAGCTCACCCGGGACGGCAGGGCCTCTGTCAGCGCCGTGGCAGAGGCGGTGCACATCTCCCGGGCACACGCCTATTCTCGTATCTCCAAGCTGACCAGCTCCGGCGTCCTGACCCGCTTCACTGCACTGGTGGACCCGGTGAAGGCGGGCCTGCGGTCCAGTGCGTACGTCACCCTGAAGGTGCGCCAGCAGTCCTGGCGGGAGCTGAAGGAAGTGCTGCGCAAGATCCCCGAGGTGCACCACGTTGCCCTGGTGGGTGGATCCTTCGACGTCATCCTGCTGGTCCGGGCGGAGGACAACCTGCACCTGCGGCAAGTCATCTTCGACCAGCTGCAGTCCGCTCCCGGTGTGCTGGACAGCCAGACGTTCCTGGTCTTCGAGGACCTCGACGTCCGCTAGCCCTGCCCGCCCTTCCCTCACCGAGATAGCAGAAACTGCCCGTTTGGAGCTCCAAACGGGCAGTTTCTGCTATCTCGATGAGTGGGGCGGGACGGGACGGTCAGTTCTCGTCGTGCCCCTGGTCCATGCTCATCTGATCCTCGGCCGGAGGCGTCTCCCCCGGAGGAACTCCCCCGCCGGGCTCCAGACCGGTGATGTTGCCTTCCGCCGGATCAGGGTTGACCCGCTTGCCCTTCTCACCGCTGCCGGCATGGTTGCCGGTGCCCTCTGCCGTGCCCGGGCCCTTCTGGGCTTCGGCGTGGTCGGCTTCCTTGGGCTTGTCCGGATTGGCGGGATCGTTGTTCGGATCGTAGCTTTGCGTCATCGTGGCCTTTCGGTGATGCCCCGCAGGGGAGGAAACATTTAGTCAGCATGCTGACATTTCCAACCTAGCGGGACCACCGGCGGGCGGGCAATCCCTACGCGAAGAGCTCCTCCCCCACGAATCCGCCCTCCCGGGCACCCGGCGGCACGGCGAAGACGGCCGAACCAATCGGCGTCGTCCACTCATTGAGCAGGTCCAGCTTGTCCAGGCGCTGCTGGATCGGCACGAACTGCGCCGCGACGTCAGCCTGGAACGCCACGAAGATCTGCCCTGCATTGGAGATCGGGCCGCCCGGCTCCGGCGCCGCGTCAAAGTTGTATCCGCGGCGGAAGATCCGCTGGCGGGGGTTCTCCGGCCGGGCCCGGCGCATGTGCGCGTATTCCGGGATGACCTTGAAACCGAGCCCGGTCACCGCGTCGAAATCCGGTTCGTCGTGCTCCTTTTCGCCGGTGAGCGGGGCGCCGTTGGCAAGCCTGCGCCCCACCGCTTCCTCCCGGCCACGCCGGTCCAGCTCATCCCAGGTGTCCAGGTTCATGGCGATCCGGCGGACGACCATCGAAGTGCCGCCTTCCAGCCAGGCCGGAATGTCGGCGTCGCCCCACACCACCCGGTCAAACTCGGGAGTCCCCGGCAGCGCGTTCGCTGAACCGTCCACCTGCCCAAAAAGATTGCGCATGGTGGTGCCCGCAGGTTCGCTGCCGTAGGCATGGCGGAACCCGGGCTGGATCCAGCGCACGACGGCGAACGCGCGGCTGTCCTTGAGCAGCATCCGCTGTGCATGGGCGAGGGACAACGGGTCATCGGAACACAGCTGAAGCAGCAGATCTCCGCCGCTCCAGCGGTCTTCGAGTGCATCGATGCTGAAAGCCGGAAGCGGTCCCAGCCAGGCGGGGGCCAGATGGGGTGCCGCGGCGGCCACCAGGCCGGGCCCGAACCCGAGGGTCACCGTCAGCCGTGCCGGGTTCCGGGCCAGCTCCGGCTCAGAGTCCGCCAGTGCCGGTTCCCCCTGGGTGAGGGCAGCGGCGTCGTCACTGAGCATCCGAAGCCAGGACCCGATCCGGTCCCGTTCGATGCCCTCACGCAGGTCAAGGGCAACAAAGGCCGCGTATGCCCCGGGAGGAGTGGCGATGCCGGCCTGGTGCAGCCCGTAAAACGGAACCGTTTCCCGGCCGTTGCTGCCTGCCTCGTCCAGTCCCGTCCGTTCCAGGTCCGCCGCGCCGCGGCTCCCAACCAGATGTCCGCCGGCAGCGGCGACGGCGCCCAGGCCTGCCGCCGCGCCGCCGAAGAGCAGGCGGCGCCGGGCTACGCCGTGGGGTGCGGTTTCCTGGCTCATCAGTGATCAGCGGAATCGTGGGTTTCCCCACCACCGTGCGTCTCAGTACCGTGCGTGTCAGTACCGTGGGTCTCAGTACCGTGGCCTTCGCCGCTGCCGTAGGTTTCGTTGGCTCCGGCAAAGTCCTTGGCTACGGCGTCGACGTCCAGGGTGGACCCGTCGGCCAGTTCCAGGGTGATGGTCACGGTGTCTCCGGCCAGCAGGCCATCCGTCAGGCCCATCAGCATCAGGTGGCTGGCTCCGGGCTCCAGGAGGTAGTCGCTGCCTGCGGGGACCACAAACCCGCCTTCGATTTCGCGCATCACCATGGCGCCGTCGTCGTCCATGGCCACCTCGTGGAGCTCCACGGTAGAAGCTGCGGAGGAGGTGGCGGCGACGACCGTGATGTCCTCGCCGCCGGAGTTTTCCAGTGTGCCGAAGGCTCCGGTCATCCCGCCTGCTTCGGCGGCTTTGGTCCATGCTCCGGACATGGACAGGGCCGCAGCGTCCTCTGCGGACGGGGAAGTTTCGGCTACAGGGGTGGATGATCCGCACCCGGTAAGGGAGGCAGCCGAGACAGCGAGGACGGCTGCGGCGAGGGTGAACTTCTTCATGATTTTCGGTACTCCAAAGGTGTGTTCCGCGCGTCAGGGCGCGGGCAAGGGTATGGGGCGGCCGGTGCCGGGGCAGGCCGCGGGAAATGACTGCCGCGCGCAGGCGGCGGATTGTTTAGGCCTTGGTGCTGCGGCGCTTCTTCACCTGGACAACAATTGCCCAAGCGGCCAGAGCTGCGGCGGCGCCGACTCCGGCACCGGCAAGGGCCCACGGCACGTGGGACTCGGACTCTTCAGCTGCCGGGTTCGCCGCTGCACTCGGAGCGGGTTCGCTGGCAGCCGGGCTGGCGGAGGCGGTGGCCTCCGGGGTGGCGGACTCGGTGGCCGACGCGGCGGGAGTTTCCTCCGCACCCGCCGGGGCGTTCACCGTGAAACTGAAGGTGCCGGTGATCGGATGTCCGTCGCTGGAGACTGCGCGCCAGTTGACCTTGTAGTCCCCGGCATCGAGTGCGGGGAGGGCCTGGACCAGGGTTTCCCGGGTCAGGACCGGCTCGGACTCGGCCAGGTTGGTCCCGGCGGCATCTTCAACGATGACCTGGTTGCCCAGGTCCATGAGCTCTGAGCTGAAGACCAATTCAATTTCGGAAGGAGCGGCTTCCAGGACGGCACCGTCCGCCGGGTTGGAGGACACGAGTTCATCGTGCGCATGTGCCGGCGCTGCGAGGAAGAGAACCGCAGCCAAGGCGGCGAGGAGAACTGCGGCGAGAAGCGAGGCACGCGTGCGGGCCTGGCGGTAAAAAGTGGTGGGCATAGCTGCTTTCCGTTCCGGAGCGGAACTGGGATTCGTGTGGATGCGCGGATGCGCCTAGGCGGACACGAATACAGCAGGTGGGCCCCGGTGCCGGAGCGTCAGGAGCGGAATGCCAAGGTTGCGCAGTCCCAGCGGTCGGACAGCCAGGACCGCAGCGGCGGGACGGGGCAGGTGGGCGGGGCGGAAGAGCGGCAGGAGTGCGCCGGGACGGACACCGAGCGCCTCGATGAGGCGCACCAGCGTCCGCTCGCCGTGGGCCACGATCCATACCGTTGCTGCGGCGGCCAGCGCGTGGCTGAGCCACATCATCAGGCCGTGTGCCGGGGCAGCTGCCGATCCCGCTGCTGCGGCCGTACCGGCGTCGGCCAGGTAGGTTCCTGCGTGGTGGGCGTGCCCGGATTGTGTGCCGACGGCGGCCGGCGCCGAGCCAAAGCTGAAAATGAGGTGGAACAGGCCCTGGCTGAAGACGACGGCGGTGCCGAGCCGGGGAAGTGAAAGTCCGCGTCCAGCCAGCAGACAGCTGACCATGCCGGAGACGGCGAGGCAGAACAGCACAAGGGCAGGTTCGGGGGCGGCTCCGCCGCCAAGCACGTGCGACGCAGCAGCTACGGCCGTGGCCGCGAATGCTCCGGCCCAGCCGCGCACCAACCGTGCGGCACGCGCTGTCATCGGTCCTCCTCAGGCACCGTGTGCCGGGCGGGGTCGCATCCGGCCCTGTAATTCTCCCGAAGTTTCGACGCCGTGTCGAATACGGGCGCCCCCAATCCCGCCGAGAGGCCACTTACGGCTCTTATGAGGCTCGAAAAGAGCCGTAACTGGCCTCTCGGCGGGTAATGACGGGGTGCAGAGCGGAGGTTGGTTAGCCCTTGAACTCCGGCTTGCGCTTTTCCTTGAAGGCGGCGAAACCTTCGGCGTAGTCCTCGGTGCCGCACAGCACGCCCTGGGCCTTGTTCTCGTCTTCAACGGAGTCCCAGAGACCCAGGCGGGCATCGCGGATCTGCGCAACGAGTTCCTTGGAGGCACGGAAGGCGCCGGTGGCACCGGACGCTACACGGGCGACCGTGACACGGGTGTTTTCAAGCAGCTCATCGGCCGGGAACACCCGGCTGAACAGACCGGCCGCCACGGCTTCCGCGCCGCTCATCAGGTCTGCCGTGTAGATCAGGTCCAGGGTGCGGTGGGCCCCCAGCCGTTCGGTGAACAGCCAGTGCCCGCCTGAATCCAGGGTGGCACCGAGGTTCGCGAACGGGGAGCCGATCTTGGCGTTGTCCGCCACGTACACCACGTCTGTGGCGACCAGCAGGCCCAGTCCGACGCCGAGGCAGGCACCCTGCGCCGCCGCGAAGGTGGGTGCCGGGAAGGCAGCCATCTTCTTCAGCAGCGGCGTGACCAGGTCACCCAGGTAGGCGTAGGCGTCGTCCTCTGCCGGTACGACGCCGGAGATGTCACGTCCGGCGCAGAAGGCCCGGCCTTCACCGCGCAGCAGCAGCGCACGGACACCGGCGGCAGCGGCGTCGTCGTAGGCCTTGGACAGGTCTGCCAGGGCCTGCTCGTCCAGGGAGTTCAGCTTCTGCGGGGCATTGAGGACAACCTCGGCGACCCCGTCCTTAATCGTCAGTTCGACCATGGACTGGTTCTGCTCGCTCATCGGTGGCTTCGCTCCTAGGCGTCGTAGTCGACGGTGACTTCGGGACTGGTGGGGCGGCTCTGGCAGGTCAGGATGTAACCCTTTTCGATCTCATCCGGTTCCAGCGCGTAGTTTTCTTCCATCTCCACGGTTCCGGAGACCACCTTCGCGCGGCAGGTGCCGCAGACGCCGCCGGCGCAGGCGAAGGGAACGTCCGGACGTACGCGCAGGGCGGCGTTCAGGATCGATTCGCGGGCGTGGGTGGGGCTGGCGACCTTGCCCTGCAGCCCGTCCAGCCGGAAGCTGATCTCGAAGTTGTCTGCCGAGGGATCAACCTGGATCGGACGGCCGATCTGGCCTTCCGGCTTCCCGGGCTGGCCGGTGGTGAAGAGTTCGAAGCGGACCTTTTCCGAGTCGACTCCGCGCTCGGCCAGGGTGTCGCGGCACAGCTGCACCAGTTCGAACGGGCCGCAGAGGAACCATTCATCAACGTCGCGGGTGGGCAGCACGGATTCGATCAGGGCGGAGAGCTTCTCCGCGTCGATCCGGCCGGAGAGCAGCGGGGAAATGCGCTGTTCGCGGGAGAGCACGTGGTGCAGGGCGAACCGGGCCGGGTACTTATCCTTCAGGTCCGCGAGTTCCTCGAGGAACATCACGTCCATGGCTGCCTTGTTGGCGTAGACCAGGTCAAAGCGCACGTTCTCGGAAGCGGCCAGCACGGTGCGGGCAATCGAGATGACCGGGGTGATGCCGGACCCGGCGGCGACGGCGACGAACACGTTCTCGTCGGTAACGTCGATGTCCTCAGGGTGGTTCAGCGCCGTCATGGGGTGCTTGGAGATGAAGCCGCCCGTGGGGCTCATGACGTCCAGGACGTCCCCAGCCTTCAGGTTTTCGTTCGCCCAGGTGGAGAACCGTCCGCCGAGGTCACGCTTGATGGCTACCCGGATTTCGCCGGGCTTGGGCTCGGCGCAGATGGAGTAGCTGCGGCGGATCTCAGCGCCGTCCAGGGTGGTGCGCAGGGCAACGTACTGGCCGGGCAGGTAATCGAAGGAGCCGGTCAGCTCTTCGGGGACCGCGAAGGTGACTTCGATGGCGTCTTCGGTGAGCCGGCGGACAGCACTGACCGTCAGCGGGTGGAAGGCGGTGCGGCGCGAGGCGGGAGCTGCGCCTGCCTCGGTGGTGGAGGTTGTCATGGTTTAGAGCACCTTGAAGTAGTCGAAGGGTTCCTGGCAGTCGCGGCAGACGTACAGCGCCTTGCAGGAAGTAGAGCCAAAGCGTGTCATTTCACGCGTGTTGAGTGAGGAGCACTGGGGGCACTTGACGCTCAGGCCCAGCCGGACGGGTCCGGCAGCTGCCCGGCCCGTGGGCGGAGCGATGCCGTACTCGTTGAGCTTGGTCTTGCCGGCTTCGCTCATCCAGTCCGTGGTCCAGGCCGGGGCCAGGACCAGGTCCACGCGGACCGGTCCGTAGCCGGCGGCAACCAGCGCGGCGGTGACGTCGTCGCGGATCGCGTCCATGGCGGGGCAACCGGAGTAGGTGGGAGTGATGGCCACGCGCACCGAGTTGTCCTGCTGCACATCCACGGCCCGCAGAACACCCAGGTCCTCAATGGTCAGGACCGGGATTTCGGGGTCGCAGACTGTCGCGGCGACGTCCCACGCTGCCGCTGCTGCGGGATCCGTGGGACGCAGCTGCGTGCTGGCTGCGGCGTCGGCGGCGGGTGCTGCCTCAGTCTCGTTCATCGCTGTTACCAGGTTGCGCCGGGATGCTGGCGGGCCAGGACCTGGAGTTCAGCCAGGATGTAGCCGAGGTATTCGCTGTGCTCGCCGCGGCGTCCACCGCCGGGTGCGGGCTGCACCTCGGGAGCCGTAAGCTCGGCCTCAGCCAGCACGGCACCGACCTTTTCATCAAAGGCTGCCCGCAGTGTGGAGGGCAGGACGGCGATTCCCTCGAGGGAACGAACCAGGTCGTCATCCTCGAAGAGCTCGCCAACATACGGCCAGATCAGTTCCAGGGCGCGGATCATGCGGGTGCGTGATTCCTCGGTGCCCTGTCCCAGGCGCAGCACCCACTGGGCGCTGTGGTCGCGGTGGTAGTCGACTTCCTTGACGGCCTTGGCTGCGATGGCCGCCAGCGTCTCGTCCTGGGAGGAGAGCATGGCGGTGTAGAGCTCGTACTGGAAGAAGGAGACCACCAGCTGGCGGGCGATCGTCTTGGCGAAGTCGCCGTTTTCCTGCTCAACGATGTGGGCGGAACGGTATTCCTCTTCGCCGCGCCAGTACGCCAGGTCATCCTCGGTCTTGTCCCAGGCGGTGCCGGCGTAGGTGAGGAAGGACCGGGCGTGGCCGAGCAGGTCCAGGGCGATGTTGGAAAGAGCGATGTCCTCTTCCAGCTCCGGAGCGCGGGCAACCCACCAGCCCAGGCGCTGGGCCAGGATCAGGGCGTCGTCGCCCAGGCGCAGCGCGTACTCTGCGACAGCTTCGGGCGCCTTGGCGTCAGAGGCCGCGATGTCCTCCGGGCGGAGGGCATTGCCCGGGGTGATCCGGGTGGCGCTGTCCGTGTTCACAGGTGCTTCACCCCTTCAGACTTGCGGTAGTACGTGGCGTGCCGGTAGTCCTTGCCCTGCGGGGACTCGAAGAACTGGCCCTTGGCGTCGGGATCGGAAGAGATGATCGCCTCGGCCGGAACCACCCAGAGGGAAACGCCTTCGTTCCGCCGGGTGTAAAGGTCGCGTGCGTTGCGCACTGCCATGTCGGCGTCGGGCGCGTGCAGCGAACCGGCGTGGACGTGGGAGAGGCCGCGGGAGGAACGGACGAATACTTCCCAGAGCGGCCAGGCCGCGTTGACGCCCGTGTCAGGAGCTACCGAGCCGGACGTTGCCGCCGTCTTGGTGCCGTCGTCGCCCGTTGTGGAACCGGAAACCATGCTTATGCCACCTCTGTCTTTCGTGCCTGCTTTGCCGCGTATGCGGCTGCTGCTTCGCGCACCCAGGCGCCGTCTTCGTGTGCTTCACGGCGGCGGGCCAGCCGCTGCGAGTTGCACGGGCCGCGTCCGGCGAGGACTTCCTTGAACTCATTCCAGTCCAGCGGTCCGTGCTCCCATTTGCCGGTCTCTTCGTTGAACCGGATCTGGTCATCGGGGAGGGTCAGGCCAAGGACCTTGACCTGCTCGTAGATCATGCCGACGAAACGCTGGCGCAGTTCGTCGTTGGAGAAGCGCTTGATGTTCCAGGCCATGGACTGGCGGGAGTTGGGGGAATCATCATCCGGCGGACCGAACATCATCAGCGCCGGTGCGTACCAGCGGTTGATGGCGTCCTGGGCCATCTGCTTCTGAGCCTCGGTGCCGTTGGCGAGTTCGAGCAGGATCTCGAAGCCCTGGCGCTGGTGGAAGGACTCTTCCTTGCAGATGCGAACCATGGCACGGCCGTAGGGTCCGTAGGAGGCGCGGCACAGCGGGACCTGGTTGCAGATGGCGGCGCCGTCAACGAGCCAGCCAATTGCACCCATGTCAGCCCAGCTGCGGGTGGGGTAGTTGAAGATGCTGGAGTACCGGGCCTTGCCGGCGATCAGGTCTTCGGTCATCTTCTCGCGCGGGGTGCCGAGGGTCTCGGCTGCGGAGTAGAGGTAAAGGCCGTGGCCGGCTTCATCCTGAACCTTGGCCAGGAGGATGGCCTTGCGCTTCAGTGAGGGTGCGCGGGTGATCCAGTTGGCTTCGGGCTGCATGCCGATGATCTCGGAGTGCGCATGCTGGGAAACCTGGCGGACCAGGGTCTTCCGGTAGCCTTCCGGCATCCAGTCACGCGGCTCGATCCGCGAATCGTCGGCGATGATCGCATCGAATGCTGCCTGTCCGGCTGCGTCATCATCCTGCTGGGCCGGGACTGCGTACAAGTCTGTCTGCGTAGCCATAGATGTCACCTCACTGTTTTCCACGGGCCGCGGACAGCTCCGCGGAAGTCGTTCGGCCAATAATTACCGACCGTTCGTTCAGAATATGCGTGTGAGCGATCGCACGTCAAGGCGGGAACCCTTTTTACGCCTGCGTTGCGCCGGCCCGGTGGCGGCTGCATGCCGTACCAGCGGATACCTTTGATCTATCGGCACAGGCAGGAGGAAGCAGAGCATGGCAGGCAGCGGTTCAAGCACCCGGATCCGGCCGGGCCTTGGTGACGCGTCTGCACCGGGCCTCGCCGTACACCTGCTGGTGCCGATCCTGCTGGGGCTGCTCGGCTTCTGCGCAGTTGCCGCCGCCGTGGCGTCCACCGGCGGGGTCCTGGGCATCACCGCCAGCGGCCTGGCCGTGGTGCTGACCCTCCTGCTCGCTGCCGGAGCTGCTCCGCGCTTCCTGCCCGTGGCGCTTGCCGGACGGGCCGGCCGCCCGCTTGCCCTGCTCGGCGTCGTCGTGCTGGCGCATTTGCTCCTGTACTGGACGGTGGGCGGCGCTGTGATCCTCACCCTCCCTGCCTTCCCTGTGGCCGCTGCCGGAGGCGGCCTGCTGCTGGCCACCTCGCTCTGGTCCCAGTTCCGGCGCGGTCCCGCCGCTGACGAGCCGGTGCGGGTGACTGGTTCAGTCCGCCGGCCCTTTACCCACACTCTGGTGCTGGTACTGGCCAACTGGGTGTTCTTCGCTGCCGCGGGCATGTTCAGCGCCTGGATCCTGCTGGGGCGCTAGCCGCACCTCCCAGCCGCACCGCCGCTCCGCCGCGAGCATAAAGCCGGCGCTGCCCGTCGCAAGCCGTTGGCGGGCTAGATATATTCGGGTTCATGACTACACCCACTCCCCCGGCCGCGAAAAAAGTCCCCGTCGAGCGCACCCACCACGGTGAAACGTTCACCGATGACTACGAATGGCTGCGGGAGAAGGAAAACCCGGAGGTGGTGGAGCACCTCAACGCGGAGAATGCCTACACCGACGCAGTCACCGCAGACCAGGAGCCGCTGCGGCAGGAGATCTTCGAGGAGATCAAGGCCCGCACCGTTGAAACTGATCTTTCCGTTCCGGCCCGCAAGCGCGGCTGGTGGTACTACACCCGCACCGTGGAGGGCCAGCAGTACGCGATCCACTGCCGCACCGCAGCCCAGGACACCGGCGACCTGCACGCGGACTGGACGCCTCCCGTCGTCGAACCGGGTGTTCCCGTCCCCGGAGAGCAGATCCTGATCGACGGCAATGCCGAGGCCGAAGGCAAGCCCTTCTTCGCGCTCGGCGGCCTGGCCGTCACCGAGGACGGCAACCTGCTGGCCTACTGCGAGGACAACGCCGGGGATGAGCGCTTCACCCTGCGGATCAAGGACCTGCGCACCGGGGAACTGCTGCCCGACGTCGTATCCAACGTCTTCTACTCCCTCACCTTCTCCCCGGACGGCACCCGCGTCTTCTACACCGTCGTCGACGATTCCTGGCGCCCGTACCAGATCAAGGCACACACCCTAGGTACGGATGTCAGCGAAGACACCGTGATTTACCAGGAGGACGACGTCGCCATGTGGACAGGCTTCGACCTCTCCGCAGACCGGAAGCAGCTGCTGATCGGCATCAGCTGCTCCGAGTACAGCGAATACCGGGTGATGGATTTCGACGACGCCGCGGACACCGTCCGGACCCTGATTCCGCGCAGCGAGCGGATCCTCTACGAAGCCGAGCCGTTCACCCGCGATGGTGAGCGCCAGTACCTGATCACCCACAACAGGGACGCCCTGAACTCCATGGTCTCCCTGGTCGCGGAGGGTGAGTTCGCCAAGCCGCTGTCCGGGCAGCAGTGGCAGACCGTGGTGGCGCACGACGACGCCGTGCGGGTCAACGGCGTGTCCGTCACCTCCACGCACATCCTGGTTTCGGTCCGCAAGGACACCACCGAGCGCGTGCAGATCCTGCCGCTGGCCGGGATCGGCACCCCGGGGCAGGCGGCACCCGCGGAGCCGGCCTTTGACGAGGAGCTTTACACCGCCGGGCTGACCAACGCCGAGTACGATTCGCCGATCATCCGGCTGAGCTATACGTCTTATCTGACGCCGCCGCGGGTCTATGACTACGTGCTGGCCACCGGCGAGCTTGAGCTGCGCCGGGAAACCCCGGTGCGCGGCGGCTATGATCCTGCGCAGTACGTGGCCGAACGCGACTGGGCGACGGCGGAGGACGGCACCCGGGTTCCGCTCTCCGTGCTGCGCCGGGCCGAGGTGGCCCGCGACGGGTCCAACCCCGCCCTGGTCTACGCCTACGGCAGCTACGAAATCTCCATGGACCCGGCCTTCAACATCGCCCGGCTCTCCCTGCTGGACCGCGGCGTCATCTTTGTGGTGGCGCACATCCGCGGCGGCGGCGAGATGGGCCGGGCCTGGTACGACCAGGGCAAGAAGCTGAACAAGAAGAACACCTTCACCGACTTCGTGGCCGCGACCGACCACATGGCAGCCTCGGGCTGGGTTGATCCGGCGCGGATTGCGGCCATGGGCGGCTCCGCAGGCGGACTGCTGATGGGCGCCGTCGCGAACCTGGCTCCGGAAAAGTACCGGGCCATCGTGGCGCAGGTCCCGTTCGTGGACGCGCTCACCACCATCCTGGATCCGAACCTGCCGCTGTCCGCCCTGGAGTGGGAGGAATGGGGCAACCCCATCACCGATCCCGAGGTCTACCGCTACATGAGCGAATACAGCCCGTATGAGAACGTACGGGCCGTCGACTACCCGCGCATCGCTGCTGTCACCAGCTTTAACGACACCCGGGTGCTGTACGTGGAGCCGGCCAAGTGGGTGGCCAAGCTGCGCGAAACGACCACCGGTTCCGAGCCGATTGTTCTGAAGATTGAAATGGACGGCGGCCACGGCGGCGCCTCCGGCCGCTATGAGGCCTGGAAGGACCGTGCCTGGGACTACGCGTTTGTGCTCTCGGCACTGGACGCCCGGGACCTGCTGCCCGGCGTCAGCTCGCCGGCCGCTGCGGCCCGGTAGCTCGGCAGCGAAGAACGACGGCGGAAGCCGGGTGCCGTGCGGGCGCCCGGCTTTCGGCGTTAATCCACCCCGCCCGCTTCCGACGCACCGGGGCGGGGGCGGGGCAGCGGCCGGGTTTTCCCTGTGCGGGGCTTGGGCGCGTCTTTCTCCGCCGCCCCTTCTGCTGCCGGCTTCGTCGCGCGCTGCTGCCGGCGCCCGGGGCGGAACAGGCCCAGGACAACAAATACGAGCGTCAGGCCGATGACCCCGAGGAAGATGAGGTCCAGGTTGTCCCGCACAAACGGAACACGGTCCCCCAGCACGTAGCCGAGCATCGTGACGCTCAGCGCCCAGACCACACCGCCGATTGCGTTGTAGGCAATGAACGTTGCGTAGTGCATCCGTCCGACGCCGGCCACCACGGGCGTGAAGGTGCGGATCACCGGAATAAAGCGGGCCAGCACCACGGCTTTGCCGCCATGGCGGGCAAAGAACGCCTCCGCCCGGTCCACATTCTCCTGGTGGAAGAACCTGGACTCCGGTCTGTTGAAGACCACCGGGCCCGCCTTGCGGCCAATGAAATACCCAAGCTGGTCGCCGGCGAAGGCGCACAAGGCGATCAGCAGGATCAGCACCCAGATGTTGATCTGCACTGCACCCGTGGCCACCAGCAGTCCGGCGGTGAAAAGAAGGGAGTCTCCCGGAAGGAAAAACCCGATAAGCAGGCCGGTCTCCACGAAGACGATTCCGCAGATCAGCAGCACTACCCACGGGCCGATGGCGGGGTCGGAAAGGAAAACCTGGGGATCCAGCCATTCCGGCAAGAGAGAGGACTTGGGCTGCAGGGCACCTGGCGCTGCTGTGGCAAAGGTCACTCCAACAGGTTAGACCATGGGCCTATGAGCAGGCTGGGAGGGCCGGGTTGTTACGCGGCGGGACGGGCGTCACACAGCACCGTGACCCGGCTTCAACTTGACAGTGATAACGCTCACAGGATTACCTAATGAACATTCGGTAAAGAAAAGAGAGGGTTCCCATGGCTGACTCCGGTGTCACCGCCCCGGTCCGCGAAAAGCGCCTGGCACATCCCATCCTTGAACACGACGCCACGTCCGAGTGGCTCGGCATCTCGGTCCAGGATCTGGCCGACGGCTACGCCGTCATCACCATGGACCTGCGCCCCGAGATGCTCAACGGTTTCTCCATCGCCCATGGCGGCATGGTGTTCGCCTTCGCGGACACCGCTTTCGCGCTGGCCTGCAACCCGTCCGGCGCAGACTCGCTGGCTAACATGGACACGATCACCGTGGCTTCCGGTGCCGATATCAACTTCATATCCTCAGCCCGTGCCGGCGACAAGCTGCGGGCAGAGGCCAGCCGCCGTGCAGCGGCAGGCCGCAGCGGCGTCTATGACATTGAAGTCACCGCCGAGTCCCCGGACGGCGCCACCCGCGTCATCGCTGAATTCAGGGGCCGCTCACGAACCATTCCCAATCCCGCCCGCCGAGCCTAAAGGGTCCGCCGCTCTCCGGCCGGATCCTGCCCTTTCGTTTTCCTTCCCAACACTGCACAATCAAGCCCCACCCCTCTCCCCCGAAGGTTCTACGCAATGAATACCGCCTCCGCAATTAAGGCCACCGCAGCAGATCCCGCCACCCTCGACGCCGAGGAGCTCATGAGCCGGGACCAGATCGAGGCCCTGCAGCTCACCCGCCTCCAGGAGACGGTCCGCTACGCCTATGACCGCGTGCCGCTGTACACGAAGAAGTTCGACGACGCCGGTGTCCGCCCGGAGGACCTCAAGGAACTCTCGGATCTGGCCAAGTTCCCGTACACCACCAAGGAAGACCTGCGCCAGAGCTACCCGTTTGGCATGTTCGCCGTGCCGATGGACGAGGTCTCCCGTATCCACGCTTCTTCCGGCACCACCGGCCGCCCCACCGTGGTGGGCTACACCAAGGGCGACCTTGACCGCTGGGGAACCCTGGTGGCCCGCTCGCTGCGTGCCTCCGGCGTGAAGTCCAACTACAAGGTCCACAACGCCTACGGCTACGGCCTGTTCACCGGTGGCCTGGGTGCCCACTTCGGCGCCGAGAAGCTCGGCTGCACGGTCATCCCGATGTCCGGCGGCCAGACCGAACGCCAGATCCAGCTGATCCAGGACTTCGAGCCGGACACCATTCTGGCCACCCCCACGTACCTGCTGACCATCGCGGACGCCATGAAGCGCGCCGGCATTGATCCGCGCTCCACCTCGCTGAAGAACGCCGTACTGGGCGCCGAGCCGTGGACCGAGGAAATGCGGCATGAGCTCGAACAGATGATGGACATCGACGCCTGCGACATCTACGGCCTCTCCGAGGTCATGGGCCCGGGCGTGGCCGGTGAATGCGTTGAGACCAAGGACGGTGCCCACATCTGGGAGGACCACTTCCGTCCCGAGATCATCGACCCGTTCGATGACACCAAGGTCCTGGCCGACGGCGAGCACGGCGAGCTGGTCTTCACTTCCCTGACCAAGGAAGCCCTGCCGATCATCCGTTACCGCACACACGACCTCACCCGCCTGCTGCCGGGCACCGCGCGTCCGGGCATGCGCCGCATGGGCCGCATCACCGGCCGCAACGATGACATGATCATCCTGCGCGGCGTGAACCTCTTCCCGAGCCAGATCGAAGAAATCGCACTGCGCATCCCGGCCCTGAGCCCGCACTTCCAGCTGGAGATCACCCGCCCGGACCGCATGGACGAACTGGCAGTAAAGATCGAGCGCCGTGCCGAGTCTTCCGCTGACGAGTGCGCCAAGGCAGCTGCTGAGCTGAAGAACCAGATCAAGATCCACATCGGTTCCTCCTGCGCCATCCACGTGGTGGAGCCCGGGTCCCTGGCACGCTCCAGCGGCAAGCTGCGCCGCATCTACGACCTGCGCAAGCAGGAGAACAAGCCGGCCTAGCAGCCGGGATGGCCATTCGGTTGGCCGGGGGTGTCCCGGCCAACCGAACGTTCATGCGAAAATATCCAGATGCCTAGTCCTTCGAGTTCCGCGACTTCCCCGTCCTCCACGACCGCAGCCGGCAACGGCTCCCGCCGCGGGCGCCCGGGGTACGACCAGCAGACCGTGCTGAACATCGCCGTCGACGTCTTCAACCGCCACGGCTACGAAGCGACGTCCATGGGCATCCTGGCGGAGAACCTGGGCATCACCAAGTCCGCCATCTATCACCATGTTCCGTCCAAGGGCGATCTGCTGCGCCTGGCGCTGGAGAACGCCCTTGGCGGACTCGAGGGCGTCCTGGATGACCCGCGGGCGTCCACCGGCCCGGCTGACGCCCGGCTTGAGTTCGTGCTGCGCGGGACCATCAATGTGTTGACGGAGCGCCTGCCGTTTGTCACCCTGCTGCTGCGCCTGCGCGGGAATACCGATATTGAGCGTGATGCGCTTGAACGGCGCCGCCAGTTCGACCGTCGGGTAGCCCAGCTCGTGGACGCCGCGCGTTCGGAGGGATCACTGCGCGGGGACATTGACCCGCGGACCACCACCCGCCTGCTCTTCGGCACCATCAACTCTATTGTCGAGTGGTACAAGCCCGGCGGCCCGATCGGCGCGGAGAAGCTTGCCGATGACATCATTTCCATGATGTTCGACGGCCTGCACGGCAAGCGCTGACATCGTCCCTCCCCCCTACTTCCCCACCGAGATGACAGAAACTGCCCGTTAGAAGCGTCTAACGGGCAGTTTCTGTGATCTCGATGTGTCGAGGAGGCTAGGCGCGCTTCTTCTCCACGAGGGTCAGCACGTCGTAGGTCGCCACGATCTCATCGTTCTGGTTGTGCAGGACGGCGTCCCAGGCAACCTCACCGTACTCGTCGGTCTCGCGCGGGGTGATGCGCTTGGCCGTCAGGGTGACGCGGATCGAATCGCCGGCTGCCACCGGAGTGATGAAGCGCAGGTTCTCCAGGCCGTAGTTGGCCAGCACCGGTCCCGGCGCCGGTTCCACGAACAGACCGGCACCCCAGGAGAGCAGCAGGTAACCGTGCGCCACAATGCCGGGGAAGAATGGGTTCGCTTCGGCGGCTTCCTGGTTGGTGTGCGCGTAGAACGTATCGCCCGTGCTGTTCGCAAAGGCGGTGATGTCTTCCAGGGTGACCTCGCGCAGCTCGGAGGCCATCGCGTCGCCGATCTTCAGCGTGGCCAGGTCCTTGCGGAACGGGTGTGTCTCATCGAAGTTCTGGTCTGCGCCGGTGTGCCAGACGCCGGTGATGGCCGTCAGCATGTTCGGCGAGCCCTGAATGGCGGTGCGCTGCATGTGGTGCTTGACGGCGCGGATGCCGCCGAGCTCTTCGCCGCCGCCGGCGCGGCCGGGTCCGCCGTGGACCAGGTGCGGCACGGGCGAGCCGTGGCCGGTAGAGCTGCGGGCGGTCTCGCGGTTGAGCACGTGCACACGGCCGTGGTGGCCGGCGATGCCGGTGACAACCTCGCGGACGGTTGCCGGGTCGTTGCTGCAGACGGTGGCAACCAGCGAGCCGCCGCCCATCGCAGCCAGACGCACGGCGTCGGCGGTGTCTTCGTAGCCCACCACAGAGGAAACCGGGCCGAAGGCTTCCACCGAGTGCAGCGCCTCAGCCTCGGGGTTGTCCCAGGTCAGCAGTACCGGCGCCATGAAAGCACCGTCTTCGGCGACCCCGCGGCTGCCGTCTGCCTGCACGGTTTCCGGGGCCTCCAGGCTGCCGAACGCGATCTTCGCGCCGGCATCGAGGAGGGTCTGCACGGAAGAGCGGACGCCGTCGCGCTGCTCCACCGATGCCAGCGCGCCCATGGTGACGCCTTCTGCGCGGGGGTCGCCGAGCACAACACGTTCTTCAATGCGCTTGGCAGCGGCAGCAACGACGTCGTTCACCAGTGCCTTGGGCACAATGGCGCGGCGGATGGAGGTGCACTTCTGGCCGGCCTTGACCGTCATTTCGGTGACCAGCGACTTCACGTACGCGTCGAACTCCGGGGTGCCGGGAAGAGCGTCCGGCCCCAGGATGGAGGCGTTCAGCGAGTCAGTTTCGCTGGTGAAGCGCACGCCGCCTTCGACGACGTTGGTGTGGTTCTTCAGCTTGTTGGCGGTCGACGCCGAGCCGGTGAAGGAGACCATGTCCCGGTAGTCGAGGTGGTCCAGCAGGTCCCGTGCGGATCCGGAGATCAGCTGGAGCGAACCGGCGGGCAGGATGCCGGATTCGATCATCATGCGCACGGCGGCTTCGGTGAGGTAGCCGGTGGGGGTGGCGGGCTTCACGATGGTGGGGACGCCGGCGAGGAAAGCCGGGGCGAACTTCTCCAGCATGCCCCAGACCGGGAAGTTGAAGGCGTTGATCTGCACGGCGACGCCCGGGATGGACGTGTAGACGTGCTCGCCGATGAAGGAGCCGTCCTTGGACAGCACCTCGGCGGTTCCGTCGATCACCACGGTGGAGTTCGGCAGTTCGCGCCGGCCCTTGGAGCCGAAGGTGAAGAGCACGCCGATGCCGCCGTCGATGTCCACGAGGGAGTCGATCTTGGTGGCGCCGGTCCGGGCGGAGATTTCGTAGAGTTCCGGACGGCGGCCGTTGAGGTACTGGGCCAGTTCCTTCAGCTTGAGCGCGCGCTGGTGGAAGGTGAGGCCGGCCAGTCCGCGGTGGCCCACGGTGCGGCCATGCTCGACGGCGGCAGCCGTGTCCAGTCCGTCGGTGCTGACCAGGGCGAGCAGTTCGCCGGTGGAGGCATCGCGGACTTCGGCGGAGCTGGCGGAGGTGTTCTCCGGGGTCCACCATTCGTCCTGGACGAAACTGGGGACGACTTGCACGTCTATGGCGGTTGAGGTCATCTTTGACGGACCCTTTCGATACTGGACGTTCGTTTGCCAGTCCGGGCCGGTTCCGCTGGCCGCAGCTGCGGCGCAGGCCGATAACTGACCGGACGGTCGGTAATGAATCCAGCCTACATGAGAGTGCCGTGCGGCACATCACCCGGACCTGAGCTGTCCTAACATTTCGCCTGCGGGCAGCGCCTGGCAGCGTTCATGTTCCGCCGTCGAAGCCCGGCCGTTACCGTGTTCCGTTACGCAGCACTGCACTGCGGACAACGACGGCGGAAGGCAAGGACATGTTCCGGTTGCGCAAGTGGGGGCGGGCAGCGGCACTGCTGTCCGCGGGAATCCTGCTCACGGGAGGATCCCTGGTGCTGCCTGCGGCCGGTGCGGCTGCTGAGGCTCCGCCGGGCTGGACCGCGGCCGGGTCCGGTGCAGACCGGGACCGCGGACACCATGGACCCAACAAAGGATGGGACCGCGGGCACAAGAGGACTGTCGACTACGTGGCGCTCGGGGATTCGTATGCGGCCGGCGTCGGCGGCGGAGCTTTCCTGGATGCCTGCGGCCGGACCGCAGAAGGGTATCCGGCCCTGTTGGATGCACTCCGGAAGGTTGAGCTGGATGCCAATGTGAGTTGCGGCGGTGCTACCGCTGCCAGCACTCCGCCGTCTGCTCCCGCCGGGCCGGTGGACCTGCCGGAGCAAATCGCAGCACTGCAGGCCGCCGGCAGCATCGACCGGAATACCGATCTGGTGACCCTGACCATCGGCGGCAACGACGTCCGTTTCACGGAGGTTGTCGCGGCCTGTGCCGGAGCGGCGCTTCCTGCCACCTGCGGGCCCGCCCTGGCCGCGGCGCAGGCGTACGCCGAAACGACGCTGGCCCCGCAGGTGCGTCAGTCGCTGGAACAGCTGCGGGCCCTGGCTCCGCGGGCCGAGCTGGTGTTGGTGGGCTATCCGCACCTCTTCGACGACGCCGGCGTTCCCGGCCTGCTGACGGCGGAGGCAGCCGGACTGTTCAACGCGGGCACGGATGCGCTGAATGCCGTACTGGCCGCTCAGCTGCCGGACCGGCGGTCCACCTACGTGGACGTGGTGGACGAGTTTGCCGGGCATGGCGTGGGGTCGGCCGATCCGTGGATCATCTTCGGCGATCCCCAGACCAACCTGCATCCGAACGCCACGGGTTACCGCGAGGGATACCTGGCCGCCATCACCGCCGACGTCGACCTGCACCCGGGTGGCGGCCATCCCTGCCGCGGCCGCCGGTGAAGCTGCGCCGGTTTTCCTGGCCACGTACCCCTCTCCCCCGTCGAAAGGCCAGTTACGGCTCTTTTCAGGCCCGAAAAGAGCCGTAACTGGCCTCTCGAGGGATGTACCGGTGTCCCCGGCACCTGCTAACGTAACTACTGCTTCACGAGACATGGCCTCCGCACCTTCCCGGGTGTGGAAAAGCTCCGACTGGCCATGCACCAACCCCAATGTTCGGCGGGTGGTTCGGATGACGAAGCGGCCCGCATCCAACCGGAGCGGGCAAGGACACTCCCACGAAGGACACGCTGTGATTCCCTCCAGTGACCCGCGCTGCACCGCTTTCTACCCCGGCCACAAGATCCACTGGATCCATGGTGGCCGCCTGCTCAGGTTCGACGACTGGATCGACGTCGAGGTCCACGCCGACCCCGAACTCGACCTGATCTACCTGGTCCTCGACGGCGAGCAGCAGCTGATGTGGCACCACGACGTTCCGCTAGTCGCAGAGGCGCTGGCGGCCAGCCCTGGCCAGCCCCAGTGGTGCCAGCGGTACTCCTCGCTGATGGTCCCGGGCGCCTACGAGGGCCGGAACCGGAGCTCTTTTTTCTACTTGGCCACAAATGACAGGGTGGTTCCCTGCCGCGGCCGGGAACCCCGGCGTGACGTGACTATGCAGGATCAGGGCTCGGCGTAGCTCCCCGTCCCATCGAGATGGCAGAAACTGCACGGATGAAGCCTGTATCGAGCAGTTTCTGTCATCTCGGTTCGGGGTCGAGCAGCCGGGACCGGAGCCGGGCGAGCGTTTCCTCCCCTATTCCAGCCCGGCGCAAATAGGCCGCGGCGTCGAAATCCTGCAGGAAACCCAGCAGTTCCCCCTCCGCTGCATCGGCGCGGGCGGCCAGTTCGGCGTCGTCCAGCGGTCGTTCCCGCGGCTGCTGCTGGGTCCGGTGCCAGTCGTTGATGCCGGTCAGGGCGGTTCGGTAGTCGGCGGCGATGTCCGTCGGCTGCACACCGGCCACGCCGAGCAGCAGCGCCGTCACCAGCCCGGTGCGGTCGCGTCCGGCAGAACAGTGGAGCACGACGCCGCCGGGCGGGGCATCCGCGACGGCGGCGGCGATTGCCGCGAACTTCTCCGGCCAGCGGCGCAGGTTCTCCGGATAGAAGCGCGGTGAGCTCATGTACGGGCCGGTCAGCGCGGTGAAGTCCGGGTCATCGGGTTCCTGGGTCGGAAGGTTCACGAACCGGATGCCGTCTACTGCCGACGGCGTCAGCACGGGGTCGGTATCACGCCGGCCGATCTCCGCCGCGTTGCGCAGGTCGATGACGGTGCGGACGCCGGCGTCATGCGCCTGCTGCCAGCCGCGGGCCGTGAGCCATTCGGAGCGGCCCATCCGGTAGATCCGCCCGGGCTGGATGTACCCGTTGACCGCGGGTATTCCGCCCAGGTCCCTCGCGTTAGCGGCGCCGTCCCAGTCCACGCTGCGCTTCCCCGGATTCCTCATGCTTCCAGCCTAGGCGGAGCCGTGCCCCGGCGCGCTGGAGGGCCTCCGCCAGCGATACTTGACTCTGACACTGTGGAAGGCAGGAGAACTGGAGCATGTTATCCATTGGAGCGTTCGCGCAGATCGGCCAGGTTACCCACCGCATGCTGCGGCACTGGGACACCGCCGGGCTGCTTGTGCCCGCCCACGTGGATGAGTTCAGCGGTTACCGTTCCTACGATCCGTCGCAGCTTCAACGGCTGCACCGGATCGTGGCCCTGCGTTCCCTTGGCTTCGGCCTGGACGATATTTCGGCGATGCTCGCTTCCGGGATGGACTCAGGCCGGATCGCCGGCCTGCTTCGTCTGCGGAAGGCGGAGGTCGCGGAAGAGGCGCGGGTAGCGGCGGCACGGCTCATCGACGTCGAGCGCAGGCTCCACCTCATTGAAAAGGAAAATGCCATGGCCCAGATCGAAATCATTGAAAAGCCCCTCCCTGCCATGCGGCTCGCCGCATGCAGCGCCGTAGTGGCCGAGCAGCCCGAGGTTCCCGGCGTCGTCGGGCCGCTCTTCGACAGTGTCGCAGCACTGCTGGCCCCCTCCGGCACGCCGGCCGGGGTTCCGGTGGCGCAGTACGACATGGGAGAGGACGGTATGCGGATCATTGCAGGCTTTGCGAGCTCCGGTCCCATTCCTGACGGCGCCGAGGAAGCCCTGCTGCCCGCTGTTCCAGTTGCCGTGTGCGGAGTTCACCTGGGCTCGATGGAGCACATCGGCGAAAGCTGGCAGGCGGTGCACGCCGAGATCATCGCCCGGGGATTCACGCTCTCAGGCCCGTGCCGTGAGGTGTACCTGCGGTCCGAGTCCGAGGATCAGGCAGATTGGGTGACTGAACTGCAGCAGCCAGTCGCCAGGGCTTAGTCCCGGCTGCATGCCGGCAGCCGCGTCAGCAGAGGAGGTATCGGTGGAGGCAACCGAGATCCGGCTGTGGTGGCTGCCGGTGGGCGCCGGCGGGCACGTGGTGATCCACACCAGCCGGTGGTGGGAGCTTTGGCGTTCCCTGCGGGAGCGGCGGCGCCCCCGGCCGCTGTTCCACTCCGCCTTGGAAATCCTGGCCCCGGACGGTCGCTACGCCGTCGAAATGGCGCCGGCCTGGGGCCGGGGCGCCGGCGGCCCCGGGGTGGTGGCCACGGGCCCGGTCGGCCTCCGGCTGCTGGGACGCTTCGGGCTCTTCCGGTATGAGGTGCGGTGCTGGCGCGACGGGATCATCCCCGACCTCGCGTACGCTCCGGAAGCGCCGGTGGTGTTCAATCTGGCCGCGTCCGACGCCGACGCCCTGCTTGCGCGCGTTCCCCAGGTTCCCCGCCTGGTGTGGGGCGCCAAAATGGCCGACGGCGACATGTGGAACTCGAACTCGCTGGTGTCCTGGCTGCTGCAGACGGCGAATATCGACGCCGCTGCCCTGTCACCGCCGAACGGGGGCAGGGCGCCGGGCTGGCTTGCAGGTATTGATGCCGCCCGGTGACAGTCTCCGGCGGTCTGCCTGAGACCCCACCGCGGCAGTCCACCCGCGGTGCCGTGTCAGATCATCCTGTGCTGCAATAACGTCGTTTAGGACTGCTCCTGCGAATCCTGTGCCGCGGTAACGCCGCTGTGAACGCTCCATAGCGACGTTGTTGCGACACAGGACGCTGCAGCCCCTTGCTGAGGGGCATTACTGCGACACAGGACGCGGACAACCGGGGCGGCAAGCTCCGGTCCGCCCCGGCAGCCGATGCCCGCAAGTCACTGTGCCAACCGGTACTGAGCGGCAGACCGGTTGGAAGATCAGCCCTCGTCAATTTTCGGGGAGATAAAGTCCCTCAGACCCCGCCCCCGGAAATCGTTCGGGGAGGTAATGCTGCTTTCAGCATCCCTAAACAGCGTTATGTCCCCAAAAGATGCGGGCCGCACCTCCATAAGCGCTTTATCTCCCCAAAGATTTCAGCGGAACCCTCGGTTGGGGAGGTCCGGCAAGGCGGGACACCAAGCGGCTCCTAACGCAGCAGCCCGCATGAGCCGGGCCTTGGGGCCGGGAGCATGCGGGCTGCCGTCTGCGGAAACTAGCTCCAGTCGAAGAAGCCCTTGCCGGACTTACGGCCGAGTTCACCGCGGGCCACCTTGTCCCGCAGGATCTGCGGCGGCTCAAAGCGCGGACCGAGGGTGGAGGCAAGGTACTCGGCGATGCCCAGGCGCACGTCCAGTCCCACAATGTCCGTGGTCTTCAGCGGACCGGTGGGGTGCTTGTAACCCAGGACCATGGCGGCGTCGATGTCTTCGGCAGAGGCCACTCCCTCTTCGACCATGCGCATGGCCTCAAGGGCGATCGCCACACCCAGGCGGGAGCTGGCGAAGCCCGGGGCGTCATTGACGACGACGGGTGTCTTGCCGAGGTCTGCCACCCAGGTCCGGGCGGCGGACGCAAGCTCCTCTGAGGTCTCCTTGCCCAGGACAACCTCGATCAGCGTGGAAGCCGGAACCGGGTTGAAGAAGTGCAGGCCGCAGAACCGCTCGGGGCGCTGCAGCTTCTCTGCCAGCTCAGAAACGGACAGCGAGGAGGTGTTCGACGCGAGCCAGGCATCGGCGTCGAGCTGTTCCTCCACAGCTGTCAGGGCGGTGGCCTTGAGGGAGAAGTCTTCCGGAACCGCTTCGACCACTAGGCCGGAACCGGCGAAATCGGCGTAGTCGGTGGACACGCTCAGGCGGGCCGTCAGCGCTTCGAGGGTCTCTTCCGTGGTGCCGCGCTCAACGCTCTTGGCGAGGTTGCCGGCTACGCGCTCGTAGGCGGCCTTCGCTGCGTCATCGTCGCGCTCGACGACGACGACGGACGCGCCGGCGGTGCAGAAGGCGTGGGCGATGCCGGCCCCCATGCGGCCGCCGCCGAGGACACCAACCTTGGAGGGAACTGTCATTTCTTTTTCTTCCTTTCCAGGAAAGCCTGCATACGGTCGAACTTCGCCTCGGACTCGAAGAGGATGCCCTGGGCGAGGGTGTCGATCACGGGGTGCGCCTCGGCGGGCGCAGCGAACACGGACTTGGTGATGCGTACGGCCAGAGGGTCCTGCTTGGCGATCCGGTCGGCCAGCGCATTGGCGGCCGTGAGCAGGTCAGCTGCCTCATGGACCTCGGCGACCAGGCGGGCGGCCAGGGCTTCCTCGGCATTCAGGATCCGGCCGGCAAGAAGGATTTCCTTGGCCAGCGGTTCTCCGACGAGTTCCTTCAGGCGCCAGGTGGCTCCGGCCGCAGCCATGATGCCCAGCGACGTTTCCGGGTTGCCGATCTTCACCGACGGCGTGGCAATCCGGAAATCGGCGGCGAAGGCCAGCTCCGCTCCCCCGCCCAGCGCGAAGCCGTCCAGCGCGGCGATAACCGGCATGGGCAGCTTGGCAATGCGGTGGAAGATGGTGGAATTGATTCCGCGCAGGGCGTCCTCGCGGCGGCGCTCGCGCAGCTGCGCAATGTCCGCGCCCGAGGCGAAAATACCGTTGGAGCCGGAGAGGATCAGGATCTTCGGGTTGTGTTCGAGTTCTGCGCACAGGGCGTGCAGTTCATCGACCATGGCCTGGTCGATGGCGTTGCGGACCTCGGGCCGGTTCAGGACCGCGGAGATGCGGTCTTCTCCGATGGTGACCTTAAGCGTGGTGAAGTGCGCGGAGACTTCCGCGAAGTCCTGCACTACACGGCCTCGATCAGCATGGCGGTTCCCTGCCCGACGCCGACGCACATCGTGGCGATGCCGTGCGAGGCGCCTTCACGTTCCATCCGGCCCAGCAGGGTGATGGCGATGCGGGAGCCGGAGGAGCCGAGCGGGTGGCCGAGCGCGATGGCGCCGCCGTCGTTGTTCACGATGCCCTCGTCGACGCCGAGGCGGCGGATGCAGGCCAGGGACTGCGTGGCGAAAGCTTCGTTGAGCTCGAAGGCGCCAACCTGGTCCAGGCTGATGCTGCTGCGCTGCAGGACCTTCTGCGTGGCCGGGACCGGGCCGATGCCCATGATTTCCGGCGGGACACCGGCGGAGGCGCCGTCTACGATCCGGGCGCGGGCGGTCAGCCCGTATTCCTTGATGGCGCGCTCGGAGGCGATGATGATCGCCGAGGCGCCGTCGTTCAGGGAGCTGGCGTTGCCTGCGGTGACGATTCCGCCGGGCTTGACCACCGGGCGCAGCTTGGACAGGACTTCCAGGGTGGTGCCTTCGCGGGGCCCTTCATCGGTGTCAACAACCGTGTCGCCCTTGCGGCCCTTGACAGTGACGGGAACGATTTCGTCCTTGAAGCGTCCGGCAGCGATGGCAGCCAGGGCGTTTTCGTGGGAGCGGACGGCGAACGCGTCGGCGTCTTCACGCGAGATGCTGTCTGTGGAGGCCAGTTCTTCGGCGGTTTCCGGCATCGAGTAGGTCATCTTCCCGTCGCGGGAGAGATCGCCGGAGACGAAGCGCTCGTTGGCGAAGCGCCAGCCGATCGAGGTGTCGAAGGTGTCTCCGGGCTTGGCGAAGGCCTTGGTCGGCTTCTCGGTTACCCAGGGAGCACGGCTCATGGACTCAGTGCCGCCGGCGATGACGATGTCCGCGGCGCCTGCCTTGATCATGTGCGAGGCCATGATGATCGCGGAGAGGCCCGAGGCGCAAAGGCGGTTCACGGTGATGCCCGGGACGGTGTCCGGGAACCCTGCCAGGAGGGCAGCCATGCGTGCCACGTTGCGGTTTTCTTCGCCTGCACCGTTGGCATTGCCGAGGATGACTTCGTCCACGACGGCGGGGTCCAGGCCTTCGCGGGCTACGAGTTCACGCAGTGTCAGTGCTGCGAGGTCATCGGGACGGACGCTGGACAGCGCACCTCCGTAGCGGCCCACCGGGGTCCGCACTCCGCCAACGAGAAAAGCCTCAGCCATGTCTGCTCCCAAAGAGTTGCCAGTTCGCCGCCGGGCTTCGCTGCCCGCACGGCTGCCGGATTTACCGACCAATCGTTCTATAAACAATCGCAGAACAGGCAGGGGCGGTCAAACACGTGACGGTTCTTCCGGGGCATTCGGGTAACGCAGCCGCATACGACGCCGATACTCCGTAAGGTCGATTTCGCCCCCGATCTCCGCCACAAGGTCCGCTACGTCCCGCCGGTCCGGAGCAGTCCATCCCGCACACCAGACGGCAGCACAGGCCTCCCGCACAGCAGTGGCCTCGCGCTGCGGCAGGTTCCGAAAAAGCGCCGGCCACCTCAGAAGGGCGTCCAAGCCTGCAGGAATGGGCTTTGGTGCCATCCAGTTGGGCTGCATGCCCTGCAGCCGCAGCATTGCGTCGTCGTGGAACTCAAGCATCATTCCCCCTGCCATATGTGCCGCCCAGTCTAGGGGCAGGCCCGATTCCGGACGGCACTTGTCCGCATTATGAAGGCCGCACGGCCGAAGCTGCTCTAGGTTTGGCCCTATGGCTTACGACATCCAGATCTGCATCGACTGCAAGAACGCCCACGACCAGGCCGACTGGTGGGCGGAAACCCTCGGCTGGCCGGTCGAGGAAACCAACCAGGACTTCATCGACGAAATGCTCGCGAAGGGCTTTGCCTCCCCGGATGACGTCATTGACCACAACGGAACCCGAATGTGGGCGGCCGGATCAGCGGTCCTGCAGCCGGTTCCGCCGGGATCCCCGGTGACTCCCATGCGCATCCTGTTCCAGCCGGTTCCGGAGCCCAAGACGGTCAAGGACCGGATCCACCTGGACATCCGGCTCTCTGGCGAGGACATCAACGCCACCCGCGCAGCCCTTGAAGCCCGCGGCGCCACGTTCCTCTGGGAGGCCAGCCAGGGTCCGCATCTCTGGTACACGATGGCCGACCCGGAGGGCAACGAGTTCTGCATCAGCTAAGCTGCCGCAGCACGCAGGCCGTGCCTCCTGCGACCAGGAGAACCACAATCAGGGGCAGCCGCAACACCGCGGCGCCAGCACCAGCCAGCACGCCGGCGATCCTCTGCCAATCTGCCGGCTGCTGTCCGTCGTACAGGGTCGAGGTGACGGCGACGCCGGCGAGCACCACTCCGATTGCTGCATCAGCCGTTCGGTCGGCAGCTTCGGACAAGGCGTCCCGCGGCCCCAGAGCCACTCCGGCCAGGCGCACCAGGTAGGTAGCACCGGCCAGGACTGCACAAGCAACCAGCACCTCAGCGTCCACCATGACGTCCTCCCACAGGAAGCATCAGCAGAGCGAGGGCTGCCAACGCCACCATGGGAGCTGCCCCGCCGGGAACCAGCGGGGCAGCGGCCGCGGCAATCACTGCCCCGCCGGCGACGGTCACCGCCGTGCGCCGGTCCCGCAGGTTCCCAAGAAGCATGACCAGGAGGACGGCGGGGAATACCGCGTCCAGCCCCAGCACCGCAGGGTCGGCGACCACATGCCCAAGAACTGTTCCCAAGCCGGCGCCAAGGGGCCACGCGCACAGGACCGCTCCGCCTAAGCCCCAAAAGGCCCTCCGCTGTGCGCTCAGGCCGTCCGCCCTCGAGGCGTAGGCAACGGTCTCATCATTGATCAGGTGCGCCCCTGCCAGACGTGCCCACCCCGACCCGAGGTACCGGGAGGCAGCAAATCCGTATACACCGTTTCGCAAATTGACGACCAGCGCTCCCAATGCAGCAGCCAAGGGCGATACCTCCGCTATAAGGCCTCCCACGAACAGCAGTTCGGCTGAGGCAGCCAGCACGGTGACGGCAAGCGCCACCGTCAGCCACGGGGGAAATCCCGCCTGGACGGCGAGGGCACCATAAGAGACCCCGACGACCAGCACGGCCGCTGCTATAGACCATGATTCGGCGGCGCTCCACACCGGTTTGCTTATTCTGAATGAACTCATGTTCATTATAATGAACACAGCACCTAACCATCGTCAACGTCCTGCAGGCAGTTTCGTATAGTGAACGGATGGCAGATCCCGAACTTCAACAGCGCATCGGAGCAGCAGTCCGAAGGGAACGGCTCCGCGCCGGCTGGAGCGCAGCCGAGCTGGCTCGGCGGGCTGGCATCTCCAAGGGGAACGTGTCCCAACTCGAATCGGGTACGGGCAACCCGACCGTGGAGACTCTGTGGGCGCTTAGTGATGCACTCGGCCTCCCGTTCTCTTCGCTGGTGGACCCCGGGGCCGCCGGACCTGTCCTGGTCAGGGCAGACGCCGCGCAGGAGGTTCCCGCCACGTCGGCCAACTACAACGCATCGCTGCTCTCCGCATGCCCTCCCGGAGCACGCCGGGACATATACCTGGTTAAGGCCGAACCCGGTGAGGCAAAGCGGTCCGCGCCACACCAACCGGGCACCGTCGAGCACGTGGTCCTCATCGCCGGATCCGCCGCCGTCGGCCCGGACACGGAAACCGTACTGCTGCAGCCGGGCGACTATCTGGCGTACCGCGGTGACGCACCGCACGTTTTTCACGCCAAGGAGCCCGGTACAGCGGCGATCATTGTGTCCGAGCTCCGCTGACCGTTCGGACTTATTCCCTGAACCGGGCTGTGACAGCAGCCAGGCACCGGCGTTACTACTGCAGCAGCTCCGCCGGCACAGCGTAGGTCAGGACCACGGCCAGCAGGTTCTTCGCCGCGTGCACAAAGTAGGACAGCATGAAGTTATTTCCTGCCCAGACGTAGACTCCCACCAGCACAGCTCCCATGGCCAGGTACGGCACCAGCACGGCCAGGGAGAACTCAGACTCCCCCAGCACGTGGATGCCGGAGAAGACAAGCACGGAGAGTAGGCTGCACACCCAGATATTCACCCGCCGCGACAGCTTTCCAATCAGCAGGTGGCGGTAGATGTACTCCTCCACAAACGGGGCAAGCACTACGAAAAGCGGCACGATCAGCCACGGGGACACCGACGTCATCAGGTCCTGTGCCGCAACTTGGTTCACTGCGGTTTCCGGCGGGCCGGTCAGGAGTACCAGGATCATCGTGGCGACCAGCATCGCGATGATGGACAGCGGAATCACGCCCAGCGTGAGCCAGGGCCGCGTCGCCAGGATCCTGGTTTCGCGCACCACGTACTCCCGGGCGGCAACCAGTGCGAGGATTCCGGCGATCAGGTAGAACGTGAAGTTCACGGCGTACGACGCCGTTACCGGGTCCGTGATCACGGCGGTCACCGCGAGCGCCACCGGCGTCAGGCTCAGCAGCAGCATCGCACCGACATAGAAGGCCAGGGCCGCGCCGTCGGTCTTGGTGAAGCGGTAGGACAGCGGCGCTTCCTGCAGGACAGTGCGGCGTGATTGGGCCGGGAGGTCAGGTGTTGCCATCAATCCACACTATCGGCCAGGCCGCGCGCAGGCATCAGCCGCCTGCTATTCCGCAGCCAACTCGCGCTCACGGGTCAGGAGCCCTTCCAGCCCGTCCAGGATGATCCCAAGGCCAAACCCGAACTCATCTCCGAAGGCATAGCCCGGCTGCATCACCCGATATATGGCCGTTTCGGCGAGATACGGCAGTTCGGACGGAGCGAAGGACCGCGCCATTGCCTCCACCACCTCGGGGTCTGAGTCCGGAGTACCGACCGGCAGGCCCGCTTCCTGCAGCGCGAATCCGTAGATATAGCTGTCCAGCAGTGCGTATGCATGCCCTGCTCCTTCAATGCTGAACCCGGCTTTCCGCAGCACACGCAGCACAGCATTGTGGTGCTCCAAGGTTGCAGCACCAGGAGACGTGCGCGTTTCCAGCAGCCCGACCGACCACGGATGCCTGCCGAGGGCGCTCCGCAGGGATGCAGCCCGGCGCTCCATCTCCTCGCGCCACGGCCCGTCGGAGGGGAGCTCAACTTCCGCGAAGACGAGGTCTACCAGGCCGTCCAGGATTTCCTCCTTGTTGGCCACGTGGTGATAGAGGGACATGGGCTTGACCCCCAGTGCCTGCGCGAGGGAACGCATGGTGAGCGCACCCAGCCCGCCTTCGTCGGCGAGTCCAGCCGCGCGGCGGAGCACCAATTCACGGGTCAGCGGCGGGCGGGAGGAATCCGGTTGTTCTTTCATTTCCGCCAACTCTACCGCTCCCGTACTAAGTAAGGTAGGTTCTCCCTTACTTAGTACGGTTTACGGACTGCAGCACGGAAGGACACCTTATGTTTGGAATCAGTTCCCGCCCTCCGCTTGACCGGCCCAAACCGGACCAGCCCGCCGGACTGCCTGCGCACATGCCGGCCATCGTTCAGAGCGGCTACGGCGGGCCGGAAGTCCTCAGCCTGCAAACAATGCCTCTTCCCCACATCACGGACAAAGAGGTTCTCGTGCAGGTGTATGCCGCCGGACTCGCCAGGGGAACCTGGCACGTCATGACGGGCAGGCCGTACCTGCTGCGGGCGTTCTTCGGTATCCGCAGTCCGCGCCGGTCCGTAGCAGGGCTGAACCTTGGCGGGATCGTGGCCGCCGTCGGAGCCTCAGTCACACGGTTTCAGCCCGGAGACCGGGTCTACGGAATCGGAAAAGGCACTTTCGCCGGCTACGCGGCAGCGCCCGAACATAAACTGGCCCCGATGCCGGCAGGGCTGGATTTCGAACAGGCCGCCGTGGTTCCGGTTTCCGGGCTGACCGCCCTACAGGCGGTGGCAGACGTCGCGAAGGTCTCCGGCGGGCAGCGGGTCCTCATTACCGGTGCCTCCGGCGGCGTAGGCAGCCTCGCTGTGCAGCTTGCGGTTGCCGCCGGAGCAGAGGTTACCGGTTCCTGTTCCGCGGCCAAGGCGGGTTTTGTTCGCGAACTCGGGGCAAGCCGCGTGCTGGACTACCGGTCGGAGGACTTCGCTGCGTCAGCGGAGACCTACGACGCGATCATCGATCTTGCCGGTAATCCTCCGCTGGCCAAGCTTCGGCGGGCCCTGAAACCGGGCGGAACCGCCGCACTGGTGGGCGGCGAGGAGGGCGGCAGGGTGACCGGAGGAATGATCGAGCGCCAGTTGGCCGGGGGTGTCCTCTCCCTGCTTGACCGGGGCCGCCGGCGGTTCAGGAATGTTCTTGCGAAGGAGAGCGGTGTGGAACTTCAGCGGCTGAACGGCCTGCTTGAATCCGGTGCAGTTAAGCCGCCTATTGACAGCCGGTTCCCCCTCGCCGACGCCCGGGCTGCCATGGACCGTCTCGAGTCCGGCATGGTTCAGGGCTCCATCGTCCTGACCGTCCGGCAGGATTAGCGGAGGGTACGGCTCTAGACCGTCAGTTCCGTCATCACGGAGGGCATGGCCTCGAGCAGTTCGCTCGCCAGGAAACTCAGCGGTCCCTTCGAGGAAGAGAGCCTGTCCCCCGCGGCGGCGTGCAGGTAGGTTCCCCAGCAGGCAGCCTGGTCCGGGGATGCTCCGCGGGCCAGGAATCCTGCCACGGCTCCGGCCAGGACGTCTCCGCTGCCGGAGGTTGCCAGGCCCGGGTTGCCGGCCGGGATCTCCCAGGCACGTCCGTCCGATGCGGTGATCCGTCCCTTGCTGGTGACCACAGCACCGTAGCGGCGGGCAATTTCCAGGGCAGCGGCGTCGGCGTCCTCCACCTCCCCGGTGTCCAGCAGGCGAGCGGCTTCGGTCTTGTTGGGTGTGAGCACCAGCCTGCCGGAGAGCACCTCCCTCAGTTCGGGCAGCCCTGGCAGGACACCCAGGGCGTAGGCATCCAGCACCAATGATGCGTCCTGGGGAATCCGGGAGCTGATGCTGCGCAGCAGGTCCGCAGTGTCCTCCGCGTTGTCCAGCCCCGGCCCCACCACCAGGACGTCAGCGGTTTCCAGATCGGTGCCCAGCGCGTCGGCGGCAGCTTTGCCGTTGATGCGCCCGCCGTTTTCCGGAAGCCCGACCGTGCCGCACTCGGGAAGCGAGACCGCGGAGGCGACGGCGGCCGCTTCGGCCACGGCCAGGGTCAGCCGGCCGGCGCCGGCACGCAGCGCTGTCCGGCCGGTAAGAATCGCGGCACCCGGCGTCCGGCGGGCACCGCCGACCACCAGGACCGTCCCGCGGTCGTCCTTGCCTTCAGCGTCGCGGGATACCTGCCAGGAGCGCAGCAGTGCAGGGGTGACCAGCTCAGCGCGGGTGGACATTTTCATCTCCTGCATGCTCGGTGACCGGGGCGCCGCCCGCGGCCAGATGGTCTACGCCGTTGAAGGCTGCCACGTTCCAGAAACCGGTGCCGGAGGGACGCACCAGACGGGTAATTGACCCGTTGCGCACGCTGTTCGCTGAGGCGATGTCCAGCAGTTCGGCTTCCAGCAGGCCTTCACAGACGTAGCGCAGCAGCAGGATCACCGCGTCGTGGCAGACCACCGCCACGCGGTGCCCGTCCTCGGCGTCGTCGAGGTCCCTCAGCAGCGAGCGCAGCCGAAGTGCGACGTCCGCCCAGGACTCCCCGCCCGGCGGACGGTAGGCGAATTTCCCCAGCCACTGTTTGCGTTCGGCTTCCACCGGATAGCGCACAGCGACCCCGCGGGAAGTCAGCAGGTCAAGGATGCCCAGTTCCCGGTCCCGCAGCCGCTCGTCCACCCGGAACGGGGACAGACCAGCCAGCTCAGCTGTCTGCCGGGCCCGCAGGTACGGCGAACACCAGACGGAGTCCGGCCGCTCTTCGCCGGGCAGGGACGCCAGCCAGGCGCCCAGCGCCATCGCCTGCCGTTCCCCGTCGCCGCTGAGCGGTACGTCCGGGTCGCGGAGCCCGACGTCGATCACCTCGGCGCCGGTGCGCTGGGCGTGGGTCGCGGCGACGTTGCCGGCGCTCTCGCCGTGACGGATGAGGATCAGCTCTGTTGCACCCATCGTCCGACTCTACTCCGGACCCGCTTCGGGCCTAGGCCTGAGGCTGCGAAGCGAGCCGTTCGTCGGTTCTTCCGCCGTTGCGCACCGTGAAGGTCAGCAGCAGGGCCAGCGCGGCGAAGACGGCCAGCAGGGTGAGGCCCACAAAGTAGCTGGAGTTCTCGGCGTCGTAGGTTGCCCCCATGACCAGCGGCGGGAAGTAGCCGCCCAGCCCTCCGGCGGCGGCAATGATCCCGCCGACGGTGCCCACGTCCTTCGGCGGGGCGGCCCGCCCCACCCAGGCGAAGACTCCTCCGGTACCCAGCCCCAGGAACAGCGCCATAAGCAGGAACGCGGTGCCGTAGACCCGCTCCTGGCTGGGCTGGAAAGCCACCACCATGGCCAGGACCACGGTTCCTGCGAAGGACACCAGGGTCACGATCTTGGGGCCGATCCGGTCCGCGATCGTTCCCCCGATCGGCCGGGCGATCACCGCGGCGACGGCGAAGCCTGCCGTCCGGGTGCCGGCGTCGGTGGCGTCCCAGTTATAGACGTTGCCCAGATAGGTGGGCAGGTAGTTGGAGAACGCCACGAACGCGCCGAACACAATGCCGTAAAGGAAGCACAGCTGCCAGGTGGCTTTCAGCGTGAACGCGTGCCGGATCTTGGGCAGCGTCGGTTCGGTGGGCCGGCTCCAGGCCGGGGATTCCCGGAGCACCAGCCAGCTGATCACGGCCATCAGCGCCACCACCCCGGCAATGATCAGGTGGGCATTGAAATACCCGACGCCGGCCACCAGCCGGGGCGTGAAGAACGCGGATACCGCGGTACCCACCATTCCGGCTCCGAAGACCCCGGTGGCGAACCCTTTCCGGCTGCGGTCATACCAGGCGGAGCAGAACGGAATCCCGATCGCGAAGACGGTGCCGGCGATGCCGAGGAAAAAGGCGACGATGATCAGCAGCGCGTAGCTGCCGGATTCACCGGCGAGCGCGGTGAGCAGGACCAGCGGCGCTGTCACGCCCAGGACCAGCGTGAACATGCGCCGCCCGCCGTACCGGTCGGTCCAGGCGCCCACCGGAATCCGGGCCAGGGAACCCACCAGGATGGGCATGGCCACCAGGATGGAGGCCTGGGAAGGATTCAGGTCCAGGGACTGGGTGTAGCGGGCGGAGAGCGGACCGATGATGGTCCAGGCCCAGAAGCCCACGGTGGAGGCCACGGTGGCCGTGATCAGGTTCAGCAGCTGCCCCGATTTCAGGTCCGGGGCGGCAGATGCGGATGGTGCCGATGCCATGGCTGTCCTCTCCGTGGTCCTTACTGCGGCGGAACGCCCCTGCGGTCCCGGTCCGGGGTGCCGACCGGAGCCCAGCCGCGTCGCGGCGGCACCGCCCCGGGAGCCTTCCGCTTCCCGCGGGAGCGGTACACGATATACGGGCGGAAGATGTACTGCAGCGGTGCGGTGAACGCGTGCACCAGCCGGGTGAAGGGCCAGATCGCGAACAGCGCCAGTCCCCACAGGGTGTGGATCTTGAAGGACAGACTCGCGGCGGTCATCCCCGCGATGTCCGGCTGGAAGATGAAAATGGACCGGAACCACGGCGAGACGGTTTCGCGGTAGTCGGTGATGTTCGGATCGAACACTGAAATCAGGGTGGTCGCCAGCCCGGCGAACAGCGCCGCAACCAGGACGATGTACATCAGCTTGTCATTGCGGGTAGTCGCCATAAAGACCGGGCCGGTGGTCCGCCGCCGGTAGATCAGCATGACCACACCCACCATGGTTCCAATACCGGCAATGAGCCCGATCCCCAGGGCCATGGCGTGGTAGAGACCTTCGGAAATGCCCGCTTCCTTGGTCCAGGACTGCGGGATGACCAGTCCGATGAAGTGCCCGGCGATGACCGCCAGGATGCCGAAGTGGAACAGCGGGGAGGCGATGCGCAGGATGCGGGCCTCGTAGAGCTGGGAGGAGCGGGTGGTCCAGCCGAACTGGTCGTACCGGTACCGCCAGATCGATCCCAGCACCAGGACGGCGATCACCACGTAGGGCAGCACGCCCCAGAGCATGACGTCCCCCAGGGTGACCTGGACGTTCTCCGGCGGAGCGACGTCGGCCGGCAGGGAGGCCGGCAGTGCGGCCGGAAAGTCGGCGGGCAGCATCCCGGTGCTTCTCATGGCCGGTTCCTTTCGGACAGGGGCAGCAGCCGGGAGCTGTACGGTTCAAGCCCCACTGTCTCGGTGGGCGGGCCGTAGCCGGCCGTGCGCATCACCGTCTGTGCGTCTTCCGGCGAGACCCCGGGGAGGGAGGAACAGACCAGGGCCAGCACATGGGTGTGGGGCAGGCCGGCATCCCGCAGCGCCAGCCGCAGCAGTTCAAGGGACGGGCGGTAGCGCTGGAGCAGCTCGTAGCCGTCTGCCGGGGACACCTTGGCCGCGAACTCCAGGACCAGGGGAAGATAGTCCGGCAGCTCCGTGCCCTCAGGGAGCAATCCGTGCTCCCGGTAAACCTCCTTGAAACCGGCCAGCGCCTGGCCCCGCCGCCGCGTGTCACCGTCAGTCCAGTACGTCAGGTGCAGGCTGTGCCGTTTGGAAAGGTCGAACTCCTGGACGTAACCGCTCTGCAGGGCCGGCAGCGGCCGGGCGGCAAACCAGGAAAACAGCTCCTCCATGCCTTCGGTCAGTGCTCCGGCTTCGTCCAGCGCGGTGCGCAGCAGCGGCAGCGAGGCCAGCAGGTCCTCATCCGGGTACTGCAGCAGCAGCGAAGCTACCTGGCGGACGACGGCGCTGCGCCGGGGATTGCTGTCCGCGTAGGCTTCCGGGGCCATGGTCCCCTTGCCGGGTTTGCCCAGCAGCTTCTCCAGCAGGCTCATCGCCGCTCGCCCCCGTTGCCCTGCCCGGGCGGGAAGAGCCCGCGCGGGGATCCCCGGCCGTCCCAGTTCAGCAGGTTCACGCGCCCGGCCATGTCCCGGTTTCCGGCCGGATCGTCCCCCTGCTGCCGCGCTTCCAGAGCCGCGAAGTTTTCCACGGCCACCGGCATCGGCCGTCCCGATGCTTCACCGAATACCCCGGTCTGGCCCATGCCCGGCCCGCCGTCGGTGTCCAGGGAGCAGCCAATTTCTTCCAGGTTGTGGGCGTCCTCCAGATGGGCGCTCGGAATGACGTACCGCTCCTCGTACTTGGCCACGGCCATCAGGCGGTACATCCGGACGATCGATTCGCCGGTCATGCCCACGTCCGTGGCAATCGATTCGTCCGGGGCGTCGCCGAGGGTGATGCTGCGCATGTAGGCGCGCATGGCAGCCAGTTTTCGCAGCACCGCCGTCACCAGGTCCGCGTCTCCCGCGGTGAACAGTTCCGCAAGGTATTCAACCGGGATGCGCAGCGCCTCAATGGCACCAAACAGGTTGGAGGCGTCCTCGCCGTCGTGCCCCTGTTCCTTGAGCACATCCACGATCGGGGACAGCGGAGGCACATACCAGACCATCGGCATGGTCCGGTATTCAGGATGCAGCGGCAGCGCCACGCGCAGTTCCTTGGCCAGGGCGTACACCGGTGACCGGCGGGCTGCGTCCAGCCAGTCCTCGGGGATGCCTTCGGCCCGGGCAGCGGCGATGACTTCCGGATCGTTCGGATCCATCATCAGGTCCAGCTGGGCCTCGTACAGGTCCTGCTCGTTGGGCGTGGCCGCCGCTTCGGTGACACGGTCGGCGTCGTACAGGAAAATGCCGATGTACCGCAGCCGGCCCACGCAGGTCTCCGCGCAAACGGTGGGCAGCCCCACTTCGATCCGGGGATAGCAGAACGTGCACTTCTCCGCCTTGCCGGAACGGTGGTTGAAGTACATCTTCTTGTACGGGCAGCCGGTAACGCACTGCCGCCAGCCGCGGCAGCGGTCCTGGTCCACCAGCACAATCCCGTCTTCCTCCCGCTTGTAGATGGCACCGGAGGGGCAGGAGGCCATGCAGGACGGGTTGAGGCAGTGTTCGCAGATCCGCGGCAGGTAGAACATGAACGTCTGGTCGAACTCAAACTTGACCTTCTCCTCGGCGTCCCGGCGGAGCTTCTCCACCACCGGGTCCTGCTGCGCCCGCTCCGGGGCGCCGCCCAGATTGTCATCCCAGTTCGCCGACCACTCGATCTTCATGTTCTGCCCGGTAATGAGGGACTTGGGCCGGGCCACCGGGAAATCATTCCCGGCAGGTGCCTGGATGAGGTTCTCATAGTCGTAGGTCCAAGGTTCGTAGTAGTCGCTGAGCTCGGGTTGCACCGGGGAGGCGAAGAGGCCAAAGAGCTTCGCGGCCCGGCCGCCGGACTTCAGCTTGAGGTTCCCGCGCCGGTTCACTTCCCATCCGCCGCGCCATTTCTCCTGGTCCTCCCAGCGCCGCGGATACCCCTGGCCGGGCCGGGTCTCAACGTTGTTGAACCACACGTATTCAGTACCGGCCCTGTTGGTCCAGGCCTGCTTGCAGGTCACCGAACAGGTGTGGCAGCCAATGCACTTGTCCAGTGCCATGACCATTGCCGTCTGCGCCATGATCCTCATCAGAAATTCACCTCCTGCGAGCGCCGGCGGACTACGGAGACTATGTCCCGCTGGTTGCCCGTGGGGCCCAGGTAGTTGAAGGCCCAGGACAGCTGGGCGTAGCCGCCGATCATGTGGCTGGGTTTGACCAGGATCCGCGTGACGGAGTTGTGGATTCCGCCGCGCCGCCCGGTCGCCTCGGACTTGGGGGTATCGATAATGCGTTCCTGTGCGTGGTGGACGTACACCACTCCGGCGGGCATCCGGCTGGAGACGATGGCCCGGCCCACCAGCACCCCGTTGGTGTTCACGCATTCCACCCAGTCGTTGTCCGCGACCTGGATCAGCTCTGCGTCCTGCGGGCTCATCCACACTGCTGTGCCGCCGCGGGAGAGCGAGAGCATAAAGAGGTTGTCCTGGTATTCGGAGTGGATGGACCATTTGTTGTGCGGGGTCAGGTACCGCACCGCCACGGACAGCTCGCCCCGGGTGCCAAGCTGGGGTTCACCGAAAAGCCGGTGCATGTCCAGCGGCGGCCGGAACACCGGCAGCGCCTCCCCCATGTCCCGGATCCAGTCGTGGTCCAGGAAGAAGTGCATCCGCCCGGTGAGGGTGTGGAAGGGCTTGAGCCGTTCAATGTTGATGGTGAACGGGGCGTAGCGCCTGCCGCCGGACTCCGAACCGGACCATTCCGGGGAGGTGATCACCGGCGTCGGGCGGTCCTGGGTGTCGCGGAAGGTGATGAGCTTGTCTTCCGCGCCGACCGCCAGGTCAGCCAGCGGTGTGCCGGTGCGCTGTTCCAGAGTTTCGAAGCCCTGGACCGCCAGTTCCCCGTTGGTGGTGCCGGAGAAGAGCAGGATTGCCTCGGCCATCCGGGCGTCGGTGTCCACCGCCGGCCTGCCGCGGGCGGCACCGGAATCGAAGACACCGTGTTTCTGCGCCAGCTGCCGCACCTGCTTGTCCACCTTGTAGGTGACGTATTTGGTGGTGAAGCCCAGCTTTTCCGCCAGCGGGCCCATGGCCGTGAACTTGTCCGCGATGGCCGTGTAATCCCGTTCGACGACGGCGAGGCTGGGCATGTTCTTCCCCGGCACCGCCGGAATGTCCGTGCCTTTCCAGTCCGGGGCGTGGCCGCCGGGCTGGGCGATCTCCCCCGGGGTGTCGTGGGTGAGGGCGGTGGCCACCAGGTCGTTCCGGACGCCCAGGTGGGCGGCAGCCTGCCGGGAGAACTCCACGGAGAGCAGCCGGAAGAGCTCGAAGTCCGATTTCGCTTCCCAGGGTGCGGGGATTGCCGGGGTGAAAGCGTGCACGTACGGGTGCATGTCTGTGGAGGAGAGGTCGTATTTCTCGTACCAGGTGGCGGCCGGGAACACGACGTCGGAAAGCAGGGTGGAGCTGGTCATCCGGAAGTCAGCGGAGACCAGCAGGTCGAGTTTGCCCTGCGGGGCTTCTTCCCGCCACACCACGTCCTTCGGCCGGGCATCCCCGTGGTCCGTGCCCAGCACGTTGTTCAGCGTGCCGAGCAGGTGTTTCTGGAAGTACTCCTCGCCCTTGGCCGAGGAGCCGAGCAGGTTGGACCGCCAGAGGATGAGGGTGCGCGGCCAGTTCTCCGGAGCGTCAATGTCCTCTACCGCGAAACGCAGCTGCCCTTCCTTCAGCCGGTCTGCCACCCAGCGGGCCGGTGTTTCGGCTTCCCCGCGTTCGACGCCGGCCGCCGCCTCGTCTGCCACATCCAGGGAGTTCTTCGCGTCGAACTGCGGGAAGAACGGCATCCAGCCCATCCGGGTTGACTTGGCAATCACGTCCGCCGAGTGCATGCCGCGCAGATGGCCCTCGGCCAGCGGGGACTGCACGCCGTCCGTGGAGTAGCCGTCGGAGCGGAACTGGTCCGTGTGCATGTACCAGAACGCGGTGCCGATCATAAAGCGCGGCGGCCGGTTCCAGTCCCCTGCCGAGGCCATGGCGGCCCAGCCGGTGATGGGCCGGCACTTCTCCTGGCCCACGTAGTGCGCCCAGCCGCCGCCATTGCGTCCCTCGCAGCCGCAGAGCATCAGCATGGCCAGGATCGCCCGGTAGGTCACGTCCCCGTGGTACCACTGGCAGATCCCGGCACCGAGGATGATCATGGACCGGCCACGGGACTTTTCAGCGTTGGCCGCGAAGTCCCGGGCGGTGCGGATCACAGCCGAGGGTTTGACGGAGGTCAGCTCCTCCTGCCAGGCCGGTGTGTAGGCGGTGGCGGCGTCGTCGTACCCGGAAGCCCAGTCGCCGGGCAGCCCGTCCCGGCCCACCCCGTACTGGGCCAGCATCAGGTCAAAGACCGTGGTGACCTTCTTCCCGGCGACCTGCGCCACCGGCACGCCGCGGTGCACCACGGTCCCGGTGCCGGAGGGATCGGAGAACACCGGCAGGTCCACCCCGGATGTGGTCCCGGTCCAACCGGCGGCGTCACCCAGGGACAGAGCGGGCACCACACCCCCAAGATCCAGGTTCCATTTGCCGGCGTCGGCGTCGTTGTACCGAAAGCCCAGCGATCCGTTGGGCACTACCGGAGCGCCGGAGGCCCGGTCCAGCAGCACAGTCTTGAACGCGGCGTCGGCGGCCGAACCCTCTCCGCCACCCAGGTCCTGGGCGGTGAGGAACTTTCCCGGCACGGTGGTGCCGTCCGGTCCGTCCACCAGGGTGACCAGGAACGGCAGGTCCGTGTACTGCAGCACGTAGTCCTCGAAGAACGGCACCCGCCGGTCCACGAAGTTCTCCTTGAGGATCACGTGCCCCATCGCCATCGCCATGGCGGCATCGGATCCGGCCTGGACCGGCAGCCACTCGTCGGCGAATTTGGTGTTGTCCGCGTAGTCCGGGCTGACGGAGACCACTTTGGTGCCGCGGTAGCGTCCTTCCACCATCCAGTGCGCGTCCGGGGTGCGGGTCACGGGAATGTTGGAGCCCCACATCATCAGGTAGGTCGCGTCCCACCAGTCCCCGGATTCCGGCACGTCCGTCTGGTCACCGAAGACCTGCGGGGAGGCGACGGGCAGGTCCGCGTACCAGTCATAGAAGCTGTTCATCACCCCGCCGATCAGGTTGATGAACCGTGCCCCCGCAGCGTGGGAGACCATGGACATCGCCGGGATCGGGGAGAACCCGGTGCAGCGGTCCGGGCCGAAGTTCTTGATCGTGGCAACGTGCGCGGCCGCGGTCATTTCCAGGGCTTCCTGCCAGCTGGACCGCACCAGCCCGCCCTTGCCGCGCGCCTGCTGCCAGGTGCGGCGCTTCTCGGGATCTGCAATGAGTGCTTCCCACGCCAGCACCGGATCGCCGCCCGAAGAACGCTTCGCGTCCCGGTACATTTCCAGCAGAACGCCGCGGATATAGGGGTAGCGGACCCGGGTGGGCGAGTAGGTGTACCAGGAGAAGGCAGCGCCGCGCGGGCAGCCGCGGGGTTCGTACTCGGGCCGGTCCGGGCCGACGGTGGGATAGTCGGTTTCCTGCGCTTCCCAGGTGATGATCCCGTCCTTGACGTAGACCTTCCAGGAACAGGATCCGGTGCAGTTCACGCCGTGCGTGGAGCGCACCACCTTGTCGTGGCTCCAGCGGTTCCGGTAGAAGGCATCACCCTTCCGTCCGCCTTCGCGGAAAACCGCCCGGCCGTCGGCGGTTTCATCCCAGCGGGTGAAGAACCTGCCGAGTTTGAGGAGTGCGTCTGATGCGGGGCCGTCTGTCCCCGTAGCGGAGCTGCTAGCCATTTTTACAAGCTACGCGCCGGTCTCCGGGACCAACAGCATGCAGGCTGATTCCCGTCCGGCGCAGGCGAAGATGCCGCCGCTGCCCTCCCCGAAGGGCGGGTTTTCAGGCCGCGATAAACTCGATCCGTGAGCACACAACTTCCCGAGCAGGTCTCTGACATCTTCGATCCCATGCAGTGGAGGGTGGTTGGCGGCTTCGACGACTTCACTGACATGACGTACCACCGTCAGGTGGAGCGCGACGCCGACGGCGCCGTCGTGCGCGACCTGCCTACCGTGCGGATTGCCTTCAACCGCCCGGAGGTTCGCAACGCGTTCCGCCCCGGCACCGTGGACGAGCTGTACCGCGCCATGGACCATGCCCGCATGACACCCGACGTCGCCACCGTCCTGCTCACCGGCAACGGCCCCTCCCCCAAGGACGGCGGCCACTCCTTCTGCTCCGGCGGCGACCAGCGCATCCGCGGCCGCGACGGCTACCGGTATGCAGACGGCGAGACCCAGGAAACCATCGACCCGGCCCGCGCCGGGCGGCTGCACATCCTGGAAGTCCAGCGCCTGATGCGCACCATGCCCAAGGTGGTCATCGCCGTCGTCAACGGCTGGGCAGCCGGCGGCGGGCACAGCCTGCACGTGGTGGCAGACCTGACCATCGCCTCCCGCCAGCACGGCAAGTTCAAGCAAACCGACGCCACCGTGGGCAGCTTCGACGCAGGCTACGGTTCGGCGCTGCTGGCCCGGCAGATCGGCCAGAAGCGTGCGCGGGAAATCTTCTTCCTGGCCCGTGAATACTCCGCCGAGGACATGGTGGCCATGGGTGCCGTCAACGAAGCGGTGGATCACGAGAACCTCGAAAAGGTTGCGCTTGAATACGCCGCGGACATTGCCCGGCAGTCCCCGCAGGCCATCCGGATGCTCAAGTTCGCTTTCAACCTGGCCGACGACGGCCTGGCCGGCCAGCAGGTCTTCGCCGGCGAAGCCACCCGCCTGGCCTACATGACGGATGAGGCGGTGGAGGGCAAGGAAGCGTTCCTGGCGAAACGGGATCCGGATTGGTCCAACTTCCCCTACTACTTCTAGGACGTCATGGAACTGCTTCCCGTCCACACACCGGCCGGCTTCAACGCCGGAGACCTGCTGCCGCCCCTGGCCGCGGCGCTGGCCGGGGAAGGCCCCGCCGTCGCCCCGCACGCCGACCCGGCGCAGACCTTCACCGGAGAACTGACCAATGACGACGTCGCGCTGGTGATCAGCACCTCCGGGTCCACCGGCACACCCAAGCAGACCATGCTCAGCACGGATGCGCTCGCAGCCTCCTCCATGGCCACCGCGATGCACCTCGGCAGGGACGGCCAGTGGCTGCTGGCCCTGCCCGTCCATTACATTGCCGGGGTCCAGGTGCTGGTGCGCTCCCTCTACGCCGGAACCGAACCGGTGCTGATGAACACCGGCGTACCGTTCAGCCCCGAAGCGTTTACCACTGCCGCACAGGCGATGACGGACCGGACCCGGCTGACGTCCCTGGTGCCCACCCAGCTGCACCGGCTCCTCACCGATCCGGCTCCGGACACGCTTGCCGTGCTGCGCCGCTTCGACACGATCCTGCTCGGCGGCGCGGCCGCCAGCCCGGCGCTGCTGGCGCAGGCGAAGGAGTCCGGGCTGAAGGTGGTGCGCACCTACGGCATGAGCGAGACCGCCGGCGGCTGCGTGTACGACGGCGTTCCACTGCCCGGCGTCGAGGTCCAGGAATACGAGGGCCGGCTCTGGATTGCCGGGGACATGCTGGCCGACGGCTATCTGGGTGCTCCTGAGCTAAGCGCTGAGCGGTTTGCATTCCACTCCGGCAAGCGCTGGTTCCGCACCGATGACACCGGTTCGGTGTCCGCAGACGGCATCGTCTCGGTCTCCGGACGGCTGGACGACGTGATTGTCACCGGCGGTGTGAAGGTTTCCGGTGCCGCGGTGGCTGCCGCTGCGGAGCAGCTTCCCGAGGTGCATCAGGCCGTGGCGATGGGGCTGGAAGACGCGGAGTGGGGCGCCGTGGTGGGCATCGTCGTCGTCGGCTCGGTGGACACCGGCCGGCTGCGCAGCGCCGTCCGCTCCGCGCTGGGTGCTCCTGCCGTGCCGAAGGTCGTGGTGGAACTTGAGCGTCTTCCCCTGCTGCCGGGTGGCAAGACCGACAGGATTGCCGTCCGCCGGCTGCTGTCTGCCGCCCGCGGCTAACACCCCTCTCACCCCCGTCGAGAGGCCAGTTACGGCTCTTTTGAGCGCTGGGAAGAGCCGTAACTGGCCTTTCGACGCGCGGACGGGGCGTTTTCGCACTCGCGGCGGCGGTGCGGGAGAATGAAGCTGGCCGGCAGGCCGGTTCCTGCCGTAGAGCATCAGCCCAAAGCTAACGAAGAAGGAATTGACTGTGGCCACAGCGGCGCAATGGTTCGAGGGGGCACGGCCCCGGACACTTCCGATGGCGGTTGCTCCGGTGATTATCGGTTCCGCGGCCGCCTTTGACCTCGGGTCCTTCCACTGGCTTAACGCACTGCTGGCCGCCGTCGTAGCGATCCTGCTGCAGGTGGGCGTGAACTACGCGAACGACTACTCCGACGGCGTACGCGGCACGGATGACAACCGGGTTGGCCCGCTGCGGCTCACCGGTTCCGGTGCGGCTCCCGCCAAGTCGGTGAAGTACGCCGCGTTCCTGTGCTTCGGGCTGGCGATGGCTGCCGGCCTTGCCCTGGTGATCCTCTCCCAGGCCTGGTTCCTGCTGCTGGTGGGCGTGGGCTGCATTGCAGCAGCATGGGGCTACACCGGAGGCCGGAACCCCTACGGCTACCTGGGCCTTGGCGACGTCTTTGTCTTCGTCTTCTTTGGCCTCGTAGCCACGCTGGGCACCACCTACACGCAGGCCGGCCAGGTGAATGCCGCCGCGTGGATCGGAGCCGTCTCCACCGGACTCATTGCCACCGCACTGCTGATGGCCAACAACGTCCGGGACATCCCCACCGACCGGGAGTCAGGCAAACGCACCCTTGCGGTTCGCCTGGGCGACGACGCCGCCCGCATCAGTTACGTCATGATGCTGGCACTGGCGCTGCTGCTTCCGCTGCTGCTGGTGGGCGACTATCCCTGGGTGCTGCTGGTCCTGCTGCTGCTGCCCGCGTGCCTGATGCCGAGCTGGCTGATGCTCAAGGGCAAAAAGCGCCGCAGCCTGATCCCTGTCCTCAAGCAGACCGGGCTGATCAACCTTGGCTTCAGCGTGATCTATGGTCTGTCACTGGTACTGACCCGGCTGCTGGCCTAGCTAATCTCAGCTGCCCAGCAGACGGCGCTCGTGGGCAAAGGAGACCAGCTGGATCCGGGTGCGCAGGTCCAGCTTGTCCAGCACATTTCTCAGGTGGGACTTCACGGTCGCTTCGGAGACAAACAGGCTCTGCGCGATCTCCTGGTTACTCAGTCCCTTGGCAGCAAGCAGGAAAACATCGCGTTCCCGCGCTGAAAGCACCTCAAGCACGGAAAGGTCCGGTTCCCGGGGCGGTGCGCTGCGGGCCGCGTGCTCGAACAGGGAGTGAATGGACCCCGGCGCGATCACCGAGTATCCCGTGTGGACTGTCCGGATCGATGCGAGGAGGAACTCCGGCTCGGCGCTCTTGAGCAGGTACCCGCTGGCGCCGGCCTGGACGGCCTGGACAACAGCCTGGTCACGGTTGAACGTGGTCAGCGCGATGATTCTGGGGGGTTCCGATCCGGCGCTTTGAGCTTCCGCGACGATCCGGCGGGTGGCCTCCACACCGTCCAGGACGGGCATCCGCAGGTCCATCAGGATCACGTCGGGGCGCTGTTCAGCGGCCAGCTGGGCCGCCTGCAGTCCTTCACCGGCTTCCCAGCGAAAGACCATGTCCTGCTGGCTCTCCACCAGCATGCGGATGCCGGCGAGGAAGAGCGGCTGGTCATCGACCAGAGCTACCGAGATCCGGGTATCCGGCTCAGGCATTCCTGGGTTTCTTCCTGCCCTGCGCCGCTCAGTGCCGGCCCGTGGTTTCCCCGGATCCGGCAACCGACTTGGCGCCTTCGGGGACAATTCTTGCGCCCGGCCGGTTGTCTGCGGCCCCATATGGCAGGAAAAGTGTCACCCGAAACTGCTCGCCGTCCGGGAGGGCCGTGAGCCAGCCACCGGCGAGGTGTGCCCGCTCCTGCATTCCGGGGATTCCGCGGCCCGGCCGCTGCTCCTGTGTGCCTTCCGGTGTGCGGGGATGCTCTGTCAGGTCTGATACTGCGAGGAGGGTCAGGCCCGGACCATTCCAGTCAAAGTGGAGCCGAACCGCCGTTCCGCGCCCGCCGTGCTTGAGCACATTGGTCAGGCGTTCCTGGACAATCCGGAACACCGCCAGCTGCTGGCCGCTGGAGAGTTCCCTGGGCTCTCCCGAGGTCCCCTCATCGATGTCCAGGCTGCTGCGCATACCGTCTATCAGGCCGGTGATGTCTTCAAGCTGGGGCTGCGGTGTCCTCAGTCCGTCATCCTCGGCTCCCTCGATCACCCGCTGGGCGTCCACGAGGGCGCTGCGTGCAGAGCCGGCGATGGTCTCCAAAGCCCGGATCAGCCTGCAGCCATCAGGAGCAGCAGGGAGAACAGCTGCGGACCAAAAGCGGTGAGCGTTGCCCGGTCTCCCCCATTCACCGATGGGAACCAGCCCACGCCTGCCCCGTACCGGTGGGAGAGCAGCAGAAAAGCCATTCCCGCAGCGAACACGGTGTTGGCGGCGAACGCGATGATCCGCATCCGCCGTGAACCGGTCCAGGCGATCAGCGCCAGCGACAAAAATGCACCAACGTAGATGGCCCAGTGGCCGGATTCCATGGGCGGCACCAGCCGCAGCAGCTGGCCGGCCAGCAGCAGCGCAGTCAGCGACAGGGAGACCAGAGGCCAGAGGGCCGCAACCCCGATCGCAGCCGTGATGAAGGCCAGGGGCACGGCACCGGTCCAGTATTTGGGGAGCAGGCTGGCCGCGGGACCAAAACGGCCCGCATGCTCCGCACACCACAGGACAAAGAAGACGGCGGCGGCACCGGGAGCCGCCCAGCGCCGTGCGCTGGAAAGGATGGTTTGCATAGCTGCAACCCTAGCTATGTTTAGGGGCCCAAAATGGGCGAATTCTCCCATCCGGCCGCCAATTCAAACCCCAGGCGTACCAGATTCATCCTGCGGGCCAGCCTGGTACGCATTTACCAGGGCGCAGGCGCGTCCGGCCGTCACGGCGTCCGGCATCGAAATAACGTACTTCTGCCTGGAACCGGCGGTCAGGACCAGCGCCGGGCCGCTGCGCACAATGAACCCCGTGCCGGCTGCGCTGATGCGGTATCCCCAGCCGCCGTAGTCCAGTGCCTGAATGTCCTGCACGGTCGCGCGGGTAATCTCACGGTGCGCAAGCGGCATCAGTTTCCAGAGCCCGCCCGCCAAAACCCGCACCCCGGCGTCGTCAATTACTGCCTTGCCCGAACAGAAGATCCATAGCAGGGCCGCGGCAGGAATTCCCAGCAGCGCCAGCGCCGGATGGATGAATACCAGGCTTAGGGCAACCACCGCTCCCGTGCCCGGGCTGACCAGCCACATAATCGGCCCCATTGAGACCTTGATGATGAGGCTTTCCCTGCCGGCAGCGGCCCGGCGCGCATCGGCGGCCAGGGATGAATCCCCGCTGGCTGCGGCGGCTTCGGCTGCCTGGGTGTCCGGGCTGGGCGTCCGGTCCACCTCCGAGGGACGGTACAGCCAGCCACAAAGGCCGCCGGCAACGCAGCCGGCGACGGCGCCCGCCCAGACCAGTGGAGCATAAATCTCCGCGCGGGAGGCGTCAGAGAGCCCGATCTGTCCGGCGACGACGGCGGCGGCCAGGCCCGTCATCAGGGTCCCGAGAGCGATTCCGAAGCCAACACCGATGCGGGCAAGAAGGGCGGAGTAGCCGCGGAGCAGTACTGACAACCCGGCGATGACGGCACCGGAGCCTCCACAGGCCAGCACGGCGACTGCTGCCATGCCCCACAGGGACGAGTAGCCGTCCACGCCGTCAGGACCCCAATGGCTGGCGAGACGCTCAGGGAGGCTGCCGGAAACCATGGCCATCCACGCGCTGCTGCGGCCAGTCCCAGGGTCAGAGGTCCGGCAGTTACGCCAATAGCCCAGCGCCGGTTATAGGCATTCCCGCGCTGCGCTGCATCGTTCCTGAGTTCTGTCTTCCCCACTATGCCCTCCCCCTGCGGCCCGGCAGCGCTGCCGGGCAAGACTGTCCGTTGACCCTAACAGGCGGGCCGGGAAGGCAGGTGCGGCGTCAGCTCTCGCGGGGCTTGCGGTCGGCGTCGATCGTGACGTCAGGGTTGGCGTCGTGCAGGGAGTCCTCCGCGGCGGAGTCGTCCAGCTCGGCGCGGTTCCGGGAGGGCGGTGTCTTTTCGCTGAAGCGGCTCTGCAGGCCTACGGCCGCGGCATCCCGCATATCCCGGAAGAACAGGTAGGTCACGCACCAGGCCAGGATGGCAGAGACAATGGCGGACAGCACCAGTCCCAGCTGCAGGAACATTCCGGCAACGAAGAAGACGGCCACCAGACCAAGGCGGAGAGCGGTAAATTTCCAGAAAGCCACGTGCCCATTCTACGGGCACAGCCCGGACCGGTTTCCCAGCCTGCTCCGGGAACGGAATATCGCGGATTAGATGCCTTTGGAAACTATTCAGGCTGCGATCAGCTGCCTCCACTACACTTGGGGGCATGCCCCGCTTCGTACTCCTCAGCGTCATCGTAGTCGCAGCCGTAATCATCTACGCCGTCATCGACTGCCTTATGTCCCGGGCCCATGAAGTGCGGAGCATCTCCAAACCCTTCTGGATTGCCGTAATCGTTCTCCTGCCGGTGCTCGGTGCAATCCTGTGGTTCCTGTTTGGCCGCCCGGGCCGCGGCCCTGAGCCGAAGCCGCGCACCCAGCGCCGCCCAACCGCTCCGGACGACGATCCTGAGTTCCTCCGCAACCTGGAGATCCGCCGCCGGCAGCAGGCCAAGGAAGAAGAGCTGAAGCGCCGTGAGCAGGAAATAGCGGACCGCGAGAAGCGCACCAAGCAGAACGACGACGAGAAGCCCAGCAGCAGCTAACCACCTTTAGCGGGAAGGCCCGTCCGGTGTGGTGGTGGTGCGGGTGCGGATCGGCTTGGTGCGGCTTCCCAGGGACGGGACGTTGAGGGCGGAGACAGCGACGCCGCAGATTACCAGCGCCGCCCAACCCCACCCGCCCACATCGCGGTAGGCGGACGCGAAGTCCGGCGACGCCGCGGACAGGATTGTGCCCACCGCCGCGATGCCGAAGAGCTGGCCGGTCTGCTTCGACGTCGAGAACAGCGACGAAGCCAGGCCCGCCTCCGAGTCGGGAAGCGATGCGAGCTCCTCCACGCTGAGCGGATCGTTGAGCAGTCCGTACCCGAATCCGAAGATGATGAACGCCGCCGCGACCACCCACAGCGAGCCGTCCGACCACAGCAGCAGCATCACCGAACCGAGTGCCATGACCACTCCGCCCGCCACCAGGTCCTGACCAGCCCGCCCGGCCGCGACGATCCGCCCGGACAGCTGGGCGGAAGCGAGAGCGGCGATCGCGAGCGGCAGCAGGAAGATGCCCGCCTCCAGCGCGCTCTCCCCGCGAATCGAGCGCAGATACTGCGGGGCGACATAGAAGAATCCTGCGGCGGCGGCGAAGCCGATGACCGAGGTGAGCGAGGCCCGGACGAAAGGGCGGTCGGCGAAGAGCCGGAGCGGGATCAGGGGATCCGGCCGGCGCCGGGCACGCAGCAGCCCGACGGTGAGGAGCACAGCCGCGGCCCCGAGCACGATCAGGATAGGCGCCGAAGTCCAGCCAAGCTGCGTGCCCTCGATCAAAGCGAAGGCCAGCGCAGCGAGGAACCCGGACAGCAGGATCTGCCCGACGGCATCGAACGGCTGCGGCGAAGGGTTGCGTGACTCCTTGACGGAGATCGTCACCAGAATCAGGCCGATCAGGGCGACCGGGACGCTCATCCAGAACACGCCGCGCCATCCGAAGTACTCGCTGAGGACGCCACCGATGAAGGGTCCGGCGGCCAGGGCGACACCGCCAATCGCGGCCCACCATGCGATCGCGCGGACCCGCACCGCGGTGTTGCTCGACCGGGCCGAGACGGCGGCGAGCCCCGACGAGGCGAGCATGGCTGCGCCGACCGCCTGCACCACCCGGCCGGCGATGAGCACGGCGACATCGGGACTCAGCGCGCAGACTAGGGAGCCGATCAGAATGACGGCGAGTCCGGCGATCAGGATGCGGCGGCGGCCGAGCCGGTCGGCTGTGTTGCCCGCCGCTGTCAGGAGGCACGCGAAAGCTAGGACGTAGACTCCTACCGTCCACTGCAGCAACGTCATCGAGGCGCCGAACTCCCTCGCAATGTCGGGAAGGACGATGCTCACGATCGAGCCGTTGACCGTCAGGACGAACTGCGCGATGCAGCAGGCGCTCAGCGCGATGATGGCTTTGCCCGCTGGCTTCATGAGGGACCAGACGTGTCGACCCGGACGAGTGCTGCTCGCCGGCTGTACCCTGCGCGGTGACTCATTGGCCCAGTCTGGCACCGTTCAGGGCGCTTGCGGAGTGGCTCCGGCGCAAAAGCCCGCGTGCCTAACCACGTTCCGCAGCCCCACGACATCGGCCGAGAGATCCGCCCCAAGCCGCACCCCACCTGAAACAGCAAAACCCCGCCCCGGCAGAAGCCGGAGCGGGGTTCAGCGTCGAAAGACCTAGACGCCCGAGTAGGAGTGCAGGCCCGCGAAGTAGACGTTGACGATCGTGAAGTTGAAGACCACGCAGAGGTAGCCGACGATCGAGAGCCAGGCGGCACGGGTACCGGTCCAGCCGCGCGTTGCACGGGCGTGCAGGTAGCCGGCGTAGACAACCCAGATTACGAAGGTCCAGACTTCCTTGGTGTCCCAGCCCCAGTAGCGTCCCCAGGCCTGCTCTGCCCAGACAGCACCGGCCATCAGGGTGAAGGTCCAGAGCACAAAGGCAACGGCGTTGATGCGGTAGGAGAAGTTCTCCAGGGACTGGGCGGAGGGAACGATCTTCAGGAACGCAAAGCGCTCCTTTCCGCCGGCGCGGGCCTTGGCCTCGCGGTCAGCCTGCAGCAGCTGCAGCACGGACATGGCGAAGGTCAGGGTGAAGAGTGCCGAAGCAATGACGGCCACGGAAACGTGGATGATCAGCCAGTAGCTCTGCAGTGCGGGAATCAGGTGCCCAACCGGAGTGGGGAAGCCGATGGTCGCGGCCATCATCATGATGAGCACCAGGCCCACTACGAAGGTGCCGAGGAAGCGCAGGTCGCGGCGCAGCAGCACCAGCAGGAAGACCAGCGAGACCACAAGCGCGCCGGTGGTGCAGAACTCGTACATGTTGCCCCAGGGCACACGGTGCGCGGCCAGGCCGCGGGCAACCACGGCAGCTGCGTGGATGAGCGTGGCCAGGGCGGTGAGGGCGACGGCGACGCGGGCTGCGTTGCGGCGCTCACCGGTGTAGCCCATCGCGTCGTCGGCGGTTACGGCCTCGCCGGTGTTCCACTGGCGGTTGGAGTCAGCCGGCCCGGACGACGGCGCTCCAGCGGTCGCCATGACCTTCGGAGCGGACTGGACTGCCGCCTTCTGGTCAATGGCCTTGAGCGTCTTACTGCTCTTGGCCAGGTCCCAGGCGAAGGCAAGCAGCGCGACCGTGTAGGTGAACGCCGCCAGCAGCATAAAGAGATCGCTGTATTCCGCGAGCTGGTAGTCAATGGAGGGCATTAGGAGTCCTTACCTGTTTCTTCCGTGCGTCCGGTGCTGGCGGCCACTGATGCATCGGCCAGGGTTTCCGGGCCTTCCGCAGGGGTTGCGGCGGGAGTGCCCGCCAGCCACTTCTTTTCAAGCAGGGTCCGCAGTGCTGCACCCTCAGTTACCAGCCGCGGATCTTCGCCGCGGGCCAGCAATCCGTACTCGACCATTATGCGGCCATCCTCGGCCGTTCCGGTACGAACCCAAACGCGCCGGCGTGCGATGAACAGGGAGCCGGTGAGCCCGGCGAGGCTGAGCGCCGCGAAGATTCCCACCGCTGTCTTGGCCGGATCATAGTGGACGTCCAGCGCGGCGTAGCGCAGCAGTCCGTCGAAACTGATGGAGCCCTTGCCTTCGGGCAGGTCATAGCTCTGGTTCATGCCCAGGACAATGCCGCCGGAATCCAGGTCGCGGTTGTTCAGTTCGGTGAGCTCCTCGGTGTCCAGGACAAAGACGTTGGACGGCACGCCGTCGTCCAGGCCCAGGTCACCGTAGTAGGAGTTCAGGTTCAGCTGCGGATTGACCGGGTCAGGGTCGCCAGAGAAGGAGACTCCGTTTGAATCCAGCATGGCCGTGGGCAGGAAGAACCCAACAAAGCCCAGCTGGTCCGGCTTGGCGTCCGGCGCCTTGATAACCATCAGCGAGGTGTACACGCCGTCGGTGGGAACACCCACTACGGGGCCCTGGAAGGCGATCTCGCCCTCGCCGTCGCGGACGGTGACAACCGGTGCGTAGCCGTTGCCGACCAGATAGACCTTGGTGCCGCCGATGTTCAGCGGTTCGTTGACCTTGAGCGTTTCGCTGCGGGGCTCTTCATCCGGGTCTTCCTGCACAGTGACCCCGGCAGTGAAGTCCAGCGGCTGGACGTTGCCGTTCGGCTGCCGGTCGAAGGTGACATCGAAGTCATCCAGTGTCAGCGAGTAGGGGCTCAGCTGGGACTCGGTGAAGTTGGTGCCGGGGGTGAAGGTGTCATAACCCACCAGGGTGTTCACGAAGGTATCCCCTTCCACCACGATCCGCTGTCCGTTGTACCCCAGCAGCCCGCCGACGGCGATGGACGCCAGCACGCCCACGAGGGAGACGTGGAACACAAGGTTTCCGGTTTCCTTGGCGAAACCGCGCTCGGCGCCCACGGACGGACGGTCGCCGTCCAGGTCGCGGGCCTCAACCCGGTAGCCGCGCTTGCGCAGGATGGCGGCGGCGTCCCGGGCAGCTTCGGCGGCGGTCAGCCCTGTTCCGGCCGGTACAGCCAGGGTGCCGTATTCGGGCAGCCGGGAGAGCTTGGTGGGGGTCCGCGGCGGCTTGGAGCGCAGGGCCTTCCAGTGCACCTTGGCACGGGGAATGACGCAGCCGATCAGGGAAATGAACAGCAGCAGGTAGATCGCGGAGAACCAGACCGAGGAGTACACGTCGAAGAGCTGGAAGCGGTCCAGCCAGGGTCCGGCGTCCGGGTTGTCCTGGATGTACTGGGTGACGGCCCCCGGGTTGGCCGGCCGCTGGGGGAAGAGCGAGCCGGGCACCGCTGCCACGGCGAGCAGCAGCAGCAGGAACAGCGCGGTGCGCATGCTGGTGAGCTGCGTCCAGGCCCAGCGCAGGGTGCCGCGCAGTCCCAGGGCGGGAAGCGCGACGTCGTTCTCAGCTTTGGTGCCTTTGCGGTCCGCGCGCGCGGGTTCCGCGTCCGCGTTGTCCGCGGGCGGCTGTGGCGTCATTTCGCTGTCCGGTTCAGGTTTCAACTGGTTCTCATTGTTCTCTGGGGACGGGTTTGGGGGTGTGTTCATCAGATGGGCAGGGTCACGCTGTCAAGCCAGCCCTGGAGCTGGTTGATCCAAAGGTTCCAGACGCCGGTGACCATCAGCAGGCCAAGGGCGATCAGCATGCCGCCGCCAAAACGCTGCAGGGCAATGCGGTGGCGGCGGAAGAAGCCAAGGGCACCCATGCCGCGCCGGAAGCCCAGCGCGATCAGTAGGAAGGGAAGCCCCAGGCCGAGGCAGTAGACGAAGGTAAGCAGCGCGCCTTTGGCTGCGGAGGCATCGTCACCGGAGAAAGAGAGCAGCTGCACGGCCGAGAGGGTGGGGCCCAGGCACGGAGCCCAGCCCAGTCCGAAGGTGACGCCAAGAAGCGGAGCGCCCCAAAGCCCTGCGGGCGGACGGGCCTCAATCTTGCGGTCGCGCTGGAACCAGGACAGACCGCCCATAAAAATGACGCCCAGCAGGATGATCAGGGCACCCAGCACCTGCTGGATCCAGGCCTGCTCAGCGCCGCGCAGCCAGGAACCCAGCTGCCCGATTCCGGCGCCGATGGCCACAAAGACCACGGAGAAGCCCAGCACAAACAGCGCGATCCCGGTGAACATCCGCCCGCGGCGCTGCTTCTGCAAATCAATTCCGGTCAGGCCGGTCACATAGCCCAGGTAACCCGGAACCAGCGGCAGCACACACGGGGACAGGAAAGAAACCAGCCCGGCCAGCACGGCAACGGGGATCGCCAGAAGCATCGACCCGTTCAGGATCGTCTCGGCGAAGACGTTGGCTGCCGGCACGGCGGCAGCTGGAAGCACGGGCGGCACGTCGGCTACGCGGCCAGCGCGTCGGCGATGAGCGTCTTCAGGGTTCCCTTGTCCGCCAGGCCCAGGATGCGCGCGGCAACCCTGCCCTCACGGTCAAGGACCAGCGTGGTGGGAACGGCCTGCGGCGGCACGAAGCTGGTCATGGCCAGCAGCACTCCCCCGTTGCGGTCCTCGAAGCTGGGGTAGGGAATGGCAAAGTTCCGCTCGAAGGCCTCGGCGGTCTTGGCCTCGTCCCGGATGTTCACGCCGTAGAAACGGGCACCCTCCGGGGCATAGGTATCGTGCAGTTCCACCAGGTCCGGAGCTTCCTTGCGGCAGGGAGCACAGGCGGCGTACCAGAAGTTCAGGACGACGACGTCGCCGGCCCAGTCAGCAGCGCTGACTTCCGTGCCGTCAAAGAGGGTTCCGCTCAGCCGGACAGGTTCACCGCGTTCGGAGGGAGCGTATTCAGTGACCGAACCGTCACCGGCAATGTAGTTCTTGTTGTCTCCGGCCTTGGCCTGTTCGGCCAGCGGGTCATCCGCTGAACACCCGGCCAGGGCGGCCGCCAGCGGCACGCCAACAGCCAGCCCGGCACCAAGGCGCAGGAAGGACCTGCGGTGCATGGCAGCAGGCTGTGTTTCGCTTGTCGGTTTCTTCACGGAGCTCCAGCTTTCATCGCGGCAGGGGGCGGCCACTTCTACAACGCGTAGTAATTGTATTATGCGCCGGGGAGGTTCGCTGCCCCGGGCAAAAGGTCGGCGGAGGGCTCGGCGTAGCGCACGCCGGTCAGTTCCATGTCATTGAAGTCCAGGGTGGTCACCGAGGTGAGTGTGCATTCACGGCTGCGGGGGTCATGCCAGAGCCTGCGCCCTTCTGCTGCGAGCCGGGTCACCCAGATGGGCAGCTGGTGGCTGACCAGCACAGCTTCTGCTCCGCTGCCGCCCAGTTCCAGAGCCCGGATCCGCGAGTCATGCACGGCCGCCATCACACGCTCCACCTGCTGCGCGTAGGGTTCACCCCACGAGGGTTTCATCGGATTGCGCAGCAGCGGCCAGTATCTGGGGTTGCGCAGCTGCCGCTTCACACCAGGCAGCCCTTCAAAGCGGTTCTCCGCCTCAAGGATCCGCTCGTCTGTGACGGTTTCCACTCCGAGCGCGCGCGCAATCGGGGCCGCGGTCTCCTGGGCCCGGGTCAGCGGTGAGGCGACCAGATATACCAGCTTCGCGCCGTCGTTCCGGCGTTCCTGAAAATGCTGTGCCACCCGGTCTGCCATTTCCCGGCCAAGGTCCGAGAGATGGAATTCAGGCAGCCTGCCGTAGAGAATGCCGTCCGGGTTGAAGACTTCACCATGACGGACGAGGTGGATCGAGGCGCGGGACATGCCTCCCAGTCTCGCAGACACGCCGGGGAAGATTAAATCTTCACAATCACTTGAACCTTTGACCATCGTGTGCAATAGTAAATGCAAATGCATCTACTGGTGGTGCGGCGAACCGTCTGCCACCGACTTACCCAAGGAGAAAAACATGATCCCCACCGGTCTCACCGCAGGCACCTGGAACCTCGACTCCTCCCACAGCGAGGTTGGCTTCACCGTCCGCCACGCAGGCATCAGCAAGGTCCGCGGCAACTTTGACAAGGTGACCGCAGTCCTGGAGGTTGGCCAGGAGCTCAGCGACTCCAAGATCACCGCCGTGATTGACGCCGCATCGTTCAACTCGAACGACGCCAACCGTGATGCGCACGTCAAGGGCCCGGACTTCTTCGACGTCGAGCAGTTCCCGGAACTGAGCTTCACCGCCACCGGCATTGAAGGTTCCGGCGAAGAGTACAAGCTCACCGGCGACCTGACCATCAAGGGCACTACCCGCCCGGTCACCCTGGATGTCGAATTCAACGGCGTAGCCGTTGACCCCTTCGGCGCCACCCGCGCGGGCTTCGCCGGCACCACGGCCATCAGCCGCAAGGAGTTCGGCCTGACCTGGAACGCAGCACTGGAGACCGGCGGCGTGCTGGTTGGCGACAAGGTCACCATCAACGTGGACGTTGCCTTCGTCAAGGCCTAATGACCCGCTGGGCATGACAGCAGGTCCGGAGCGCAGAAAGCGCCCCGGACCTGCTGTTCGTTAAGGGCTCCTTCCGGCCCGGAAAAGCCCTTGTCCGGTGTGATGCGGCGGGCGGAGGACTAGACTTGCTTCCGACTTCGCAGATGGGTTATCTGCCCTGCCGGAGGCTCTCCCGGCAGGCCATTCCTCACGGCAGGCGGGCCCAAATGAGCACTCCCAACGTTCCCGATCCCCAGGACCCCGGCAACTCCGTGCCCGGAGACGGCAGGCCTGGCCACCGCGGCCCGGAACAACGCCCCGAGCCGCGTTACGGCCAGTACGGGCAGCCGTCCGGCCAGCCGGGACAGCCGCACATTCCGCCGCCGCCCGGCCAGAACCCGGTCCAGGGAAATGACCCTGCCGGCGGCCGGTACGGGCAGGGCCAATATGGACAGAACCAGTACGGGCAGGGCCAGTACGGCCAGTCCTACGGTTATCAGCCGGCCCAGCCATCCGGCTACAGCTACCCCGGTTCCCCGGCGGGGCCGGGCCAGCCCAAGGGACCGGCGCCCCGGGAGGTGGTGATCGGCTTCTGGCTGATCATCGCGGCAGGTGTGCTTTCGCTGATCAACAACCTGGTGACTTCCTTCCGGATCCCGGACGTCCTGACCAGCGCGCAGATCAATTCGCTGCGGGACGCGAACGTCGATGTCCAGGATGCCGGCGGCTTCATCGTCTGGTTCTCTGTGGTGCTCAGCATCATTGGACTGGGCATCTACGTACTCATCGCCTGGTTCATCCTCAAAGGTCACAACTGGGCACGGATCCTCGGTACGGTATTCGCTGCCTTCTCCCTGGCAGGCTTGCTGGTGTCCTTCCCCGTCTATGTGCTGTCCGCGCTCGGCTGGCTCTCCATCCTGTCCTCGCTTGCCGGTATAGCCGGAATCGTCATGCTCTACCTGCGGCCCAGCATCCCCTACTTCCAGCGGCGGGGGTTCAATCCGTACCGCGCCTACTAGTGCCGTTCCCCGGCCCGTACCGGCGGCAGCGGAGAATCTGGCATCCCGGCGCACAGGTTCCGGGCAGCACAGGTCACAGCCGGCAGCGTGACGCGTAGCGTTGAGTCTCCGCCCGGCTCCTCCGGGAGGCGGCGGGTTTCGATTACCCGGTCTTGTGAAGGCGGCGAAGACTATGACGACTCCTGGCGCAACGCCCCGCTCCTCCGGAGCAGGCATCAACTCCCTCACCAACCGCCTGATACACCGCAGCTTCCGGCGGGCTCCGGAGGACGAGACTTCTTCCGGAAACCGGCCCCCGGCAGCACCGGCGAGGGAGGCAACCCCGCACCCGGAGCCGGCCACCTCGGGCCTGGCCCGCATCGGCGGGCGCCTGCTCAGCTGGCCCCGGTTTCCGGATGCCGTCATTCAGCTGGCGCTCTCTGCCCCCGCTGCCGCTGAACGGCAGGTGACGGCTCTGCCGGAGGCACCGGAAGCACCATCCGGGCCAGGCGAGGCGAAACCGGACTCCGCTCCGGCAGGCTCCGGCGCGGGATCAGTGACGCCGGCCAGAGGACCGGTGCAGCCGCGGCCTGCAGCGAAAACACCTCCGCGTCCGGACCGTTCGCCGTCGCCGCCCGCTGCGGCCGCGCAGCCGCCCCGAATCTCGGACCACAGAACCAGACGGCGGGCACCGCTTGCCGTTAATGCAGCAGCCATGCTCACTCTCGCCGGCGGTGTGCTGGGCCTGATTGCCAGTCTGCAGGCTGCGACGGATCCCCTGCGTCCTGTTCCGCAGGCCGCAATCCAGCTCCAGGAACTGGGCGCTCCGGTGGACACGATCCTCACAATGGCCCGGGCTGCGGACATCGCCGTGGCCGCCGTGGCCTTCGGCATCTATCTCCTGCTGGTCTCCCTTATCCGCGACGGCAGGAACTGGGCCCGTGCCGGGGCCTGTGTGCTGGTGGCAGCAGGCTTGTTCTTCGGGTTCCGCGACGGGTCCTTCCCGCATGTGGTGGCTGCGCTGGCAACGGCACTGGGAACCGGACTGCTGTTCCTGCCGCCCAGCGGCCGCTACTTTGCCACCCACGGCGGGAGGACGGTCTAAGGGGGCGAAATCACAGAGGATCAGCGCAGAAGACGCGCCTGGGCATCCGTCGCGAGGGCTGAAACCTGGGCACGCTGGGCGTGGTAGGCCAGGATCTGCAGCTCCGTTGCCATGTCCACCTTGCGGATCTGCACTTCCGGGGGTGCCTGCAGCACCACCGGAGCGAAGCTGAGAATCGACGTGATGCCGGCATCCACCAGGCGCGTGCACATGTCCTGCGCGGCTTCGGCCGGCACGGCCAGGACGGCCATGTTGGCCCGGGTCTTTTCCAGCACCGCTTCAAGCGACTGCACCGGGCTGATCCGCAGCCACCCGACTTCCTGGCCAACGGCCATCGGATCGGCGTCGAACAGGGCCACCACTTCGAAACCCCGGGAGCCGAACCCCGGATAACCGGCCAGCGCACGGCCCAGGTGGCCGGCACCGACGATTGCCACCCGCCAGTCAAGGGTCAGGCCCAGCGCCGCAGAGATCTGCCCGCTGAGATACGGCACGTCATAACCCACGCCGCGGGTCCCGTAGGAGCCCAGATAGGAGAGATCCTTGCGCAGTTTGGGCGAGTTCACCCCGGCAGCTTCCGCCAGCTCCTCGGAGGAGACCCTTTCGATGCCTTCGGTCAGCATTGTCCCCAGGACCCTCAGGTAAACGGTCAGCCGGGCCAGGGAGGCCGGAGGGATATGCCTGCTGTGCGCAGACGCGGCAGGACCCGCTGCGTCTGACTCATCCGGCATACTCACTTCGGCAACTTTCGTTAGCTATTCGGCTGCGGCACCGCTGGCGCGAACCGTCTGGTCCGGCAGGTTTCCCACTTTAGGACCGTGGGTGCTCCCCCACCAAGTGTGTTTAGTCTCCGTGTTACGCCGCCAGCAGGCGGCGCAGGCGGGCTTCATCGATCTGCCAGAAATCCCGCTGCACTCCGTCAATCATCAGCACCGGGATTTCTTCTGCGAAACGTTCCTGAAGCTCAGGGTCTTCTGCAATCGAGCGTTCCTGCCAGGGCACCCCCAGATCAGCGGAGACACGGTCCAGCACATCACGGGCTGCCTGGCACAGGTGGCACCCCGGACGGGTCAGCAGAAGCAGTTCAGGGATTCGTGCGCCGGAAGAAGCATCATTCATGACTCCCAACTTAGTCTCCGCGCTGCACATCCGCGTTCCGGTGAGGTTTTTCTATAGACTTCTTCCATGCCCCGTTCCACGCTCGTCCGTGCCGCCGATTCTCCGGCCGCGGCAGGCAACCCGGGAGAAGCCGCATTTTTCGACGTCGACAACACACTGATGCGCGGGGCCAGCCTGTTCCATGTGGGCCGAAAAATGTACCAGAAGAAGGTCTTCACCCTGCGCGAAGCCGCAGGGTTCGCGGTCAAGCAGCTGCGGTTTATGCTGCAGGGCGAAAACCTGAAAGACGTGCACAGCGTCCGCGACGCGGCCCTGGCTTTCGCGACCGGCCTGGCGGCAGAGGACGTGCGGATCCTGGGCGAGGAAGTCTATGACGAGATGATCGTCTCCAAGATCTGGCCGGGCACGCGGGCCCTGACCGAACAGCATCTGAAGGCCGGGCGGCCGGTCTGGCTGGTTACCGGCACCCCGGTGGAAGTCGCTTCGGTGATCGCCAGCAGGCTTTCCCTCACCGGCGCCCTGGGCACCGTCAGCGAGGTCACCGACGGGCTGTACACCGGACGGCTGGTCGGCGAATTCCTGCACGGTCCGGCGAAAGCGGCAGGCGTAAAGGAACTGGCCGAGCAGGAAGGCCTGGACCTGGACCGGTGCTGGGCCTACAGCGATTCCTACAATGACGTGCCACTGCTCAGCCTGGTGGGCCATCCCGTAGCCATCAACCCGGATGCCCGGCTGCGCCGCCACGCCCGTGACCACAACTGGCCCGTTTATGACTTCCGCTCGGGCCGCCGTGCCGCGACGCTGGGCCTGAAGACGGCCTCACTGGCCGGAGCCGCCTACGGTCTGTGGCGCGGCTTCTCCTGGGTACGCTCCCGCTAGCGGCACCCCGCCGGGCAGCGCCGGAAACCGGGGAGCAGGCTTAAAAAGCGGAAGCCCGCCGTGTCCTGGTTCGGATGGCGGGCTTCGGCGGCAGCTAAAAGAAGAATCTACTTCTTATTGCGGCGCTGGTGGCGGGTCTTACGAAGCAGCTTACGGTGCTTCTTCTTGGCCATACGCTTGCGGCGCTTCTTGATTACTGAACCCACAGAGTCCTCACAAACTTAGAAATTAGGAGCCATGCCGGTCCCCGCTTCCGTCAGGCCTCGTGGCCCGCCAGCTTCGGTTCCGGCAGTTACTAGCCAGAATGAAAACGTTCCTTAACAGGGTACCGCCTCCGCGCCGCCTTTATGGACAGCGCCGGGAGCACCCCAAAAACAGGTTACGGCCGGAAAGTGCCTAAGCCGTTCCGGACTGCCGGTCGATGACGGCGTTGCGCAGAACCTGCTGCACCGCAGACTCCGGAACGCGGTACGACCGTCCAAAACGGACCGCCGGGAGTTCCCCGGAATGCACCAGCCGGTAAACGGTCATCTTGGACACGCGCATGACATCCGCGACCTCTGACACCGTCAGAAACCGCACGTCCGAGAAATTGCTCTCGTCTGCCATTTATCTCTTGTTCCTTCGCTCGGAAGCAACCTGCGCCATACCCAACTCCGGCGGCGTGTCGCCTTGATGACCATCTCGTGACCGTCTAGCACTCTACTCTAGTGGCTGGAGTAACCATAGTGGAAGTTTTCCCCTCTATTCCGGTGCGCTTATGACGCATTCCGGCGGGTGCGCGCAGCCTGGGCCAGGACGGTCAGCACCCCCGCGGACGTGTCCCAGTCCATGCACTTGTCCGTAATGCTCTGGCCGTAAACCAGCGGAGCCGGATGTGCCGCGTCGTGTGGCTGGGCACCACCGACCAGGAAGCTCTCCAGCATGACGCCGGCCAGGATGCCGGCGCCCTCGGTTCCCGATTCCAGCTGGGCGGCCAGTTCCAGGGCAACCTCGGCCTGGCGGTGATGGTTCTTGCCGGAGTTCGCGTGGCTCGCGTCGACAATCAGGCGGGGGTTTAGGCCGCGGGCCGCCAGTGCCCCGGAGGCGGCAGCGACGTCGGCGGCGGAGTAGTTGGGTCCAGAGCTTCCGCCGCGCAGGATCAGGTGGGTGTCCGGGTTCCCGGCGGTGCGGACCATCGAGGCCCGGCCCGTGCCGTCGATTCCGAGGAACGACTGCGGAGCAGCTGCAGCCGCACACGCATCCAGGGCAATCTGCAGCGATCCGTCAGTGCCGTTCTTGAACCCCACGGGCATGGAAAGACCGGAGGCCAGCTGGCGGTGGATCTGGCTTTCGGTGGTCCGTGCGCCGATAGCTCCCCAGCTGACCAGGTCAGCGACGTACTGCGGGCTGATGGGTTCCAGGAACTCGGTGGCAACCGGGAGGCCCAGCTCACCGGCAGCGATCAGGAACCGGCGGGCGGCGTACAGCCCCGCCTCAATGTCATGGCTGCCGTTCAGGTGCGGATCATTGATCAGGCCCTTCCAGCCCACCGTGGTGCGGGGCTTTTCGAAGTAGGCCCGCAGCACGATCAGCAGGTCATCGCGGTGCTCCGCGGCCACAGCGGCAAGGCGCCGGGCGTAGTCCAGGCCGGCGTCCGGATCGTGGATGGAGCAGGGCCCGACGACGACGAGCAGCCGGTCATCAACGCCGTCGAGCACCGCGCGGACAGCCTCCCGGCCGCTGCGGACGGTCTGGGCGAGTTCCGGGGACAGCGGCAGTTCGGCCAGCAGCTGCTCCGGAGCCGGCAGCGGGCGGAACTCGCTGATGCGAAGGTCTGAGGTGGTCTGTGAGTGCTGCGTGGCGGTGAGGTTCATGGTCCCGTATCCGTTTGAGAATGGACCGGCGGGACTCGTCTTCAGAACCCGCCGGAAATGGCGAAGGACAGGGAATGATCCCTGTCCTGTTGGCTCTGAAGGTTGGCGTCAGCGTATTATCGCGCGGGCTCCTCCAGAGCCAACGAAAAATACGCATACCAACGGTTAGTCATGGATTAGACCGTAAGCCTGAACCCCGCCTGCCGCAAGTTCAGGTGTTCACATTCTTTCTTTGTGACGTGCGTCCCGCCGGATTCCGCGTAGGCTCGGGTGCCAGGAACACAGTGAAAGCGAGTTTGCCGGTGACGACCAAACCCCGGGCCCTGACCCGCCGGATTCCCCGCGTCCAGGATCTGGCGCCCCTGATGCAGTTCAAGAAGCCCCAGCTCGGAACGGCTGCCCGTCTGGAGCGTGCCAGTACAGTCTGGGACCTGCGGGACATCGCCAAGCGGCGTACCCCCAAGGCCCCCTTCGATTACACCGACGGCGCGGCGGAAGCCGAGATCACACTGCGCCGGGCGCGGGAGGCATTCGCTGACCTTCAGTTCCGGCCGGGAGTACTTCGTAACGTTGAGTCCGTGGACCTTTCCACCTCCGTCCTGGGAGCTCCGTCCGCGCTGCCGTTTGGCATCGCGCCCACCGGCTTCACCCGAATGATGCAGTCCGAAGGTGAATATGCCGGATCCCAGGCTGCTCAGGCCGCAGGCATCCCGTACACACTCTCCACCATGGGCACCGCATCAATCGAGGATGTCGCCGAGGCAGCGCCTCAGGGGCGGAACTGGTTCCAGCTCTACCTCTGGACTGACCGCGAACGGTCCCTGGAACTGATCAACCGCGCCGCCGCGGCCGGGTTCGACACGCTCATGGTCACGGTGGACACCGCGGTGGCCGGGGAACGGCTGCGGGACGTGCGCAACGGCATGACCATTCCCCCGGCGCTGACCCTGAAGACCGTGCTGGACGCTTCCTACCGGCCGGCCTGGTGGTTCAATTTCCTAACCCACGAGCCGCTGTCCTTTGCTTCGCTGAACCGGTACTCCGGAACGGTAGCTGAGCTCATCAACTCGATGTTCGATCCGACCCTGACCTATGAGGACCTGGACTGGCTCCGCGGAGTCTGGAAGGGGAACCTGGTGGTCAAGGGAGTCCAGACCCTCGACGACGCACAGCGCGCCGTGGACCACGGAGCCGACGGCATTGTGCTCTCCAACCACGGCGGACGGCAGTTGGACCGTGCGCCGATTCCGCTGCAGCTGCTGCCGGAGGTCGCTGCCCGGCTGAAGGGTAAAACCAGCATCATCCTGGACACCGGGATCATGAGTGGAGGGGACGCTGTTGCCGCCCTCGCGCTGGGCGCGGACTTCACCCTGATCGGGCGTGCCTACCTCTACGGACTGATGGCCGGAGGAAGGGCCGGAGTGGACCGGACCATCGGAATTCTCTCCGCCCAGGCGGCCCGGACCATGGCGCTGATGGGCGTGGCCGGCATCAGTGAACTGACACCGGACCACGTCCGTCTGGGGACTGCCCGCTAGATGACGCCGAGTGCCAGCATCGCGTCGGCAACCTTGACGAAGCCGCCGATGTTGGCGCCCACCACGTAGTTTCCGGGAGAACCGTACTCGTCCGCGGTGGCAGCGCAGCGGTCGTGAATGTTGACCATGATCTGGCTCAGCCGCTGCTCGGTGTGTTCGAAGGACCAGGCATCGCGGCTGGCGTTCTGCTGCATTTCCAGGGCCGAGGTGGCCACGCCGCCTGCGTTGGCCGCCTTGCCCGGGCCGAACAGCACGCCGGCTTCCTGGAAGATCTCAATGGCCTTGGGCGTGCAGGGCATGTTGGCGCCCTCAGCCACCGCAATCACACCGGACTTCAGCAGCGAGGTGGCATCGTCTTCGCCCAGTTCGTTCTGCGTAGCGCAGGGCAGCGCCACGTTGGCACCGGCGTCCCACACCGAACCGCCGGCAACGAAGGAGACGTTGCCGCCGCGGCGCTGGGCGTAGTCCGAAATGCGTCCGCGCTCGTGTTCCTTGATCTGGCGCAGCAGCGCGACGTCGATTCCTGCCTCATCCACCACGTAGCCGGACGAATCGGAGCAGGCTACGACCGTGCCGCCGAATTCCTGGGCCTTGGCGATCGCGTTGATGGCCACGTTGCCCGAGCCGGAGACGATTACCCGCTGCCCGTCCAGGCTCAGACCGCGGGTCTTGAGCATTTCTTCGACGAACATCACAACGCCGTAGCCGGTGGCTTCGGGACGGACCAGCGAACCGCCCCAGCTGACACCCTTGCCGGTAAGGACGCCGGACTCGTAGCGGTTGGTGATCCGCTTGTACTGTCCGAAGAGGAAGCCGATCTCACGGCCGCTGACGCCGATGTCCCCTGCGGGCACGTCGGTGTACTCACCAATGTGCCGGTAAAGCTCCGTCATAAAGGACTGGCAGAAGCGCATGACCTCTGCGTCTGACTTCCCGCGGGGATCAAAGTCCGATCCGCCCTTGCCGCCGCCGATCGGCATGCCGGTCAGGGCGTTCTTGAAGATCTGTTCGAAGCCAAGGAACTTAACGATTCCCAGGTAGACGCTGGGGTGGAAGCGCAGCCCGCCCTTGTAAGGGCCCAGGGCCGAGTTGAACTCGACACGGAATCCGCGGTTGATCCGCACGTGCCCCTGGTCGTCCACCCACGGGACGCGGAAGATGATCTGGCGCTCGGGTTCGCAGATCCGCTGCAGGATGGCAGCCTCACCGAACTCAGGATGCTTGCGCAGTACAGGTTCGAGGGTTTCGAAGACTTCGACTACCGCTTGGTGGAACTCTGTTTCGCCGGGGTTGCGGCGGAAAACTTCGTCGCGCACGCGTGTGAGTGTTGCGTCCATGTGTTGCTCCTTATCGATGCCCCCTCCCGGTTAATACGCTAGACCGGTCAACGCCGGTAAGCGATCCAGGACCGGGGAAGGGTGCCGCCTACGGGCGGCGCCGGCGGAACTTGGGCAGTGCTCCCAACAGATCAGCTGCGCGTTCCGCGGCGCGGCCTACAGTTCGGCCCAGCTGCTGCTGGACGCTGGCATCTACTGCTGCCGCCGGGATTTCGGCAGTACCTGACGGCAGCTTGGCCGTGGCTGCGGCAGCAGCGGTTTGCCGTGTTGTGCCGGGAAGTCCGGCAAACAGGGATCGGCCGCGGGCTTCGCCACTGTGTCCGGCGGCGACGCCTGCCAGGCGCGGAGTGGGTGCCTGGGCGGCTGTAAGTGATGGCAGATCAAATGCGCTTAGCCATAGTACTACTTCGTCGAGGGGACCCGTCTTCAGCGAGTAGTAGCGCCGCTGGCCTTCGGCCCGCATCTCCACCAGGCCTGCCTCACGCAGGACCTTAAGGTGCTTGGAAACCGTAGGCTGGCTGACCTCCAGTTCCTGGACCAGTGTCCCTACGGACTTGTCACCACAGCGCAGTGCGCCCAGGATTTCCCGCCGGGTTCCCTCTGCTATGACAGCGAAAACATCGTCAATCACCATATGCATTACCTTAGCGGCATATGGGGCGGACCCGGTTCCCGCCGGACGCGGGGCGGTTCAGTCGAACCAGGGATCCAGCCCGTGCAGCGGGAAGACTTCCTTGCGGGTGGCCATAACCGTGCGGTCAATGTCGTCATTGGGGTCGTAGCCGACTTCCCAGGAGCGCCACCACATGTCCACCCCGTCGCCCATGGCCGCGGGCGTGTCCACCCCGTGCCGTTCACGCACGTAGTCCCGCCAGGCCTGGGGTACGGGAGTGGTCAGGGGCATGCGGGTATTGGCCGCAACCGCGAGCAGCAGGGCCCATGAGCGCGGAACCACGCTGGCAACGTTGTAGCCTCCGCCTCCGGTGGCGATCCAGCGGCCTTCGCAGAACTGGTCTGCCAGGGAGGAAATGCTCAGGGCTGCCTGGCGCTGCGTGTCTACGGACAGGCGCAGGTTGGACAGCGGGTCATCGCGGTGCCCGTCGCAGCCGTGCTGGCTGATGATCACCTCGGGTTCGAAGGCGCCAGCCAGCTGGGGTACGACGGCGTGGAAGGCGCGCAGCCAGCCGGCGTCCCGGGTGCCGGGCGGCAGGGCGACGTTGACGGCGGTCCCCGGGGCGTCCGGTCCGCCTGATTCGTTGGCGAAGCCGGTTCCGGGGAACAGCGAGATCCCGGTTTCGTGGATTGAGATGGTCATGACCCGCGGGTCGTTCCAGAAGATCGCCTGGGTGCCGTCGCCGTGGTGCGCATCGACGTCGATGTACAGCACCCGTTTGTAGCCGGCGTCCAGGAAGCGCGCGACGGCGGCAGCGGCGTCGTTGTAGATGCAGAATCCGGCAGCCTTGCCCGCCGATGCGTGGTGCATTCCGCCGGCAAAGTTCACTGCGTGCCGAGCCCGGCCGGAGAGCACTGCCTCAGCCGCGGCGAGGGAGCCGCCCACCAGCCGGGCGCTGGCTTCATGCATACCCTCGAACGCGGGATCATCTTCGGTGCCGAGCCCTAGGGCGGCATTGGACTTCTCGGGGTTGCGGCTGATGTCCCGGACGGCTGCCACGTAGGCCGGGTCATGGACCCGCGCCAGCTGCGCGTCTTCAGCGACGTATGGAGCACCCAGGCTGACCTGGGGAAGGTCAAAGATGCCCAGCTCCTTTGCCAGGCGGGCGGTCAGATCCAGCCGCAGCGGACTCATTGGATGGTTCGGACCGAAGTTATACGCCAGCAACGATTCGTCCCACACAATGTGCGTCGGCACAGCGGCCAGGCTCAGCCCGTTACTCGTCATGGTCACAGGCTACGCGATCGGCCCTGCCTGTCCTGCACCCGCGGGCGCTGGGTTAAGTGGTTTACTACTTGGCAGGACCCCGCGCACAGAACTGGACTTTTCTACCCATGGCATCCCAACCGCAGCCTAGGCTGCAGACGCGGCAGCGCCGTCCCCTTGGCTTCATCGTCGCAGGGCGGGACTTCATCGATGCCGTGGCCAATTCGTCTCCGGCACGGCTGGCCCTGATCGTCTTCTCCCTGGTCATCCTGGTATTCACCGCCCTGCTGGCCTTGCCCGTGGCTTCCTCCTCAGGGCAGGCCACGGCCCTGCACGATGCCCTGTTTACGGCTGTCTCGGCGGTCTGCGTGACCGGATTGACCGTGGTCTCCACGGCAACCTACTGGTCAGCCTTCGGCCAGGTGCTCATTCTGGTGGCCATCCAGGTGGGCGGCCTGGGCATCCTGACCATGGCATCCCTGCTGGCCCTGGCCGTGAACCGGCGGCTGGGTGTGCGCGGCAAGCTGATTGCACAGGAGGGCATGAACACCGGGCGCCTCGGAGAGGTGGGCAATCTGCTCCGGATCGTTGTCAGCACTACGGTGCTGATCGAGCTGGCGCTGGCTGCGGTACTGGCTCCGCGGTTCATGATTCTGGGCGAGTCACCGGGCCAGGCCATCTGGCACGCGGTGTTCTACGCCATTTCCTCCTTCAACAATGCCGGCTTCACTCCGCACTCGGACGGCCTGGTGCCCTACGAACAAGACCTGTGGGTGCTGATCCCCATCATGGCTGGCGTCTTTATCGGCAGCCTTGGTTTCCCGGTGATCATGGTCCTGCTGCAGAGCCGTCTGCGGACCCGGAGCTGGAACCTGCATACCAAGCTCACCGTGCTGGTGTCGCTGATCCTGCTGGTCGCCGGCACACTGCTCTGGGCGGCGCTGGAATGGTTCAACCAGCGCACCATCGCAGGCATGGGCGTGGGCGAAAAGATCCTGCATGCCCTGTTCGCGTCCGTGATGATGCGTTCGGGCGGCTTCAGCCTGGTGGATATGGCTGACCAGGACGCCTCCACTCTGGTCATCACGGACATGCTGATGTTCGCCGGCGGCGGCTCGGCATCCACAGCCGGCGGCATCAAGGTGACCACGATTGCCGTGATTTTCCTGGCCATCATCGCTGAAGCCCGCGGCGACACGGATGTGCGTGCCTTCGGGCGCAACATTCCCGCCGGGGCACTGCGCGTGGCCATTTCCGTGGTGATCCTGGGCGCCACCATGGTGGCGGTAGCCACCATCGGCCTGCTGATCGTCACGGAAGAAACCCTGCAGCCGGTACTGTTCGAAGTGATCTCCGCCTTCGCTACCGTGGGACTAAGCATTGGGCTCAGTCCAGAGCTGCCGCCGTCGGGCAAGTACATCCTGGCCGGCCTGATGTTCGCCGGGCGCGTGGGCACGATCACCCTGGCAGCCGCCCTGGCGCTGCGGCAGCGCAAGCCGCTGTACCACTACCCCGAAGAAAGGCCCATCATTGGCTGAGAGACCGCCGCATAACGCCCCCGTCCTGGTCATCGGGCTGGGACGCTTCGGTTCTGCCACCGCCGAACAGCTGGTGAAGCAGGGCCGCGAAGTCCTGGCGATCGAGCGGGACCCGGATCTGGTGCAGAAGGCCTCCGGAAAGCTCACGCACGTGGTCCAGGCGGATGCCACCAACATCGATGCGCTGAAGCAGCTGGGTGCGCAGGACTTCTCCGCCGCCGTCGTGGGCGTGGGCACGTCCATCGAGTCCAGTGTGCTCATCACCGTGAACCTGGTGGACCTGGGCATCGAGCACCTGTGGGTGAAGGCGATCACCCCGGCACACGGAAAAATCCTCACCCGGATCGGTGCCAACCACGTGATCTACCCTGAGGCCGACGCCGGGCAGCGCGCAGCGCACCTGGTTGGCGGACGGATGCTGGACTTCATTGAGTTCGACGACGACTTCGCGATCGTGAAGATGTATCCGCCGAAGGAAACCCAGGGCTTCACACTGCGTGAATCCAATGTGCGCTCAAAGTACGGCGTCACCGTGGTGGGGGTGAAGTCCCCGGGCGAGGACTTCACCTACGCGCAGGCAGACACCAAGGTCTCCAGCCGGGACATGCTGATTGTTTCCGGGCACGTGGACCTGCTGGAACGCTTCGCGTCCCGGCCGTAGGCCCCGGTTACCGGGCGGCGCTGAGTTCCGCAGTGATCTCCGCCGAGCGGTCCGCTGCAGCCTTCATGCCCTCATCGATGATCCCCGGCAGGCCGCGTGCGTCAAAGACGCCGATGGCGGCCTCTGTGGTGCCATTGGGGCTGGTCACAGCCTTGCGCAGGGCCGCGGCGTCGGCGCCGGGCTCAGCCAGCATGGCTCCTGCACCGGCAACGGTCTCAGCAGCCAGCAGCGCCGCCAGCTCCGGGTCAAGGCCCAGCTCCCTGCCCGCCTTGGCCATCGCTTCGGCCAGGTAGAAGGCGTAGGCGGGTCCTGATCCGCTGACGGATCCGACGGCGTTGATCTGGTCCTCGCGCACCTCGACTACCCGTCCGGTACCCGAGAGCAGGGACGTCACCAGCTTCACGGAGTCCGGTGTGGCTGCCGATCCCGGTGCCAGAGCGGTGACGCCGCGCCCCAGCTTCGCGGGGGTGTTGGGCATGGTGCGGATGACCTGGGTCCCGGCCGGCAGGGCCGCTTCCATCAGTTCCAGCGGAACGGCCGCGGCAACGCTCACAACGACGGCGTCCGGCCGCAGCGCGCCGGCCACGCCTTCGAGCATGGAACGCACACCCACGGGCTTCACACCGACAATGGCCACGTCAGCGCTTTGTGCCGCAGTGCGGTTTGCTCCGGCGTCCTCGGACTCGGCCAGCACCGTGATTCCATGGCGCTCGCGCAGTTCAGCTGCGCGTTCGGCGCGCCGGACCGTGGCGGTGACCAGCTCGGCGGGGAAGCCTCCGGCGAGGATGCCGCCGAGGATGGCTTCGTTCATTGAACCGCAGCCAAGGAAGGTAAGACGGGGAAGATTCTGCATGCCCCGATTCTTTCACGGTGCCCTGCACGGACCCGAATACGCAGATTCAAAGCCTGCATTCAGCCCGCTTTATGCCTGCGCACAACTTCGCTTTGTAGCGTAGATACTGCCTCTTGGAGGTGCGAGTGATGAAGGGCCGGTCTACCGGCCCGGTGGTGCCGGCGATCTTCGGATGTTTCCCCCCAACCGTCCGACGTAATCGCCGGCACCCGCTCGTTTAAGCCGCTATTCGTCCAGCACCTGGTTCAGGTTCACACGGGCGAATTCAAGCGTCTGCCGCAGCATCTCTTCCCGCTCCCCCGGTTCCTTGGCCTTGCGGGTGCTCACTTCAATGGCCACGGTGCCGGTGTATCCGGTTTCCGAAAGGTACTGCAGTGCCTCGGCACAGCGCTGGGTGCCTTGGCCGGGCAGCAGGTGTTCGTCCCGGCCGTTGGGTGTGCCGTCCGTCAGGTGGACGTGGCTCAGCCTGCTCCCGAGCTTGCGGATCTCTTCATAGGAGTCCATCCCGGCAATCGCCGCATGGGAGAAGTCCCAGGTTACGTGCTCGTACGGTTCAGGCAGCGGGTTCCAGTGCGGAAGGTAGGCCTTCGCCTCGCGGCCCCGGACGCGCCACGGGTACATGTTCTCCACCGCAATGGTGACGCCGTACTCTTCGGCAATGCGGCGCACGCCCTCGGCAAAGTTCTCCGCATACCCGGACTGCCAGCGGAACGGAGGATGGGCCACCACAGTGGTGGCCCCCACTTCCGCGGCCATCGCCGCGGACAGCTCAATCTTGGTCCAGGCCTTGCCCCATACCTGCTGTGTGAGCAGCAGGGTCGGTGCGTGGATGGCCAGCACCGGCATCTGGTACCGCTCGATCAGGCCGCGGATGGTCTCCGGGCTGCGGCTGATCTGGCTTCCGGTCACCATCACCTCCACCCCGTCGTAGCCGAGGTCATGGGCGACTGCGAAGGTGTCATGGACGGAGAGCGGGTACACGGACGAGCTGGACAGCGCCACGGGGATCTGCGGCAGGTTCGCCGCGGGTTGCACGTTCTGGGGGGAGGTCAGCGTCATTGTGGTGCACTTCCGTTCGGTTCGCCGGCCGCGGCCAGGACCAGGGCCCCGGCCGGTTTCGGCGTGAGGATTTGCGGACCGGCCGGCAGCCGGGCCGGCGGGTCAACACGCGGGGTGTCGAAGCGCAGCGTGTCGAAACGCTGCAGGATCAGTCCCTCGCGGAGCGCCCAGGGGCAGATCCGCAGGGACTTGAGGTCAAAGGCTGTCATGGCGGCTTCCGCTGCCAGCGCGCCGGCCAGTACCTGCGGAGCGCGCAGGGCCGAAACGCCGTCGAGCTCCGCACGGCGGGCAGCGGTCATCTCTGCCAGCCTGGGAATCAGCGCGGTAAGGTCCTCCCGGCGCAGCCTGCGGCGGGCATACGGGCCGGCAGCCGACGGCGCAGCACCGGTGAGGCGGGCGAGGGAGCGGAAGGTCTTTGACGTTCCCGCCGCGAGATCCGGCGCACCGTATTCACGGAACTCGGCTGCTGCTTCCTCCACGACGCCGCGGATGTGCTTCCGCAGTGCCTCGACGGCCCGAGGGCCGGGAGGGTCTTCGCGCAGCCAGTCGCGGGTCAGCCGTCCGGCGCCCAGCGGTACGGAGACAGCGACGTCGGGCAGTTCATCCTGTCCCTGGGCCATCTCAAAGGACCCGCCGCCAATATCCAGGTCCAGCAGCGTGCCGGCGCCCCAGCCGAACCAGCGGCGGGCCGCCAGATAGGTCATGGAGGCTTCCTGCCGGCCGCTCAGTTCCCTGAGCTCCACGCCGGTTTCAAGTTCCACGAAGTCCAGGACGCTCTGGCCGTTGGCAGATTCGCGGATCGCGGAGGTACTGAAGGCAAGCATGTCCTGCGCACGGTGGCGGACGGCGAAGTCCCGTGCCTCGGCGACGAAGTCCGCCAGCAGGCGCTGGCCCTCGGCGGTGACGGCACCGGCGGCATCCAGGTGTGCCACCAGCTGCAGGGGGCGTTTGTAGGATGCGAACGGGACCGGGCGCGCGCCCGGGTGTGCATCCACCAACAGCAGATGCACGGTATTCGAACCGACGTCCAGGACTCCTAGTCGCATATTCCCATTATGCGGCTGGACCGGCCGCGCACCTTTTCAGGCCCCCTGGCAGGGAACCGGAGCAGGTGCACGGCAGCGGGCACAGTCTTACTTCTTGGCCGCGGCGCGCTTGCGGACTGGCTTCTTGGCCGGCCCCTTTTCACGCTTCTCCGCGAGCAGCTCAAGCGCCCGTTCCCGGGTCAGTTCCTCGATAGCCATGGACCGCGGAACGGTGATGTTCGTGATGCCGTCGGTGATGTAGGGGCCAAACCGGCCGTCCTTGACCACCACGGGCTTCTCCGAAACCGGGTCGGTGCCGAACTCGGCCAGCGGAGCCGCGGCCTGCCGGCCGCCGCGCTGCTTGGGCTGGGAGTAGATTTCCAGGGCCTGTTCCAGGGTGATCGTGAAGATCTCCTCCTCGGAACCGATCGACCGGGAGTCCGTGCCCTTCTTCAGGTACGGACCGAACCGACCGTTCTGCACGGTGATCTCGTTGCCCTCGGCGTCAGTGCCCAGCACGCGCGGCAGGCGCATCAGCTTCAGGGCCTCTTCGAGGGTGACCGTCTCAACGCTCATGGACTTGAACAGCGAACCGGTACGCGGCTTGACCTTTGCAGGCTTTTTCGGCGGCTTGGGCTTGCCGTTCTTGTAGTACTCCACCGGCTGGTTCGCCAGTTCCTCGGCCGTGGGCTCCGGAATGAGTTCAATGACGTACGGGCCGTAGCGGCCGTTGCGGGCCACGATGGTGCGCCCGGTCTCCGGGTCTTCACCCAGCACCCGTTCTTCAGGGCCGGCGCTGTTCATGAGCTCGATTGCCTTCTCGGCGGTGAGCTCGTCCGGGGCCAGGTCCTCCGGAACGTTGGCACGTTCGGGCTCAGTGCCTTCCGGGGCGTCAGCGGGCAGCGGGCGTTCCAGATACGGGCCGAACTTGCCCACGCGCAGCACAATGCCGTCGGCGATCTCGATCGAGTTCACCGCACGCGCGTCGATCTCACCGAGGTCGTTGACGATGGTGTGCAGGCCGGTGTCAACGCGGTCGCCGTAGTAGAACTGGTTCAGCCATTCCACCCGGCCGGCTTCGCCGCGGGCAATGCGGTCCAGGTCCTCTTCCATCTCGGCCGTGAAGTCATAGTCCACGTAGTCCGTGAAGTGCTCTTCCAGCAGGCGGACCACGGAGAACGCGATCCAGCTGGGCACCAGGGCCTGGCCGCGCTGGGTGACGTAGCCGCGGTCCATGATGGTGGAGATGGTCGCCGCGTACGTGGACGGGCGTCCGATCCCCAGCTCTTCGAGAGTCTTCACCAGCGACGCTTCGGTGAAACGCGGCGGCGGGGAGGTTTCGTGGCCGCTGGCTGCCAGGTCGGCAGCGCTGAGCGGATCGTCCTTCTTCAGGATCGGCAGCCGGCCGTCCTCGGAGCCTTCATCCTCATCCCGGGTGGCGTCGTGGCCTTCTTCGTAGGCGGCCATAAAACCGCGGAAGGTGATGACCGTGCCGGAAGCCGAGAACTCGGCGTCGCGCCCGTCCGTGGAGACGGCACCCAGCTTGACCGACGCCGTCGAGCCCTTGGCATCTGCCATCTGGGAGGCGACGGTGCGCTTCCAGATCAGCTCGTAGAGCTTGAACTCGTCCCCGCGCAGCGAGGAGGCTACCTGCGCCGGAGTGCGGAAGGAGTCGCCGGCGGGGCGGATGGCCTCGTGGGCTTCCTGCGCGTTCTTGGACTTGCCCTTGTACACGCGCCGGGCTTCGGGCACGTATTCGGGGCCGTAGAGTTCCGAGGCCTGGCGGCGGGCGGCGTTAATGGCCTGGTCCGACAGCGCCGAAGAGTCGGTACGCATATAGGTGATGTAGCCGTTTTCATACAGCCGCTGGGCCACCTGCATGGTCACGCGGGAGGAGAAGCGCAGCTTGCGGCTGGCTTCCTGCTGCAGCGTGGAGGTGGTGAACGGGGCTGCCGGGCGGCGGGTGTACGGCTTGGTTTCCAGGGACCGGACAGTGAACGACGCCGACTGCAGGCCTTCAGCGAGGGACAGCGCTGCCGCCTCGTCCAGGTGCGTGACGTTCTTGGACTTGAGTTCACCGCGGTCGGTGAAGTCCTTGCCGGAAGCGATCCGGGCTCCGTCGACCGAGGTCAGGCGGGCCTTGAAGGACTCCGAGGAAACCGTGGAGAAGGTGCCGAGCAGGTCCCAGTAGGAGGCAGAGCGGAACGCCATGCGCTCCCGCTCGCGTTCTACAACCAGGCGGGTGGCCACGGACTGCACACGGCCGGCGGAGAGCCCCCGGGCCACCTTGCGCCAAAGAACCGGGGAAATCTCGTAGCCGTAAAGCCGGTCCAGGATACGGCGCGTTTCCTGTGCGTCGACCATGGAAATGTCGATGTCCCGCATTTCCTGCAGCGCCCGCTGGATCGCTTCCTTGGTGATTTCCGGGAAGGTAAGGCGGTGGACGGGAACTTTGGGCTTGAGCACCTGGAGCAGGTGCCACGCGATGGCTTCGCCTTCGCGGTCACCGTCAGTTGCGAGGTAAAGCTCGTCGGCGTCCTTGAGCGCGGCCTTGAGCTCTGCGACTTTCTTCTTTTTGTCCGTGGAGACAACGTAGTAAGGCTCGAAGTCCTTATCCAGGTCCACTGCGAACTTGCCCACCGAGCTCTTCTTCAGCTCAGCAGGAAGGTCCGAGGGCTGGGGCAGGTCGCGGATGTGACCCATCGAGGCGGTGACCTCGAAGCCGTCGCCAAGATAGGCGGCGATCGTCTTGCCCTTGGCCGGTGACTCGACAATTACCAGCTTCTTCTTCTTGCCGGCTGACTTGTCCGTTGCCTTAACTGGCACTGTTCTCCTACGTACGGGGGTGGATCAAAACGAATGAGGAATGGCGCACAGCAGTGCTCCGCAGGCTCGCTCATTCTTAGACAGTATGGGGAATCCCCAAGCACAAGGGTAACCATAACCGCACTGCCGGGTGGACGCGGACCAATTTCGCTGTGCGCTGGGTTACGGTACTGCCGGCAGCAGGAAGCCGTCCAGGACGAGGTTGCGCACCTCTTCCTCCAGCGAACGCGCGAACTCCGGTTCCTCCCGGCCCAGCAGCGAACCCAGCGCCGCGATGATCGCCCCGGCGGGCAGGTCGCCGTCGCACGCTGACACAAAACCGGTGAGCTCCGTGCTCATCAGGTTGGTCCGGCGCAGGCCGGCGCCCTGCCGGAGCAGGATCACACCCGGATGCTCGGCTCCGGGGCGGGCGTGGCGTTCCTCGGTCACGTCCTCGGCCACCACCAGATGTTCCGCCCCCAGGTCCGGGTGCACGGCGCACCAGTCGAAGCGGTCGACGGCGGCGGCCAGGTGCGGGGCGAGCGGGGACTCCAGCGGGTGGGTGATTTCCTCGAAGCGGCGCAGCGGCGCTGCCTGCGGATCCTGCCGCCGGCGCATCCAGACCGAGCCGAAGCCGACGCCGGTGGTGCCGCGGGACGCGAAGTCGTTCAGGTACGCGGCATAGGAGGCTGCGTATTCGCTGCGGTCGCGGTTCTCTGCCGCGTCACGGAGCCACATTTCCGCGTACTCGGCCGGGGTGAGCACTTCACGCTGGATGACCCAGGCGTCCATGTTCTCCGGCAGCCAGGAGCGCAGCCGGAAACTCCAGGCGTCCTTGCCGTCCGCGTCGGCCGCGCCCTGGATTTCCCAGTTCCCCAGCATCTGGGCGGTGCCGCCAGGGGCCAGGACAGACTCGAGGTTCCGGAAGAGCGCGGAGACGATTCCGTCACCGGGCAGGCCGCCGTCGCGGTAGGTGAAACGGTCGTCCTCGTCCTCGCCTGCCACGCGCGGGGTGATCACGAACGGCGGGTTGGAGACCACCTGGTCAAAGCGCTCCCCTGCAACCGGCTCCAGCAGGCTGCCAAGCCGCAGGTCCACGCGCTGTTCCAGATGCTCCGGATCCAGTCCAAGCGCGGGCGCGTTCAGCACCAGGTTGAAGCGGGTGAAGCCCAGCGCCCGCTCCGAAATGTCGGTTGCGGTGACGTGCCGGGCGTGGCCCAGCAGGTGGAAGACCTGGATGCCGCAGCCGGTGCCCAGGTCCAGTGCCCGTTCCACCGGGCGGCGGATGCTCAGCTGGGCAAGGGAGAGGGAAGCCTGCCCGATGCCCAGCACATGGCCGTGCGGGAGGACGCCGGGGCGCTGGTGCGCGCCGAGGTCGCTGGCCACCCAGAGGTGCGTGGTGCCGTCGCCGGCTTCGAATTCGTAGGGCCGCAGGTCCACCGAGGCACGCAGCAGCTCCGGTGCCGCCGGGTCGTGTTCGATCAAACCGAGTTCTGCCAGGCCGTCGGCGCCGGTTCGCGGGAAGGCTTTTTGGACCTGCTGTACCGGAACGGAGAGCCCCACCAGCCAGAGCGCCACCGCAGCGGCCACCGGTGCCGGAGTGCCGCCGTCGGCCGCTGCCTGGCAGGCCAGCATGGCGGGAACCAGCTGGTCCCGGGACAGCGCGGAGCTGGCTTCCTCGCCGAGGAAGGCGGCGACGCCGTCGACCGTGTAGCCGGCGTCTCCCAGGTCAGCGGCCAGGGCCGCCAGCAGCGGGAGGTTGGAACTTTGGGGCGTGCCCGGAACGCGGGAGAAGTCAGTCACCCATCCAGTCTAGGTTCCGCGCTCCGTCCCTCTCTGCGCCTCCCAACCCATCGAGAGGCCAGTTACGGCTCGTTTGAGGGTGCAATCCGGCCGTAACTGGCCTCTCGTTGAAAAGACGGGATCAGGCGCGGCGGGGAATCCGGATGAACGGCGCCAGCACCAGAGCGGCTGTGGCCAGGAGCGCTCCGATGATGAAAGCGGTGTGCGCGCCGGAGAACAGCGACTCGGCCAGCGCAGATCCTTCCTCAAGACGGCTGGCGGAGAGCATGGACAGCACGGTCACAAAGATGGTGGTGCCAATCGCTCCACCCAGCTGCTGGCCGGTGTTGAAGATTGCCGATCCGTGTCCGTAGAGCCGGGGATCAACCGTGGCCAGGGCGGCGGAGAGCAGCCCGGTCATCAGCATGGCCAGACCGATGCTGAACACGACGTGGGAGACAGTGAAGATCCACAGCGCAGATTCGGGGGTAACGCTGACGTACATCCACTGCCCCAGTGCCAGCATGGCTGCGCCCGGGATGAGGACGGGACGGGGACCGAAGCGGTCAAAGACCCGGCCAAAGACGGGTCCGACGGCGGCCTGCACCAGCCCGCCGGGCAGCAGCATCATCCCGATGGTGAGGGTATCCAGGCCCCTGCCGGTCTGGAGCATAATCGGCACGATCACCACGGTTCCCAGCAGCGTGCCCATGGCCACCATGATCATCACGACGCTGAGGGTGAAGTTGCGGTTCCGGAACGGTGCCAGGTTCAGCAGTTCCCGTCCGGTCCGGGCCAGACGGATCTGGCGCCGGACGAACAGCACCAGGGCCCCGGCACCGATGACAACGCTGGCCGCGGCCAGGACAAGGTTGTCCGCCGCGTGCTCAATGCTTGAAATCGCGTAGACCAGGAAACCGAAGGCCAGGGCGGAGAGGATCACCGAGGGAACGTCCACCGGCAGCCTGCGGGAGGTACTGGGAATGCGGATGAAGATGATGCCCAGCAGCAGGATCAGCACGGCGATGGGCGTCATGAGCACAAAGATGTAGTGCCAGCTGAAGGCGTTGACGATTGCACCGGACACAGTGGGGCCGACGGCGGGGCCCACGGAGATGACGATCGAGTTCAGCCCCATAATGGCGCCGCGCTTGTGCAGCGGCACAAGGGTCAGTGTGGTGGTCATCAGCAGCGGCAGCACGATGGCAGTGCCCACGGCCTGGATGATCCGGGCCAGCAGCAGAATGGCAAAGTTCGGGGCGAAGACTGCCAGCACGGTACCGGCCAGGAAGCTTGCCAGAGCAAAGATGAACAGGCTCCGGGTACTGAAGCGCTGCAGCAGGAATCCAGTGGTGGGGATGACCACCGAGACGGTCAGCAGGAATCCGGTGGTCAGCCACTGCCCCGCCGCGGCGGTAACGTCGAGGTCCGCCATAATCGAGGGCAGCGCCACGGTAAGGACGGTTTCGTTCAGGATCATCAGGAAGGCGGCCAGAGCCAGCGCTCCAATGATCCCGGTTAGCTGCTTTGTGGACAGTGCCGGACTCTGCGGAGCAGGTGCTCCGGAGTCGGTTTCGGCGGTGGTGCTTTCGGTGCTCAAGGATTCCTCGGTTTCTTTCGAACTGAACCGAGAAATAGTGTCATAGACTGCCACCTTTAATCCAACGAAAGTGGCATACTGTGACAGAAGACAAGCGCAGGCCGGGACGAAAGCTGGAGCATCATGGGCAAACGCGAAGACCACAAGGCCGCTACCCGGCGGAAGATCCAGCTGGCCACCCTGGACCTGTTGGAGACCGCAGGCGCGGACACCACCACGGTGGCGCACATTGCCGAACGTGCAGGCATCTCTGAGAGGACGTTCTTCCGCTACTACGACTCCAAGGAAGCAGCCGCGGTCCCCGGGCAGAGTGAACTGCTCGACGCGCTTCTCTCCCGGGAACTCGCCCCATCACCGGCCCCGGCAGAAATCCTGCACGAGCTGATCGACGCCTGCCGGGAACAGTTCGCCTATGAGGTGGAACAGGTTGAATTCAAACGGATTTCGCGGCTGCTGCTGCGCGAGCCCAGGCTGCTGCAGGCGGTATCGCGCCAGGAGATGCATCTGGTGAACGTGCTGAGCGGTGCCCTGGAAGAACGCGGGCTGCTGCCCCGGATGCAGGCACAGCTCGTGGCGGAGCTGATCGCCTGCACCTGGCGGGTAGCCTGGCAGTGCTTCGCCAGCGAAGAGAGCGCCGGCCGCGCCGCGAATCCTGCAGACCTGTTTGAACAGGCAGTGCAGAACCTGGCCGAAATCACTGCACCCGCAGCGTTCGGCCGGTAGGGCCGGCCCCCGCCCCCTAGGCCATTGCCTCCCGGGCTTCGGTCTCCGCGACCAGGCCTGCTGCGGCATGCCTGGCCGCCAGGTAACCGAAAACCATCGCCGGTGCGATGGTGGAACCGGCACCCGGATACGTCCGGCCCATTACCGAAGCCGTAGTGTTTCCGGCCGCATACAGTCCCGGAATGAAGCTGCCGTCTTCACGGAGCACACGGGCATGCTCGTCCGTCAGCAGGCCGCCCTTGGTGCCCAGGTCGCCGGGATAGAGCCGAATCGCGTAGAACGGTCCCTTTTCCAGCGGGCCCAGGTTCGGGTTGGGCTTCACGCCGGGATCGCCGTAGTAGTTGTCGTATGCGGTGGCTCCACGGTTGAAGTCCTCATCGACGCCGGTCCTCGCGAAGCCGTTGAACCTCTCCACGGTCGCCTCCAGCGCGCCCTCCGGCAAACCCATTTGCTCCGCCAGCCCAGTCAGGGTGTCCGCCCGGAGCAGCAGCCCGGCCCTGCGCCACTTCTTCCGTCCGGAAATCAGCGAGGAGTTCAGGTAGCGCCGGGCGTGCCGGGCATCGGCGACCAGCCAGCTGGGAACCGACGGCGCCGCGGACTGGCGCTCGAGCATGTGGTGGCCAAAGTCCACATAGGATTCGGATTCGTTCAGGTACCGTTGCCCCAGCCCGTCCACCACCAGGGAGAACGGCATGGAACGCTCGGCGAGGGTAAACGTCACGCGGCCTTCCGGCCCCACAGTGGACGGGCCCCACCATGCGTCGTCCATCAGCGCCAGCGCTGCACCGTGCTGGCTCACCAGCTCGATCACCGTGCCCTGGTCGCCGTCGGGCGCCGACGAGTACTCCTGCTCCAGCCCGTGGTACTTCTGCCGCCAGGCGGCATTGCGGGCAAATCCGCCCGCGCCCAGGATCACGCCGGCCGTCGCGCGGATGCGCAAGGGCTTGCCGTTGCGCATGACGACGGCGCCGCTTACTCTTCCGCTGCTGTCCTCAGTCAGGCCGGTGAGCGGAGAGGAGAGCCAGACCGGGGTCTGCTGGTTACGCACGATGTACATCAGCGATGAGGTCAGTGCCCCGCCGGTGCCAAAGAGCCGCTTGCCGCGGGCGAGTCCGCCGAGGGTCCGGAAGACGAACCGGGCACCGCGGATGAACCCGCCAGGGGACGACCATGCCCGGGAGATCTCCCAGACGTCATCGGTTGTCAGCGGAACCGGCAGGCCGCTGTGCTTGGCGCGCGCGCTGTTGAACCAGGGGCCGAGCAGACGGGTGTCGAACGGCCGGACTTCCAGGGAACGCCCGATCATGCCGCCGGGCCGGTCCGGGTAGTAATCGGGGTAATCCTTGGAACGCATCCAGTCCACGCCCCGCGCGCTGAGAAAGTTCACCAGCTCCGGGATAGTCCGCAGGAAGGCCAGCTTCCGCTCGCGAGAGGAAGCAGGACCGGCGTCGCCGATCACTTCCTCCATGTAGCGCAGCGCCTTCTCCTCGCTGTCGCTGACGCCGTCTGCGCGCATCAGCGGGTTATTCGGCATCCACAGCCCGCCCCCGGAAATGGAGGTGGTGCCGCCCCACTGATCGGTGCTTTCAACAATGAGGACATCGAGTCCGGCGTCTGCGGCCGCGATCGCAGCGGTCAGGGAGGCGCCTCCGCTGCCGGCGATAAGGACGTCGACTATCCGGTCCCAGCCTTCCCCCGATGCTCCGCCGTCCGGCAGCCTTTCCGAATCCAGGTAGTCCTGCTTCTCCGCCCCGCCCGCCGGCACTGGCGTGTTCGTGTTTTCCATCCCCGCTGCCTTCCCTCAAGACACTGTTGGTCACCGGCTGAGGCAACGTTGCCTCAGCGGCCGTGCGCGGGATGCTACCGGGCAGGCGGCAGCGCAGAAAGGGGGGGCCGAAGTGCGATGACGGAGCGGCTCCTGGGAGCTGCCGGAAACCGGCAGGCAATGCTAGGCTTCGCAGCCGTCCGGGCAGCGCAACGTCGAGGGATCCGCAGCGCACTCGGCGCAGTACAGGGTCAACTTGCGGCAGGACGGATTGGAGCAGTTCTCGAACTTGCTGGTGGGCGCATGGCACCGCACACACTCACCGATGGTGACGGCGTCGTCCGTGAATTCCATGTGCATCCGCTTGTCGAAGACGTACAGCGAACCTTCCCACAGGCCTTTGTCCCCGAAGGTCTCGCCGTAGCGGACGATCCCGCCCTTCATCTGGTACACCTCGGAGAACCCGCGGTTCACCATCAGCGCGGAAAGCACTTCGCAGCGCACTCCGCCGGTGCAGTAGGTGACCACCGGCTTGTCCTTGAGGTCGTCGTACTTGCCGGACTCGAGTTCCTTGATGAAGTCGTGGGTGGTGGACACATCCGGCACCACGGCTCCCTTGAACTTGCCGATCTGGGCTTCGAAGGCGTTGCGGCCGTCGAAGAAGACGACGTCCTCTCCGGCTGCCTTCTTCGCTTCAACGAGTTCGTGCAGTTCTTCCGGGCGCAGGTGCGTTCCGCCGCCCATCACGCCGTTCTCATCCACCTTCAGTTCCCCGGGCGCTCCGAAGCTGACAATCTCTGGACGGACCTTCACGCTCAGGCGCGGGAAATCCTCGGCTGAGCCTTCGGAGTACTTGATGTCCATCTTCTTGAACGCGGGGTACTCGCGGGTGGCCTTGACGTAGGCCTTGACGGCACTGAGTTCACCGCCCACGGTTCCGTTGATGCCGTCCTGGGAGATCAGGATGCGGCCGCGCAGGCCCAGCTTTTCGCAGAGGGCGCGCTGCCAGAGCCGGATCGCTTCGGGATCCGGGAGCGGGGTGAAAGCGTAGTAGAGAGCAATTCGATTCATGGCCACGTATTAAGGGTAGACCGGTGGGCGAAATCCTGATTTGCGCGGCCGCCCTCCCGCCGGCCGGGGCAGCAGGCTAGTGTTTCCGCATGAACGGACTAACCGACGAACTCCTGGAGACCTGGGTGACGGGGTGGGCCAGCGCCCGCGGGTACCAGACACGCCACGAGGGTCGGTTTCCGGCCGCTTTCCTGCATGACAAAACCAATGACTGGGAGTACTTCGCGCTGGAGCCCTCCCAGGATGAGTTCGCCGCACTGGCCAATTCGGCCCGGCAGAGTGCGGGGCGGCTGTTCACGATCGTGACGTCAAAGGTGTCCGAGCTCTACGGCGCTGCCAACGTCTACGGGCTGTCCGTCCGGTCGACGGATGAGATGTTTATGATCCTGCCGATGGAGGGGCAGGACATAGAAGATCCGCTGCCGCCGGACGGGTTCAGCGCGCAGACCATCCGAAGTTCAGCCGGGGGCAGGGTCGAGGTGAACTCCGGGGATACGCCGGCAGCGCGGGGGCACGTGGCGGTAGTGGACGGATTCGCGGTCTATGACCAGATCGCTACCTCGCCCGAATTTCGCAGGCAGGGACTGGGCAGCTACGTGATGCGGGCACTGACTGCCCTCGCCCTGGAGCACGACGCCGAAACCGGCCTGCTGATCTCCCCCGCCACCGGGCTGGAGTTGTACCGGTACCTGGGCTGGGAGTCCCTGGCCAGCGTCATGATGTTCGAACCACGTCTCTAGATTTCGCCCGCCGCGGACCGGACCCGGTCTGTGTCCCGAAGTCCCGGGTGCCGGTGGGAGAATGGCCGCGTGGCCAATTCTGATTCCCTGATCCCGCTGCTCGGCGGCGGAGCCAACCCGGAGCAGCTGGTCCACATCCACCGGATTCCGGCCCGGGAAGCTCAGACCGCTCCCTGGCCGGAGTGGGTCCACCCTGACCTTATTGATGCCTACGCCTCCCTGGGTGTGCATTCCCCCTGGCAGCACCAGGCCGAAGCTGCGGACTGCGGCCACGCCGGGCGGCACACGATCATTTCCACCGGCACCGCGTCCGGTAAGTCGCTGGCCTACCAGCTGCCGGTGCTGGATGAGATCCACCGCACCGCCCTGGACGACCGGATTTCCCTGGAGCCCACCGGGTCCGTGGCCCTGTACCTCTCCCCCACCAAGGCGCTCGCCGCGGACCAGCTGGCCGCCCTGAACGCGCTTCACCTGCCGACGCTGCGGGCCGAAACGTACGACGGCGACACGGACCCGGGCGCCCGCCGCTGGATCCGGGACCACGCCAACCTGGTGCTGGCGAATCCTGACATGCTGCACTTCGGGGTACTCCCGAACCACTCCTGGTGGGCACGGTTCTTCCGCCGGCTGAAGTACGTCATCATCGACGAGGCCCACAGCTACCGCGGCGTTTTCGGTTCCAACGTGGCCAACCTGATGCGCCGGCTGCGGCGGATCTGCGCCTACTACGGCGCCGATCCGGTGTTCATCGGAGCCTCCGCCACCTCGGCGGATCCGGCACAGTCCTTCGGCCGGCTGATCGGCAGCGAGGTGCAGGCATTCACCCGCGACTATTCCCCGCACGGAGCCACCACCGTGGCCCTGTGGGAACCGCAGCTCACCGACGGCAAGGGCGAAAACGGTGCCCGCGAGCGCCGCACGGTTATCGCTGAAACCTCGGACCTGCTGGCCAACCTCGTCTCCGCCCAGATCCGGACCATTGCCTTCATCAAGTCCCGCCGGGGCGCAGAGACCATTGCCACCATCACCCGGCGGCTGCTGGACGAAGTGCATCCCTCCCTGCCCGACCGGGTGGCCGCTTACCGTTCCGGGTATCTGCCGGAGGAACGCCGGGCCCTGGAGAACCAGCTGCGCAGCGGTCAGCTGCTGGGCATTGCCAGTACCTCGGCACTGGAACTGGGCATCGACATTTCCGGGCTGGACGCAGTGCTGGTGGCCGGCTGGCCGGGAACCCGGGCCTCGCTGTTCCAGCAGATCGGCCGGGCGGGCCGCTCCGGGCAGGACGCCCTGGCGGCGTTTGTGGCCAGTGACGATCCGCTGGACACCTACCTGGTGCACCATCCGGAAGCGATCTTCGACATTTCCGTGGAGGCCACCGTCTTCGACCCCTCCAACCCGTATGTGCTGGGTCCGCATCTGTGCGCTGCAGCGGCTGAGCTGCCGCTGAAGCCTGAGGAACGCGAGATGTTCGGCCCCACGGCCGCGGGTCTGCTGGATTCCCTGGTGACGCAGGGGTACCTGCGGCGCCGTCCGGCCGGCTGGTTCTGGACGCACGCGGAGAGCGCGGCGTCGATGGTGAACCTGCGGGCCGCGGGCGGCGGACCGATCAACATTGTGGAGGCGGAGACCGGAACCCTGCTGGGCACCATGGACGGGGCGCAGAGCCAGTACCAGGCCCATACCGGTGCGGTGTATGTGCATCAGGGGCAGACCTTCCTGGTTGAGGAGCTGAACGAGGCAGACCACTGCGCCGTGGTCACCCGGGCGAACCCGGAGTTCTACACCCAGGCCCGGGACGTCACGCAGATTGAGGTGATGGAAACCGAGCGCTCCGTGCAGTGGGGCGAGGTGCAGGTGTGCTTCGGCACGGTGAAGGTCACCACCCAGGTGGTGTCCTTCCAGCGCAAGGCCCTGGTTTCCAATGAGATCCTCGGCGAGGAGCCGCTGGAGCTGGAGGCCAAGGAACTGTTCACCAAGGCGGTGTGGTTCATCATTGACGAGAAACTGCTGCTCGGCGCCGGTCTGGCTGCCGCCGACTTCCCGGGTTCGCTGCACGCCGCTGAGCACGCCTCGATCGGCATGCTGCCGCTGGTGGCAACCTCGGACCGCTGGGACATCGGCGGGGTATCCACCGCCCTGCACGCAGACACCGGCAAGCCGACCATCTTCGTGTATGACGGCCATCCCGGCGGCGCCGGCTTCGCCGAACGAGCCTACGAGGCAGCCACCATCTGGCTCGCTGCCACCCGGGATGCCATCCGCGCGTGCGAGTGCGACGGCGGATGCCCATCCTGCGTGCAGTCCCCCAAGTGCGGCAACAAGAACAACCCCCTGGACAAGAAGGGCGCCGTGACGCTGATCGAGGTGCTGCTGGCAAACGCTCCCGATGCCCGTGCCGCACAGCAGGGCGAACGCACTGAAAGCGTGGCCGGCACCCGCCCCTAAACTCCCGCGGATCGCCCCAGGGGGAGTCCGTCTCCGCTTCGTTCAGAGGCGGGCGCCCCTGGGGCATCCGTCAAGGGCCTTCAGCCGGGCCGCGGGAAGGGTCCTGGCGGCGGTCCCGCCCGGGCATCGGCAGAAGCCGGCCAGGGAAGCAGCGGAACGTCGGTGTGGACGGTGACGGTCAAGATCCCGGCCTGTGGCTCCGGCACGCATCGCACCACCTCTGCCTGGTTCCGAGCGGCAACGGCGGCCGCCGCCGCGCAGGAATCCCCAGCCCGCAGCCCGCGCAGGGCGTCGGCGCCGGCGAGCGCCGCGAGGTTGGCTGCCGTACCTGCCCTGGCTCCGCCCACAACCGCGCCAGACAGCAGCGCAGCGGCAACGGCCAGGGTGATGGCCGCCAGCGCGACGCCCAGCATCAGGACCGTCCCTGCACCCGCGTCACTTTCAGAGCCCGGGCCGGAGCGGTACATCACGTTCCCTCCTGCGGAGCGGAGGCTTCGGCGGCGAGGGTGATGGGCAGCAGCTCCAGCAATGGTGCCCTGAGAGCGGACTCCACCCGGACGTGAACCCAGCCTTCGCTCTCGGACAGCTCCAGGGCCGCCCCGTCACCGGCGAGACGGGCCACCGCCTCCGCCGCTTCACCACTGTCGCCGCGCATGACGAGACGGGCTGCTGCCCCGGCGGCTTCCTCCAGCCGAAGCTGGGTCAGCCCGGCTGCCGCGCCCGTGAGCAGAGCGGCCAGGAGAATTGCAGCCGCGGGCATCGCCACAGCCAGCTCGGCGGTGACCGCGCCCAGCTGGTCTTCCCCAGGACGGCACCTATCCGAAGCTGAGCGCAGCACGGATCAGCGACATCAGCAGCTCACGCACATCACCGCTGCTCAGAACGGCCACGAGCAATGCTGCGAAAGCCACGGCCGCCAGGGTAGCAATGGCGTACTCGGCCGTGGCCATGCCCGCTTCACGGTCCTCGGCCTGGAAAGCGCCATGTTTCCTTTCCTGCCGTTCCGGAAGAGGAATCACTTTGGCCAGCGGAACAGGTTCGGTCGTTGCCCGGGAACCGCCGGACCTGCGGTCAGTCCCCGGGGACACCGCGGGGTCCAGATGCTCTGAGCCGGGCTGCGGGACACTGTCTCCCGGCATTCCGCAGAGCCGGCGGGGGCCTGTCAGGGCTGTTGGTTCGAGCGGCATGGATGACATTTTCTTGCTCCTCCGTGGTGTGGATAGACCGTCGTGAACCGGGCGGTTCACGGCGTTAACCGAGTTTTGCCCGGTACCGATACGGCTGGAAAACCAATCCCCGCATTTCTGGAAAACCCGGTGACGCGAACCGGATTGTGGAGGACTCCGCAATCCACACTTGCCCTTCCTCCACAGCCAGAAGTCCCCGGGAAGAAAGAACACCTCAGAATTCCGGCAGCAGAGCCAACAGCAGCGGAACCACTGTGAAACAGAGGAAAGCCGGCAGGGCACACAGTCCCAGGGGCAGGACAAGGTGGATTCCGAGGGCAGCTGCGCGCCGTTCAGCTTCCCGGGCCCTGCGCCGGCGAAGCTGTGCTGCCTGTGCATGCAGGACCTGAGCCGACGGCGCGCCGCTCGACGCCGCGAAGGCCAGAGCACCGCGCAGGACCGCTCCCTGTGCTGCCGCGCCCCGGGCGGAAGACGTTCCCTGCCTGTCGGCCAAATCCCAGGCCTGTTCCCACGAAGCACCCAGTTCCAGCGCCGTTACGGTCCTGCGCAGGACCGCATCGAGCGGAGGTTCGGCTGCCTCTGAGAGCACCCGGAGAACAGCGTTCAGGGGACGGCCGGCGGAAAGCATGGCCGCCGCAAGGTCAAGCATCAGCGCCGGATCGCGGATCCCGGCTCCTCCCTGCGGTGGAACCCCGCCCTGACCTGAGGTTGGGGTGCGTGGCGCCTGAATGCCGTCCGGCCACGGAACGAAGGATGCCCCCGACCACAACAGGCCGGCGGCACCGCAAAGGAGGATCCCCACCATCAGCCCCGTCATGCCCTGTACCGGGGAATCATCCCGTCCCTTCCTCTTCCGGGACAGCCCGGGAGATCAGGTGCCGGGACCAGAGGCGTGCAGCCAGGCCCAGTGCTGTGCCGGTTCCTGCCGCCACCCAGCCAACCGGGCTCTGTGCCAAGACTGCCAGCGGATTGGCACCCAGCAGAAAACCCAGTCCAAGACCTGTCAGGGGCAGCCACGTCAGTAGCCGAACGGTGGCTTTGGGCCCGGAAAGGGCTGAGGCACGGGCTGCGCGGGAGTCGAGGACCGCTTCCAGGCCCTGGGCATAGCGGCCCAGGATTTCGGCCAGAGGTGCTCCGCTTCGTTCGGAAGCCTGTACACATGCCGCGAGGTCGCCCCAGAACATGGCAGGCAGGCCGGAGGAGGAACTCGCAGCCTGCTGCAGCACCGGCACGGGACTGAGCCCGAGTGCGGCTGCCCGTGCCGCGCGGTCAAGAGGCGTCGACAGCAGATCCCGGGCCACGGCACCCGCTGCATCCCGGTTCAGTTTGGACGCGTCAGCCCAAAGCTGGCCCGGGGTGCGTCCCGCCGCGAGCAGCCCCGCCAGCTGGTGGACCAGGAGCGGTAACCGGTGCAGTTCGTCCTCGGAAAATCGGCTCCGCCGCACAGCACTTTTCTTCGCTGGCGGAAGGATCCGGTCGGTCCCATCGGACGACCGGAAGCCGTTGCCGTTGGACGGCATCACGTGCCCACGCCCGGCAACCAGCAGAAGCCAGGCAAAGCCGAGCAGCCCGGCGATCCAAAAACCGGTCACGCGGCCGCCTGCCTCCGGCAGGGGCAGACCATCGGGCAGCCGCCGGCAGCGTCCGGTATCCGCTCGCCGGGGCTCACCGCGTCCGCCCGGATGTCAGACGTGCGTCCAGCTTGTCCCACCCCGGCCCCGGGCCGGGGTGCCCGGCACGGCAGTTCAGCGCGGTGAGGGTAACCAGCTCGCCGTCGCCCGGAGAGTCCAGCACCGCGATTTCGGCCACGCGGCGTCCCTCCGGTCCGCGTTCAAGGTGAATGACGGCATCCAGCGCTCCGGTTGCCTGCAGTGCCAGAGCCCTGGGGTCCAGACCGGCGAGCGCCCCGAGCGCTGCCAGCCGTGCGGGCACCGTGGAAGCCGCACTGGCGTGAATGGTGCCGCCCGCGCCGTCGTGCCCTGTATTCATGGCGGCGAGGAGTTCCCGCACTTCGGCGCCGCGGCATTCCCCCACCACCAGGCGGTCCGGGCGCATACGCATGGCCTGGCGAAGCAGGTGGGGCAAATCCACAGCGCCGGCGCGTTCAATGTTCGTGTGGCGTGTCTGGAGTCCGATGACGTGGGGGTGCCGGGGCAGCAGCTCGGCTGCATCCTCGATCAGCACCAGCCTCTCATCCGGCCGGCAGAGGGAGAGCAGGCTGGAAAGCAGGGTGGTTTTTCCGGTGCCGGTCGCACCGCTGATGAGGAAATTCTGCCGCGAGGCCACGATCCTGCGCAGGACGCCGGCGCAGTGCGCATCCATCATTCCTCCGGAGACAAGGTCTTCCAGTGCGAAGCTCTCCGCGGCTCTCAGTCTGATCGAGAGCAGTGTGGATCCGGTGGAAACCGGCGGGAGGACGGCGTGCACCCGGTACCCGCGCAGCTGCACGTCGGCGCAGGGGCAGGAATCATCGAGACGCCGCCCTCCGGCGGCAATGAGCCGCACCGCCAGCCCCTGCAGATCAGTCTCGGACGCGAAGGCAACCTCGGTCCGGGCCAGCCCCGTCCCGGTATCAATCCACACCTCGTGCGGACCGTTGACCAGAATGTCTGTAAGCCCGGGAATCCGAAGCAGGGGCTGCAGCGGGCCCAGCCCCTGCAGGTCAGCGTGTACCCGGTCCACGGCACGGAGCCCGCCCTCCGAGCCCAGCATCCGGCCGCTGGCGTGCACCGCGGCGGCCAGCCGTGCCCCGGTGACGGGGACATCGCCGGCCAGAACGTCTTCCCGGATCTGGTTGACCAGCCCGGCGGCATAGGTTTCCTGCTCACCGGTCAGTGGCACGGTGCGGCGCGCCCGCCGTCCCGGACCGCTCATGGCTCTCTGTCCGTCCCGGGCCCGGCAGCTTCCAGAATGAGGGAGACGGCCCGGCGGAGACCTCTGCGCCGTAGCTCCAGCAGCCGTCCACCGTCGGATGCCGCTGTCACCGAACGCAGCCAGGGGAGGTACCCCGCCAGCTCCATGCCCAGCAGGGCCGCAGCCCGCAGCTCGTCCATCCCCTCAGGCAGCGGGCCCCTGACCACAGCGAAGGTCCGCGGAGTGCCCGGTCCCAGGCTGTTCCACCATGACCGGGCAGCCAGCAGCCGTGCGGTCCCGCCGCCCACCACTGCCAGCAGCACGTCACATTGATCCAGCGTCCGCGAGTGCCGCGGCGGGCAGGACCCCAGGTCCAGTACGGTCAGGTCAAAGGCTGCCCGCGCTGCCTGCAGGACCGCCGGCTGCACCTCGGATTCCAGCCCTTCGGGCACAGGATCGCCGGAACCGTGGGTGAGCACAGCGAAACCCGCCGCTTCGGGGAGGGCAGCCGCCAGCTGGGCCGGATTGACCGTGCCCTCGATGCCTGCCAGATCGGACCACCGCAGTCCGTCCGCCTCTCCTGCGCCCAGCCGGTACTCGAGGCTTCCACCGTTGCTGCCCGCCTCTGCCAGCAGGACTTTCCGCCCTGATGCGGCTGCTTCCCTGGCGAGCAGACAGGCAAGGGTGGAGCCGCCGGCGCCGCCAAAGGTACCGGCGACCCCAAGGATGTGACCGGTGGGGCTGTTGCGGCGTGCGAGGTGTTCAGCCAGCCAGGCACCCGCCTGGGGCAGGACTGCGACGCCGTCCGCCCCGTAGCGCGCTGACTGTCTCCAGGGTTCATCAGCGTCGAACCCCACGCAGATGGTTTCCGTCCCGCGGAACGCCCCCAAGGTCCGGCCGCCGCGCTCAAGCGCGTTGGTATCCACCAGCAGGATGCCCGGGGAAAGCGCCAGTGCCCCGGCTAGGGTTTCGGTTGTTTGAAGCGCGATGCCTGCCGCTACTGCAATCCGGGCCACCTCGTCCTGCAGCAGCTGGTTCTTCGGCAGCACCAGCACTGCATCCGGGCAGCCCGGATCTTGGGACGACTGCCGCTCCGGCAATGACCGTCTGGCCGGCGGGGTCCAGGGAAGAGTGTCCGTCATGTGCTCCAGCATCCGGCCCCGGCTGCCGTCCTGTGGGAAAGGGCAGCAGCACTGGGGACAGAGATGGCGAAGGGCTGCCTCCGGCCGCCGCGTGGAGGGAAAGTCGCCGCCGCGGCTACCACCTGGTCCGACGGTGTCCCCGGGACAGGGAAGAATGAAGGCATGTACGTAGTCCTGGCTCCCGCTCCCGGGAGCTCCGATGCCTGGGCCCTGCAGCCTGCCGACGCCGCCGGGGCACCCACAGCACCGCCCGACGTCGTACCCGGAGCTGAGCTGCCGCGCGCCATAGCGAACGCGGAGCAGCAGCCGGTCCGCTGGGTTTGGGACCGGAGCCGGGACACCTACGGCAGACTCCTGGCCGCAGGGATCAGCGTGGAACGCAGCCACGACCTCACGCCGTGCCGGGAGATCCTGCGCAATTCCGAATTCGCCGCCGCAACCCCCTACATCAAGGAACTGCGGGCCCGGCGCCCGGAGGACGAACCGGATCTGGCACCCCGCCAGCTGCTCCCGCTGCCGCCGGCACCGGACCAGGGCTCACTGTTCGAAGGGCTCGACGGCGCCGAGTCCCTCGACCCGCGCTCCCGGCGCAGCATCCGCACGGTCGAGGAACTCACCGAAGAACTCCAGGACCAGCTCGCCGCCGTCGCCGGAAGCCCGGAACGCCGTCGGCTCACCCTGCTGCTCGCTGCCGAATCAGCCGGCGGCCTGATCGCCGCGGAAATGGAGCACGCCGGCATTCCCTGGCGCCGGGACCTGCACGAAGCCATGCTCGAAGACCAGCTGGGCGCCCGCCCGCCGGAAGGCCAGCGGCCGGCAAAACTTGAAGCCGCAGCATCAGAGCTGCGGGCAAAACTCGGCAATCCGTCCTTCAACCCCGATTCCCCGCAGGAGCTGCTGCGCGCCCTGCACCGCGCCGGCATCGAAGTCCGCACCACCCGCACCTGGGAACTGGAGCAGCAAAACCATCCCGCGATCGAACCCCTGCTGCGCTACAAGAAACTGGCGCGGCTGCTTTCCGCCAGCGGCTGGTCCTGGCTCGACGACTGGGTGGAGAACGGCCGGTTCCGCACCGAGTACGTGGTGGGCGGAGTGGTGTCCGGCCGCTGGTCCTCCCGCGGCGGAGGTGCCCTGCAGATCCCGAAGTACGTCCGCGACGCCGTGCGCGCGGATCCCGGCCACAAGCTGCTGGTGGCCGACGCCGCCCAGCTCGAACCGCGGGTCCTCGCCGCCCTGGGCCAGGACTCGGCCCTGGCCGCAGCTGCCCGGGGCAAGGACCTGTACCAGGGCATCGCGGACCAGGGTTTCAACGGGGACAGGTCGCTGGCGAAAGTCGCCATGCTCGGGGCCATGTACGGCGCGACCAGCGGCGAAGCCGGCCGTCTGATGCCCGTCCTGACCCGGAACTACCCCCGGGCCATCGCCGTCGTGGAACGCGCCGCACGCACCGGGGAAACCGGCGGCACGGTCTCCAGCCGGCTGGGGCGCAGCACTCCCCCGGCCTCCGAACGCTGGTTGGCCTCACAGCGCACGGCATCGGCCGAGGAACAGCGCCGGGCGGATAACCTGGCCCGTTCCCGCGGACGTTTCACGAGGAACTTCGTGGTGCAGGGCACCGCGGCTGAGTGGGCGACCTGCTGGCTGGCGGGGATACGACGGCGGCTGCGGGCGGCGTCGCGCACCGCGCCGGCGGGTGCACTGGTGTTCTTCCTGCATGACGAGGTGATGCTCCACGTGCCTGCCGAGCGGGTGGCAGAAGCCGAGGCGATCGTCACAGAAGCTGCTGCCGAGGCCACCGAGCTGATTTTCGGGAAGATTCCGCTGGAGTTCCCGGTGGTGTGTGCCGCCGTCGACTCCTACGCCGAGGCGAAGTAGCTACAGCGGGGGCACCATTTCCCGGGTCTCGTCCCAGGGCAGCGTCCAGCCGAGCTGGTTGAAGACCTCGTCCAGCAGCAGGGCGGTGAAACCCCAGACCACTACGCCGTTGACGAGGAACGCCGGGCCGCGGTGCTCCTGCCCGCTGTTGCGCAGCACCGTGGTCCGCCGGTTGGCCGGGTTCAGCAGATCAGCCACCGGCACCCGGAACACCGAGGCAGACTCAGCTTCGTCCACGACGTCCACGGGGGTGGGTTTGTCCCACCAGCCCAGGACCGGGGTCACCAGGAAGTTACTCACCGGCAGCCCCACCTTCGGCAGGGTGCCCAGCACCCGCACGCCGCTGGGATTCAGCCCGGTTTCCTCGTTCGCTTCGCGAAGCGCTGCGGCCACCGCGTCGGCATCGGCGGTGTCCACCCCGCCGCCGGGGAAGGCCACCTGGCCCGGGTGGTCGTTCAGGGTGGAGGCACGCTCCACGAGCAGGACATCAAGGTCGTCCGGAACGGCCTCCGAATGGAACCGCGCGGGGTTCTCATCCAGGACACCAAAGAGAATGAGCACTGCAGCCTCCCGGGCTACCGCCGGGTCGACGGCGCGGGTGAGGAAGCGCAGGTCGCGTCCGAAGCGTCCGCCTCCGCTGCTGACGAGGCTGCCGAAAGCTTCCAGCTGTGCCTGTGCGCTCATGCCTCGAGCCCGTAACCGGCAGCCCGCAGCTGGGCCCTGGTTTCGGAGGCCATCATCCGGGCCAGCAGGTCCTCGCGTCCCGGTGCCAGCTCATACTTGAGCAGCTTCCGGGCTTTGTCCGGGTCCGTTTCGCCTTCTCCGTAGGACGGGCAGAGCTGCGCGACGGCGCACGCACCGCACGCGGGCTTCTTGGCGTGGCAGACCCGGCGGCCGTGGAAGACCACCCGGTTGGACAGCGGCGTCCAGTCCTTGGGTTCAAAAAGCTCGGCCACATCCTGCTCGACCTTCACCGGGTCCTTCGACTCCGTCCAGCCGAACCGGCGGGACAGGCGGAGGAAGTGAGTGTCCACGGTGATGCCCGGAACTCCGAAAGCGTTGCCGAGCACCACGTTGGCAGTTTTGCGGCCAACACCGGCCAGCTTGACCAGGTCCTCGAGCTTGTTGGGCACCTCGCCGTCGTAATCGTCAACGATCTGGGTGGCCAGCTTCTTGATCGCTGCAGACTTGGCGCGGAAGAAACCGGTGGGCCGGATCAGTTCCTGCAGCTCGGCCTCATCCGCCTCCGCGAGGGCACGGGCATCCGGATACCGGGCAAAGAGGACGGGGGTGACGGCGTTGACGCGCACGTCGGTGGTCTGGGCGGAGAGCACCGTGGCGATCAGCAGCTCAAAGGCGTTGGTGAAATCCAGTTCCGCCACCGCGTAGGGGTACAGCTCCCCGAGCAGACGGTTGATCTTCCGTGCACGGCGCTTCAGTGCCAGCGGTGAGGCATCGTTGCCGGTGGGCATGTGTGTCCTTCGCAGTCAACGATGCCCCGGCGCTGTCGGAAGAATCCGGGCGCCGGGGCATCGGTGGGGTGGTTTATTAGTGGCCGGAGCTGTCGTCGCTGACCCGCTCGATGTTGGTCAGGTCCCGCAGCACGCCGATCCGTCCGGTGCGCTTGTCCTGGACCAGGAACTCGTGGCCGCGGTCTTCCAGGCCGAGTTCCCAGTCACCCGGGTAGAACATGAACAGCGGCAGGCCGGTGCGTTCGTCGACGATCTGCCGCGGCGTGCCGACGGCGAACCAGAAGGCCTCCACCACGTTCTCGTTCTCTTCGCGGGTGGCGGAGATGGATTCCTGGGACTGGGTGTTCGACGCCGCTGCTCCGCCCTGGACGGCAGGGTTCACCGTGGTGGCGGGAAGCGGGTCTTCGCCAGCCGAAACGGAGGTCTCCCGGTCCGTTCCGGGTGTACCGGTTCCGGTTCCACTTCCAGTTGCGCCGGTCCCGGTACCGGGGGTTCCGGGTGCTCCGGAGGTTCCCTGGGCGCCGGGGGTGCCCTCCTTGTCGGAGGAGCTGGAAGTGCCGGGAGTGCCGGGAGCCGCTGCGGCGCCGGCCGCTGCTGCACCGGCAGCAGCACCAGCCGCAGTGGCAGCGCCTGTACCTGCGCCGGCGCCCTGGGCTGAACCGGTCTGGGCTGAACCGGTCTGCACCGAACCCGCCTGCGCAGCGGTCCGGGCGTCCGCCGGCGCGCCTGCTGCGCCGTCGGGCCGGCCTGCGGTGCCGTAAGCGGCAGGCTGCTGCGGGGTTCCACCCGCGGTTCCAGCCTGGGGCGCGCCTCCGGTCTGGGGAGCGCCGCCCTGAACGGTCCCGGCCGGCTTGCCCTGGCCGAACATGCCCGGGGCGCTGGCCCCTGCCGGCGCACCGGCAGCATCAGGCTTGGGCGCCGGGGCCGGCTTGGGCACGCGGATAAGCGGCTTGGCCTCCCGGGCAACGGGGTGCGCGGGGATTTCGCTGCGGTCGCTGAACTCCGCGGCGAACGGCGGGATGTGGGGCGCGAAGGTGGTGGCGGCAAGCAGCGCCACCGAACCGATCAGCCCAAGCAGGGAGCCGATGCTGAAGACGTAGACAATCTGCAGGAAGAAGAAGATGGCGGCAAGCACCGCGATCACGGAAGCGAACTGGTCCAGGGAAAGGGACCCAACGCGCAGCCGGGCAGACGGGGCAAGGCGGCGGGCGATGAAGAGCCCGGCCACAATCAGGGGCATGATGATGCCGATCCCGACGTAGAACAGGCTGAAAGCGGTCCACAGGTTCCGTCCGGTGCCAATGGCGAAGGGAAGGACGCTTCCGATCAGCATCACCAGCACGGCGGAGCCCACAACTACGTCGCGCAGCCCGAAGGGCCCCGCTACCGCACGAACCCCTGATCCCGGTTCAGCGCCCTGGATGCCGGCGGCGTCCGCGGCAGCGCGCTCCTCGTGTTCAATATGGGGCTGGTTCATTCTGTTCTCCGTTCCGACAGCAGCCATCCGGAAGGCGGGTGCGCCGACCGTGCAGGGCACCGTCACAGCGGCGCCGCAAGCGGTTTGCTTTCAGTGACAGCCTAGTCAACGCCAGCAGGCCAGACTACCGCTTCACCCCCGTGCCGGGGCACCGGGGCTACCGTTTATCGCATAATCACCCCGTTTCACGGAGCCCGTTGTGACCGGTGCCACACCATCGCCGCTGCCGCGTTAGGGTAAGGACAACATCACCAACAGCCCCGCCGGCCGGGCGACAACCCGGTCCCGGCGCCGGGTCCAAGCCAACGGAAAGGGTCCGAGATGTCTGAACAGCCTCCGGTCAAGCAGCACGGTGACGCACTGGAGAACCTCTACCACGAGCGCCGCAGCTTTCCGCCAAGCGCAGAATTCGCCGCCTCTGCAGTGGCGCAGCCCGGGCTCTATGAAGAGGCTGCCGCTTCCGGACCGGAGTTCTGGGCCCAGCAGGCACGGGAGCTGCTCAGCTGGGATGAGGACTTCACCCAGACCCTGGACTGGAGTGAGGCACCATTTGCCAAGTGGTTTGTAGGCGGGAAGCTGAACGCTTCCTACAACGCCCTGGACCGGCATGTGGAAGAGGGCCGCGGAGACCGCGTGGCCATCTACTTCGAGGGCGAGCCCGGGGACACCCGCACCTACACCTACGCCCAGCTCACCGAGGAAGTGAAGAAGGCAGCGAACGCCTTTGAGTCCCTCGGTGTCACCAAGGGCGACCGCGTTGCCGTCTACCTGCCCATGATTCCCGAAGCCGTGATCACCATGCTGGCCTGCGCGCGCATCGGCGCCGTGCATTCGGTGGTCTTCGGCGGCTTCTCCGCTGACGCGCTGCGCAGCCGCATCGACGACGCCGAGGCCAAGCTGGTCGTCACCGCTGACGGCTCCTACCGCCGCGGAAAGCCCAGCCTCCTGAAGCCCGCAGTGGACGAGTCCCTGGTGAAGGAGGGGCACACGGTCACCAACGTCGTCGTCGTCAAGCGCAACGGCGAGCCCGTCGAGTGGACCGAAGGCCGCGACGTCTGGTGGGACGACGTCGTGGGTTCCGCCGGCACCGAGCACGCGCCCGTGCCGCATGATTCCGAGCACCCGCTGTTCATCCTTTACACATCCGGCACCACCGGGAAGCCCAAGGGCATCCTGCACACTACCGGCGGCTACCTGGCCCAGACCGCGTTTACCCACCGGGCCACCTTCGATCTGAAGCCGGAGAGCGACGTTTACTGGTGCACCGCCGACGTCGGCTGGGTCACCGGCCACAGCTACGTCGCCTACGCGCCGCTGGTCAACGGCGCCACACAGCTGATGTACGAGGGCACACCCGACACCCCGCACCAGGGCCGCTGGTGGGAACTGGTGGAGAAGTACAAGGTCTCCATCCTCTACACCGCGCCGACCGCGATCCGCACCTGCATGAAGTGGGGACGGGACATCCCCGGCAAGTTCAACCTGGACTCCATCCGCGTGCTGGGCACGGTGGGCGAGCCCATCAACCCCGAGGCATGGATGTGGTACCGGCAGGTCATCGGCGCCAACGGCGGCAAGAAAGAGGTTCCGGCGCCGATCGTGGACACCTGGTGGCAGACCGAGACCGGCGCGCACATGATCGCTCCGATGCCCGGTGTCACCGCGACCAAGCCCGGTTCAGCGCAGGTTCCCGTTCCCGGCATCTCTGTGGACGTTGTTGATGAGATGGGCGAACCGGTGCCGAACGGCTCCGGCGGTTTCCTGGTGGTCAAGGAGCCCTGGCCCGCCATGCTGCGCGGCATCTGGGGAGATCCGGAGCGCTTCAAGGACACCTACTGGTCCCGGTTCGACAACATGTACTTCGCCGGCGACGGCGCCAAGAAGGACGAGGACGGGGACATCTGGCTGCTGGGCCGGGTGGATGACGTGATGAACGTTTCCGGGCACCGGCTCTCCACCACGGAAATCGAGTCCGCACTGGTCAGCCATCCTTCGGTGGCTGAAGCTGCCGTGGTCGGTGCCACCGATGACACCACCGGCGAGGCAGTGGTCGCGTTCGTGATCCTGCGCGGCAGTGCCAAGGACGACGACGACATCGTCACCACCCTGCGCAACCACGTGGGCAAGGAGATCGGCCCGATCGCCAAGCCCAGGCACATCCTGGTGGTCCCGGAACTGCCCAAAACGCGTTCCGGCAAGATCATGCGGCGCCTGCTCAAGGACGTGGCGGAAGGCCGGGAGCCGGGCGATTCCAGCACCCTGGCGGACAACACCGTGATGTCCCAGATCGCGGAGTCCCTGCGCAAGTAGGTTCCGCGCCCTGCACGTCGAAATAACAGAAACTGCCCGTATCGAGCCTGATACGGGCAGTTTCTGTTATTTCGTTCTGTTATCCCCACGGGGAAAGGGCGGATTAGCCGACGACGGCGTCCACGTCCACCTCGATGTTGCCGCGGGTGGCGTTGGAGTACGGGCACACCTGGTGGGCTTCCTGGACCAGCTTGTCCGCCATGGCCTGATCAACACCGGACATCTCCACGTGCAGGGCCACGGAGAGCTGGAAGCCGCCCTCTTCCTTGGGATGGATGCTGACCTCGGAAGTCACGGCGCTGTCGCTGATCTCGGCCTTGGCCTGGCGGGCGACCATCTTCAGGGCGGAATGGAAGCACGCGGCGTAGCCCACGGCGAAAAGCTGCTCGGGATTGGTGGCGCCGCCGGCGCCTCCCATCTCGGTGGGAACCGCGAGGTCGACTTCCAGCAGGCCGTCGCTGGTGCGGGCTTCCCCGTTCCGGCCGTCACCGGTAGCCGTGGCAACTGCTGTGTAAATGGCGCTCATCGGGTTCTCCTTCACGTTGGAAACACTTGGCATTCGAAGAGCGGAGCTTTCCGCCGTTCTGCTAGTAGACTAACTAGTAAGTCTACTAATGGCCAGTCCCTCCGGACGGGCTACCACAGGAGGTTCGAATGGCAGCACAGCCCGCCGGCACTGCGGTGCCGGTCCGCGAGCGCATCCTCGACGCCGCAACCGAAGCCTTCTACCGCGAAGGCATCCGCGCCGTCAGCGCAGACAAGATCATTGCCGCCGCAGCCACCACCAAGGTCACCTTCTACCGGTACTTCCCCACCAAGGATGATCTGGTGGCCGCGTATCTTGACCGTCAGTCCGCCCTCATCCGGGAAGCCGCAGGGAACCTGCCGGAGGACCCGTGCCAGGCACTCAAGGCCCTGGCCCAGGCCATGGGCGCCGAAGCGTGCCGGCCGGGATTCCGCGGCTGCCCGTTCATCAATGCCGCCGCTGAATACCCTGCCGGTGACCACCCGGTGCGCGCCGCCGTCGCGCGCCACCGGGACTGGTTCCGGGAACTGGTTGCCGGGCTGGCGGACCGGCTGGGAGCGAAGGACCCGGAGCTGGCCGCGGACCAGCTGATCATGCTGCGCGACGGCGCCATGATCCACGGCTACGTCTCCGATCCCGGGGCGGTCGGTGATTCCCTGCTGCAGGCCGGGCAGGCCGTCCTGGAACGCCAGCTTCCATAGGAGCGGCAGCCGCCGTTCACCGCCGGCCGCCTGCGCCGGGCGGTCCAAAAAGTGACGTTCAGCTCAGCAACTGGCGAAAGCTGCCGGCACCTAGCACAATCAGCACTTGTGTCTACTTCCTCCACAACGGTGAACCCCGCACAGCGTTCCCGGATGGCCCGCAGGGTCGCCGGAGCATCCTTCGTCGGGACAGCACTGGAATCCTATGATTTCTACGTTTTCGGCACCGCTGCCGCGCTGATCCTGAACCGGGTGTTCTTCCCCGACGTGGATCCGCTGACCGGCACCCTGCTGGCATTCCTCTCCCTGGGCATGGGCTTCGTCGCCCGCCCGCTGGGAGCCGTTCTTTTCGGCCACATCGGCGACCGGGTGGGCCGGAAGAAATCACTCATCTACACGATCGTCCTAATGGGCCTGGCCACGGGCATCATTGGCCTGCTGCCTGATTACGCCGCGATCGGCGTCTGGGCCCCCATCCTGCTCGTCGCCCTGCGGCTGCTGCAGGGCCTGGCCGTTGGCGGGGAATGGGGCGGCGCCGTCCTGATCGCCAGCGAACACGCAGAGCCGCGCAGGCGTGCCCTCTACGCCGCCATCCCGCAGATCGGCTCACCGGTCGGCACCATCATGGTCACCGCAACCTTCCTGATCCTCACCCAGGTCTCCCCCGAGGCGATGGAGGCCGGTGTCTGGCGGATCCCGTTCCTGCTGGCCTTCCCGTTTATGGCGGTGGCCCTCTACCTGCGCCTGGCGATTGATGAGACGCCGGTGTTCAAGGATGTCGCCGAGCAGCACAAGGTGGCCCGCGTTCCGGTCCTGGAGGTGCTGCGCAGCCAGCCCGCCGCCGTCGTTATTGCGATGGCCGCCGCTCTGCTGGGCATCGGTTCCTACTTCCTGATGACCACCTATACCCAGGCCTACGGCGTCGGTGTGCTGGGACTGTCCGAATCCACCGTGCTTAACGCCGCCCTGGTTGGTTCGGTGCTTCAGCTGGCCACCATTCCGGCGTTCGGATGGCTTGCCACCCGAATCGGTTCCGCGCGTGTTGTGGCCGCCGGCGCGGCAGCCACCGCAGTCATTGCGTTCCCGCTGTACTACCTGATCAGCATCGCCAACCAGCCGCTGTATATCCTGACCATCCTGATCGGCGGCATCGCCCCAACGGCTGCGTGGGCGGCCCTGGGCGGGCTGATGGCGGACCTGTTCCCCGCAAGGACCGGCTACACCGCCATGTCCCTGGCCTACAGCTTCGCCGGCATTGCTGCAGGCTTCACCCCGGCTGTCACGCAGCTCTTCTCCGACGCGACTTCCGCAGCCTGGTGGCATCCCGGTGCGGTCCTGGCGCTGATGTCCCTGATCACCATCGCCGGCGCTCTGGCTGCTGGACGCCGTATCCGGGCACAGTCACAGACGGAAGCCGGCACCGGGGTTGCGGCATAGTTGAACCCATGACTACCGAACTCACCCGCAACCTTCTGGTCCTGAACGGTCCCAACCTCAACCTGCTCGGCACCCGCGAACCCGCCGTCTACGGGACGGAAACCCTGGATGACGTTGAGGCTGCCGCCGCTGCAGCCGCGGAAGCCCACGGCTGGAGCGTGGACTGCATCCAGTCGAACCACGAGGGCGACCTGATTGATGCCATTCACGGCGCGCCCGGGCTCGCCGACGCGATCGTCATCAACCCCGGCGCTTACAGCCACACCTCCGTGGCTATCCGCGATGCCCTCACCGGCGTGGGCCTGCCCGTGGTGGAGGTGCACCTGAGCAACATCCACAAGCGGGAGGAGTTCCGCCACCACTCCTACGTCTCCGCCGTGGCGGATGTGGTTATCTGCGGCGCCGGCGTTGCCGGGTACCGGATGGGCGTGGAGTACCTGGCAGCGAAGCTGGATGCTGCCGCCGGGACCGCTACTCGCTGATGCACTCCCCCGGAGACACCGCGCTGCGGTAATCCGGGGCGGCCTCGGCGATGGGGCCAAGTTCAGCCAGGGACAGCGCATAGCCGATCGGCTGGTCGCCGGTGGTCTTGGCGAACACCACGCCGGCCACCCGGCCGTCGATGTCCAGCAGCGGGCCGCCGGAGTTTCCCTGCTGTACGTTGGCGGCCAGCGTGTACACCTCGAGGACTTCCGGGGAGGTCCCGTAGATGCTGCGCACGGACACATCGCCGAGGTTCTGCACGACGGCGGTCTGAAGCCGGAACGGGCCGCCCGCCGGGTATCCGGCGAAGGCAGCAGTGGTCCCGTTGGGCAGCTCGGAGGAGAGCGCAAGCGGCTCCGCTGCCAGGTTCTCCACGGCAATGACCGCCAGGTCCCGGGCCGGATCGAAGTGAACCACACGTCCGGGAAGCACACCCCCGCCGGGCACCTGGACCACCGGTTCGCTCACCCCCGCCACTACGTGGGCGTTAGTGATGACCCGGTCCTCGGCTACGACAAACCCGGAACCGGTCTGGTTCTGCCCGCACTGGAACGCCGTGCCCGTGATCTTCAGGACCGACGCGGAGGCAGCGGTCAGCGCCTCGGAACTGATGCCCTCGGCAGGGAGCTCCACCGCCTGCGGTTCGGCGCCGTCGAAAATCCGCGGCAGCCCCTCGTCGAGGGTGAACGAACGCACCTGCGCTGCCACCGACTTCACCGCATTGGGCGTAATGGAGTCGATGGTCATCAGCACCTTGGAAGAGGCGATCTGCTGGGACAGGAAGGGCATGCCAAGGGTGCCGATGCTGAACGCCAGCATGGACATCACCAGGGCGGCAACCACCACGTTCAGCGCGCCGCCTAGGATCCGGTCCAGGGCGCGCAGCGGCGCGAAGTTGAACCAGCGCCGCACTGCCGCACCCAATGCAGCTCCGGCAGCGTGACCCACCAGGACCAGCACGACGGCGGTCGCGATCACCGCTGCCAGCCGCCAGCCTTCATCCGGGACCCAGCCTGAAACCAGCGGAATGGCGAAGAACGCTGCCGCAGCCCCGGCAACGAAGCCCACAATGCCGCCAAGCGTTACCGCCAGACCGTTCCGCAGCCCTGCCAGCAGGTAAAAGAGCAGGGACAGCCCCAGAATGATGTCCAGAACGGTGAATCCGAGCACAAAGAGCTCCAATATGATGTAAGTACACGTGCGTGGCGGGGCGGGTTTACGCTTTTGCCTCCCGAGTCTAGCGGTCGGCGCTGACGGTTCCCGGGGCGCTGTAACGGCGCCCACACCAGCCGGGGCGTTTTATCATCCGAGGGCGAACAAAGCTATTACGGCTGTCACATGCCCGTTCGGTGCGGCAAGATAGTAGAAGCGACAACTATTAACAGGAGATTTCATGGATATCGAGGTATTGCGCCGCGCGCCTTTGTTCGCCTCACTGGGAGACGACGTCTTCGCCGCACTGACCGACGAACTCACCGAGGTCGATCTGTCCCGCGGAGCCTCTGTCTTCCGCGAGGGCGACCAGGGCGACCAGCTCTATTTCATCGTGTCCGGAAAGATCAAGCTGGGGCGTTCCGCTCCTGACGGCCGCGAGAACCTGCTGGCCATTCTTGGCCCGGGCGAACTGTTCGGCGAGATGGCTCTGTTCGACCCGAGCCCCCGCACCGCCACTGCAACCGCTGTGTCAGAAACGCGCCTGGCAGGCCTGCGCCACGAGAACCTGCGCGCCCTGATCGAGACGCGCCCGGAGGTGTCCGTCCAGCTGCTGCAGGCACTGGCCCGCCGCCTGCGCCGCACCAACGAGTCCCTGGCCGACCTGGTGTTCTCGGATGTTCCGGGCCGTGTAGCCAAGGCGCTCCTGGACCTTGCGGACCGCTTCGGCCGCCCCGCGACCGACGGCATCCTGGTGGCCCACGAACTGACGCAGGAAGAGCTTGCCCAGCTGGTCGGCGCTTCCCGCGAAACCGTCAACAAGGCCCTGGCCGAGTTCGTTCAGCGCGGCTGGCTGCGCCTGGAAGCACGCGCCGTCGTCATCCTGGACGTGCAGCGCCTCCGCCAGCGCTCCCGCTAGGTTTTTCCGGCATACAAAGCGGCACCGCTTCCTTTCGGAAACGGTGCCGCTTTTGTATGCAGCTCTTCTCAGCGCCCGCGGTGCCCGGAACCTTCCGCGGCGTCGGTGGCCGTCACGCGCAGGGCGTATCCGTCACCGGCCTCCACAAGCTCGGGCTGGAACACTTCGTTCGCCCGCCGGTGCGCCAGGTAGGCGATGCAGCCGCGGGCCTTGGCCAGCTTCTCGATCATCAGCGCAACGGCAGGAACGGTGAGCTGTTCCAGGGTCAGTCCCACGGTGTCCGGCTGGCCCACTTCATCACCGAGGGCCGTGGTCCCGGCACGCTCCATCTCCACCGAAGCTACCCGCCACTGACCCCAGACGCCCTTGGATTCAAGCAGCGAAGTTTCCTGCCCCAGCGGCTGGACGGCAGCGAAATAGCGGGTATCGAAGCGGCGCAGCGCAAAGTCTGCGGTCAGCCAGTGCGTCAGCGGGCGCAGCAGGTCACTGCGCAGCCCCAGGCCACGGCGGGCCAGCAGGGCCGGAAAGGACTCATCGCCGGAGGCAATGCCAACCCGCGCCGCCATCCAGTCCGGTCCCCGGTTGCTTTCCAGCAGGGTGGACTCGTCCGGCCCTGCCAGCAGCACACCGGTTTCCTCGAACAGCTCCCGTGCCGCAGCTACGACGTGGCGGCGGGCTTCCTGCGGATCGTCCATCCCCAAGGTTCGAGCCCACTCGGCCGGTGACGGCCCGTACCAGGGCAGCGAATCGCTGTCGGATTCCTCCAGGCTGCCGCCGGGGAAGGCGATCTTGCCCAGCGGGGATTCGCCTCGTCGGTAGCGCAGAAAGACTTCGGCTCCCTGGCGGGAGTCGCGCAGCAATAGGACGGACGACGCCGCCCGCGGCTTGCGGGCGGCTCCTTCACCGCGTTCAAACCAGCTTTGAGCTGCGCCCTGTTGCCAGGGCGGCAACTGGAAATGCCGGGTGGAGACGTTAGGCAAATTCGGCGATCACTTCCACTTCCACCGGGGCGTCCAGCGGCAGCACTGCCACGCCGACGGCGGACCGGGCATGGCTTCCGGCTTCGCCGAACACCTGGCCCAGCAGCTCGGACGCTCCGTTAATAACTCCCGGCTGTCCGGTGAAGGACGGGCTGGAGGCGACGAAACCAACAACCTTGACGATCCGGGTTACCCGGTCCAGGTCGCCGATCTGCGCCTTGATGGCGGCCAGCGCGTTGACGGCGCAGCGCGCGGCGTAGGCCTTGGCTTCCTCCGCGGTGACCTCCTCGCCGACCTTGCCGGCAGCCAGCAGCGCACCGTCAATGAACGGCAGCTGGCCCGAGGTATACACGTGGTTTCCGCTGACTACGGCCGGAACATAGGCCGCGACCGGGGCTGCGACCGGGGGCAGTTCCAGGCCGAGTTCAGCCAGGCGCTGTTCGACGGCGGAAACCGCCTCCGGTGCAGCGCTCATCAGGCCTTCTCCCGCTTCATGTAGGCCACCGAACCGGTGCCGTTCGGGGCCGGGGTAATCTGCACCAGCTCCCACCCTTCCTCACCATGCATGTTCAGCACGGCACCGGGGGTGTGCAAAGGCAGCGGTGTAATGAAGTATTCCCATTTGCTCATGATCCAAAGACTAGCGCGTGCTTGTAGACTGATCGGCATGGCAGCTCGCAAATCCCCTTTTTTTGACACTGCTACCACTCTGGGCAAGATCGTCGCCTTCTTCGGCGTGAGCGCATTGTGCGGTGTCCTGGCCGCCGGGCTGCTGGTGCCGGCCGCGGCTGCCGCAGGCACGGCTGCCTCCGGTTCCATTCAGTTCTTCGACCAGCTCCCCTCCGAGCTGCAGCGCGGGGCACTGGCTGAACCCTCCCGTATCTATGCAAACGACGGCTCGCTGATCGCCACTCTGTATGAGGAGAACCGGCAGCCGATCACGCTGGACGAAGTCTCCCCGCACATGATCGACGCGATGCTTGCCATCGAGGACGACCGCTATTACGAGCACGGCGGTGTGGACCTGCAGGGCATTTTCAGTGCCATCGTCTCCAACGTCACCTCTGACCGAACCCGCGGCGCGTCGACCATCACCCAGCAGTACGTGAACAACGTGATCATCGATACCAACCTTCAGGAAGGCGGGGAGGTAGTCTTCAGCGGCCAGAAGACCGTCGGCGACAAGCTGCGCGAAATCAAGCTGGCGATCGCAGTCGAGAAGGAACTCAGCAAGGACGAGATCCTGGAGGGCTACTTCAACATTGTGCCGTTCAGCGGCACCACCTTCGGAGTCCAGGCTGCCGCCCGCTACTTCTTCAACGTTGATGCCAAGGACCTGAGCATCGCCCAGGCGGCCCTGCTCGCCGGCGTCGTCAACGGACCGACTTTCTACAGTCCGGAACTGAATCCCGACCGCTCCCTGGCCCGGCGGAACCTGGTGCTTGAAGCCATGCTGGAAAAGGGACGCATCACCCAGGAGGAGCACGACACCGCCGTCGCGACGCCCCTGGAACTGGTCCTGACTCCGGTCCCCAGCAACTGCGTGGGAGCAGCCCAGGCACCCTACTTCTGCGACTACGTGGAGCACCTGATCCTCGGCGACCCGGCTTACGGTGCTGAGCTCGAAGACCGCAAGAAGCTGCTGTACCGAGGCGGGCTGAACATCACCACCACGCTCAACCCGGTGCTGCAGGAAGCCGCTCAGGCAGCGATCAACGAAACCGCGAATCCGGACACCACCGATCCCGAAATCGGCCACTCAATGGTCAGCGTTGAGCCGGGAACCGGCAACATCCTGGTCATGGCCCAGAACACCCGGTATACCCCGGAGCTGGCGGACGGCAACTCCGTGCAGAACTTCAACGTGGACGTCTACCAGAACGGCGATCAGAGCAAGTTCCTGAACGGCCTGGGCGGATTCCAGCCCGGCTCCACGTACAAGCCGTTCACCGTCGCCGCGTGGCTGGATTCCGGCAAGACGCTGAACGCCACCCTGAACGGCAACAAGCGGACCTACCCGGCCGGACACACCTGGAATGCCAGCTGCCTGCCCGGCGGCAGGTACGCCATCCTGGACCCGTGGACTCCTATTAACTACGGCGACACGAACTACCGGACCACCACCGTGCTTGAAGGCCTGGCCCAGTCGCTGAACACCATCACGCTGGCCTCCGCCAATGAGCTGGACCTGTGCAAGTTCCAGCAGATGGCCTTTGCCTCCGGCGTACACAACGGCAAGAGCGCCGGCGGTGAACCCGAGATGCTCGCCGTGAACCCGCCGTCCACCTTCGGCGGCGGCGGCGATGCTTCTCCGCTGTCCATGGCCACCGGCTTCGCAACTTTCGCCGCCGAGGGCCTCAAGTGCGAACCCCGTGCGCTCGTTTCCGTGAAGAGCAGCGACGGAACCGAATTCCCGGTCCCGGAGGAGAACTGCGAGCAGGTCATGCGCAAGGAAGTGGCGCAGGGCGTGAACATGGCAACGCAGCGCGTGATGACCAACGGCTCCGGCCTCAACCTTCAGGTTGGCGTGCCGATTGCCGGCAAGACCGGCACCAACGACTACCGGTCCCAGACCTGGTTCATGGGCTACAGCACCGGCCTCTCCACCGCATCCTGGATCGGCAACTGGAAGGCCAACAACACGTCTATGTCGGACAAGCTGATCGGCGGCCGGTACTACCCGGAGATTGACGGCTCGCTGATCGCCGGACCGTCCTGGAAGAACTTCATCCAGCGGGTCCCGGGCCAGTACGAAGCGAACCCGTTCGCCAATCCGCCGGCGAACATCGTGGGCCAGGCACCTGCCCCGCGGCCGGCTCCGAGCTCCCCTGCCCCGAACCGGGACAACAATCGGGGCAACGGGAACAATGGCAACAACCAGAACAACGACGACTGATCTTGGCAGCTGAAAATCCGGTGGCCCCGGTCCTTCGATCCGCCGCGTGGACTGCCGGCAGCCTCGCTGCTGCCGGCGCCGCGGCCTTTGCCTACGGGTCCCTCATTGAGAGGAACCTCTTTGGCATCCGCACCGAGACGCTGGCCGTGCTGCCTCCGGGCAGCAGGCCCATGCGCGTCCTGCACCTCTCGGACATCCACTACGTCCCGGGACAGGACCGCAAGACCCGGTGGCTGCAGTCCCTGGCGGATCTTGAACCCGACCTCGTGGTGAACACCGGCGACAACCTGAGCCACCAGCAGGCCGTGCCGCCGCTGCTGGAAGCGCTCAAGCCGCTGATGCGTTTCCCCGGTGTGTTCGTTCCCGGGTCCAATGACTACTACGCGCCGGTGCTGAAGAACCCGTTTACCTACTTCACGTCGCCGTCCAAGCTGCGGAAGAACCCGGCCAAACTGCCCTGGGCTGACATGTTCACGTCCTTTGGGAATGCCGGCTGGATCGACCTGACCAACCGGAACCAGTCCGTGGTCCTGAACGGACTGCGCCTGGACTTCTCCGGCGTCGACGATCCCCACCTCAAGCGTGACCGGTACGCCGGCTTCCCCGCGGGCAGTTCGACGTCGGGCTCCGCCCGGCACCTGCGCATCGGCGTCGCCCATGCCCCGTACCAGCGCGTGCTGGACTACTTCACCGACGGCGGCGCGCAGCTGATCCTCGCCGGCCACACACATGGCGGCCAGGTCTGCATCCCCGGCTACGGTGCGCTGGTGAGCAACTGCGACCTTCCCACCTGGCGGGCCAAGGGCCTGACGGACTGGGAGCACAATGGACGCACCGTGCCGCTGAACGTTTCTGCCGGCATTGGCACGTCCCGGTTCGCTCCGGTGCGCTTTGCCTGCCGCCCCGAGGCCGTCCTCCTCACCCTCACCCCCGCCGAAAGGCCAGTTACGGCTCCTTAGAGCGCCGAAACGAGCCGCAACTGGCCTCTCGGCGGGAAGGGCCGAAACGGGCGCGCGGCGTCGTAACCACGCCCGGCGTGGCCTAGGATTGAGCGGTATCCGGCCCGCACCCACCGGCGCGGACCTCTCCGTCTTGAAGAGGATTCATGCCCCCGCAGACATCATTGTGGCAATCCCTGGGGCGCCTGTACCCGCACATCAAACCGATCCTCCCCCGCCTGTTCCTGGGTTTCCTCTGCGCAATCGGGGCCAGCGTCGTCGCCCTGGCCATCCCGCAGGTGCTCCGAGTCCTGGTGAACTCCTACCTGCAGCCCGGCGGGGCGGTGACCGCACTCTGGTGGGCCACCGGCATCGTCCTGGCGCTGGGCACGCTGGAAGCAGTGTTCATGGCGCTGCGGCGGCAGTTCGCCGTCGCGCCGTCCACAATCGTGGAGACCAGCCTCCGGACCTCCTTCTACCGGCACCTGCAGGCCCTTTCCGTTGCGTTCCACGACCGCTGGGGATCCGGCCAGCTGCTCTCCCGCGCCATGAGCGACCTGAACCTGATCCGCCGCTGGATGGCTTTCGGTGCCCTGATGCTGATCGTCACCGCGCTGACCGTGCTCATCGGCGTGACCATCATGTTCTTCACCGCCTGGCAGCTTGCCATCGTCTTCCTGCTCGCCGCCGTGCCGATCATCGTGTACGGCTTTCGGTTCCGCCGCTTCTACGGCCGGGTATCCCGCCAGAGCCAGGACCAGGCCGGTGATCTGGCCACCACCGTCGAGGAATCGGTGCACGGCATCCGGGTCCTGAAGGCCTTCGGACGCAGCTCCGAGGCACTGGACGCGTTCGAGGAGCAGGCCGAGGGCCTGCGCCAGACCGAGGTGTACAAGGCCAACTCGCTGGCAAAGTTTTCCCTGGTGGTGACCCTGCTGCCCGAGGCGGCGCTGGCAGTATCACTCGTACTGGGCATCCTGCTGGTCAACGACGGCCAGGTCAGCATCGGCGCCCTCGTCGCGTTCTTCGCCACCGCCGCCGTCGTCGCGGGTCCCGTGGAGTCCATGGGGCCGCTGCTGTCCATGACCCTGACCGCGGCCACCGCAATCGACCGGCACTTCGAGGTCATGGATGCCCGCCGCACCATCACTGATCCCGAGCACCCGGCGAAGCCGGATGAGGTCCACGGGCAGCTCTCCTTCGAGGACGTGCATTTCGCCTACCCGGACGCCGCTGCCGATCGGAAGGACGTGCTCGACGGCGTGAGCCTGGATCTGCGCGCCGGTGAAACGATGGCGCTGGTTGGCATTACCGGCAGCGGAAAGTCCACGCTGCTGCAGCTGGTCCCCCGGCTGTACGACGTCACGGCCGGCAGCATCCGGATCGACGGCATCGACGTGCGGGACTATCCGCTGCAGGAACTGCGGCGGATAGTGTCCGTCGCCTTTGAAGACACCACACTGTTCTCCAGCTCGGTCCGCGAAAACGTCCTGCTCGGGGCGGACGCCGCCACCGACGCCGAAGCGGAGCACACCCTGCGTGAAGCCCTGGAAGTCGCCCAGGCACAGTTTGTCTACTCCCTGCCCGACGGCGTGGACACCCTGATTGGCGAGGAGGGCCTCAGCCTCTCCGGCGGCCAGCGCCAGCGTGTGGCCCTGGCGCGGGCGATCGCTGCCCGGCCCACGGTGCTGATTATGGATGATCCGCTCTCCGCGCTGGACGTGCGCACTGAGGAACTGGTGGAGCACCGGCTGCGCGAAGTCCTCGCGGACACCACCACCCTGGTGGTCGCGCACCGTCCCTCCACAGTTTCCCTGGCCGACCGGGTTGCCCTGATGCAGGACGGCAGGATTGCCGCCGTCGGCACCCATGCCGAGCTGCTGGCTGGCAGCGAACACTACCGCCATGTGATTGCCAGCCTGCCGGCGGCGCCGCAGGACCTGGACAGCGGGCTTGAAAATGAGAGCGAGGTTCTCCGGTGAGCCGGTTCAGTATCCGCCGCGGCGGCGCTCCCGTCCCCGGAACCCAGTCCGGGCCCGGGGAGCAATCCGGAGCCGGCGTCGGCACGGCAGGTGAGGACAACCTGGACCTGGACCGGGAGCAGAACCGGGCGGTGCGGCGTCGTTCGCTGTCCCTGCTCACGTCCCTGGTCCGTCCCAACCGCGGCCGGTTCATCTTCACCATCGCCCTGGTGGTTTTCTCCCAGGCTGCCCGGGTGGCCGGACCCGCGATCATCGCTTTCGGCATCGACCATGCACTTCCTGCCTTGCAGGACGGCAGGTCGCTGCCGCTGCTGGCGGCCGGCGGAACGTACCTGCTGGCTGCGGTCCTGGCGGCCGGGCTGACCGCGGGCTACGTCCGGTCCACCGCCCAGCTCAGCCAAGCGATGCTGCTGGACCTGCGGCTGCGCGTGTTCCGGCACACCCAGCGGCTCAGCCTTGAATTCCACGAACGCTACACCTCCGGCCGGATCATCTCGCGGCAGACCTCGGACCTCGAGGCGCTGCGCGAACTATTGGATTCGGGCATCAGCTCCCTGACCTCCGGAGCGATGTACATGGTGTTCGTAGCCATCAGCATCTTCGCGCTCGACTGGCGTACCGGCGTGCTGCTCTGCGTCGCGTTCGTGCCGATGTTCCTGCTGACCCGCTGGTACCAGAAGCGTTCCCAGATCGCCTACCGCGCCTCACGGGTCACCTCCGCCCGGCTGATTGTGCACTTCGTCGAAACGATGACAGGCATCCGCGCAGTGAAGGCGTTCCGCCGCGAAACCGTGAACGCGCAGAAGAATGACGAACTGGCCGAGGACTACCGCCGGGCCACGCTGCGCTCCATCAATCTCAACGGTGTGTTCCAGCCCGGGCTAATCTTCATCGGCAACGCCACCGTGGCGGTGGTGCTGCTGGTGGGCGGCTACCGGGTGCTCGACGGCGGCCTCGAAGTCGGCGCGCTGCTGGCGCTGCTGCTCTACGCCAAGCGGTTCTTCCAGCCCGTGGACCAGATGGCCATGTTCTACAACTCCTTCCAGTCCGCGTCCGCGGCCCTGGAAAAGGTCTCCGGCCTGCTCGAAGAGGTACCGACCGTGCGCCCGCCCAAACACCCGGTGGAACTCCGGGACGCCAAGGGGGACGTAAGGTTCGACGGCGTGGAGTTCCGTTACGGGGACGGCCCCCTGGTACTCCCCCGCCTGGACCTGCACATCCCCGCCGGCCAGACCGTGGCGCTGGTGGGCCAGACGGGCGCCGGCAAGTCCACGCTGGCCAAGCTGATCGCCCGGTTCTATGACCCGTCCGCCGGCGCGGTCCTGCTGGACGGCACCGATCTGCGGGACCTCACCCAGCGGGACCTGCGCCGCGCCGTCGTTATGGTGACGCAGGAAGCGTTCCTGTTCAGCGGCTCCGTGGCGGAGAACATAGCGCTGGGCAAACCCGGTGCTTCGCCCGAGGAGATCGAGGCCGCCGCCCGCGCCGTGGGCGCCCATGACTTCATTGAATCCCTGCCCGAGGGGTACGAGACCGATGTAAACAAGCGCGGCGGCCGGGTCTCGGCCGGGCAGCGGCAGCTGATCAGCTTTGCCCGCGCGTTCCTCGCAGATCCGGCGGTGCTCATCCTGGATGAAGCGACGTCGTCCCTGGACGTTCCCAGCGAACGTCTGGTGCAGCAGGGGCTGAAGACCCTGCTGGGCAACCGCACCGCGCTGATCATCGCGCACCGGCTCTCGACCGTGGAAATCGCGGACCGGGTGCTGGTGATGGATTCCGGCGAGGTGGTGGAGGACGGCACCCCGGCCGAGCTCACCAGCGGCACCGGACGTTTCGCGGCCCTGAATGCGGCCTGGCAGGACTCGCTCGTGTAACGCTGCAGCACCGGACCGGAGGCTGATTTCGCGCTCCCGCAGGTTGTCGAGTACACTTGTAAAGTTGCTTCGCCGGGAGGGAAACCTCCGGATAGGCAGTGGTTACGGGGTGTGGCGCAGCTTGGTAGCGCGCGTCGTTCGGGACGACGAGGTCGCAGGTTCAAATCCTGTCACCCCGACCAAAACAAGAAGGGTCCATCGTTTTCGATGGGCCCTTTTTGCTGCCCTTTTTCTCTGTTTGCCCAGCTGCCGTTCCGCAGTTTTCCCTTCGGACCCGGGTACGCTTCATCCCGGGCCACAGCCGCCTGCCAGCAATGACCACGGAGGACACATCCATGAGCATCACCCCTGACATGATCCGCTCGCTCGTCCCCTTTGCTGAACACCTGGGCGTGGATTTCCCGGATCTTGGTCCGGACCGCGTCGTCGCACAGCTTCCCGGGCGGCCGGAGTACGGGACCATCGGCGGCGGCGTACACGGCGGTGCTGTTATGGCCCTGGCTGACATTGCCGCAGCAGTCATGGCGGTTATGGCTTCCGGGGACCCTTCCGCTGCACCGGCAACGATGCAGTCCTCGACCAACTTCCTCAGCCCGGCACGCGGGACCCTTACCGCTGAGGCGCAGGTGACCCGGACCGGGCGCACCACCGTGGTCGATGTGCGGGTAACGGACGGATCCGGGGAAACCTGCGCGCTGGTGCGCCAGATCGTGTCAGTGAAACGCGCTCAGCAGCCGGTTTCCGCCGCCTCTTGAACCACTGACCTCGGCGGGTATGCTCGGTTCCACGCCGCCCCTACCGCCCAGGAGTTCCCATGGCCGTCCGCGTGGATCTGAACATTTCCGTGGATGGGTACGCCACCACCACGGACCAGACGCCGGAGAGCCCGTTCGGGGAAGACTGGGGCCGGCTGGTGGGCCCGTACACGGCCACCCGCACGTTCCAGGAACGCGTCCTGCAGCGCAGCGGCACCGGCACCACCGGAGTGGATGAGAAGTATGCCGCCGCCTACTTCGAAGGTATCGGCGCAGAGATCATGGGCGCGGGAATGTTCGGGCTGCACAACTTCCCGGACGATCCCGAGTGGAAGGGCTGGTGGGGCGACGAGACGCCGTTCCAGTACCCGGTCTTTATCCTCACCCATGATGCCCGTGAGCCCATCGAGATGCCGGACGGAACCCGCTTTGAGTTCCTCTCCGCCTCACCGCAGGATGCCCTGGACCTGGCGGTCGACGCCGCGGGCGGCCAGGACGTGCGGATCGGCGGCGGACCCACAGTGGTCAAAGCGTTCCTGGAAGCGGGGCTGGTGGACCGGATCCATGTGGGCATCACGCCAATCCTGCTGGGCCGGGGCATCAACCTCTGGGAGGGTCTGCGCGGCCTGGAAGACGGCTACGAGGCCGTCGCCGAAGCGGCCGACGACGGCGTCACTCATCTGACGTTCTCCCGCTGAGTTCACGCACCACGCGTTCAAAACACTGCAGGCCCCGGGAAACTCCCGGGGCCTGCGGTGGAAAACCTAAACGAAAGTCTTTCCGGTCAGCCGTTCGTACGCCTCGACGTACCGGGCGCGGGTGCGTTCGATGACGTCGGCGGGCAGGGCCGGCGGCGGGGTATCGGATGCCTTGTCCCAGCCGGATTCGGCGGAAGTCAGCCAGTCCCGGACGTACTGCTTGTCGAAGGACGGCTGGGCCTTGCCAGGTTCGTACAGGGACGCGTCCCAGAACCGCGAGGAGTCCGGGGTCAGCACCTCATCGCCCAGAGTGACCAGGCCGGTGGCCGGGTCCAGCCCGAACTCAACTTTGGTGTCCGCCAGGATGATTCCGCGGTCCCGGGCAATGGCCTCGGCCGTGGTGTAGATCTCCAGGGTCAGGTCCCGGATTTTGGCGGCCGTATCGGCACCGACAGCTGCCACGACGGCGTCGTAATTGATGTTCTCGTCATGCTCGCCCACTTCAGCCTTGGCCGACGGAGTGAAGATGGCCGGTTCGATCCGGGAGCCGTCAACCAGTCCCGCCGGAAGCGGCACGTCGCACACGGTCTGCGACTGCCGGTACTCGGCCAGCCCGGACCCGGTGAGGTAGCCGCGGGCAATGGCTTCTACGGGGTACATTTCCAGCTTTTTGCAGATCATGGCACGGCCGGCCACTTCGGCCGGTATGCCCTCGTCCGCGGAAAGAACGTGGTTGGGGACGTTGGCCAGCTGGTCGAACCACCACAGGCTCAGCTGCGTGAGGATCCGGCCCTTGTCCGGGATGATGCTGGAGAGCACGTGGTCGTAGGCACTGATCCGGTCGCTGGCCACAACCAGCACCCGGTCCTGGGCGGCATCCGGGCCGGCGGGCACGTACAGGTCCCGCACCTTGCCGGAGTAGATATGTGTCCAGCCCTGCAGCTGGGGTGCGCTGCTCATGCCAGGTCCTCTTCGATGTCCACTCCCGCGCTGCCGGCAGGCACCACGATTTCGCCGCGCTCGGCTTTCAGTGCGATGTCCCGGCGGTGCTGGGATCCCTCAAGCTCAATGGCGTCGACGCCTTCGTAGGCCAGCTGCCGGGCCTGGGCCAGGTTCTCCCCCAGCGCCACGACAGCCAGGACACGCCCGCCGGCGCTGACGATTTCGTTGGCTTCGATGGCGGTACCGGCGTGCAGGACGTGCACGCCCTCGATCGCCTCGGCTTCCACCAGGCCCAGGATCGGATCTCCGGTGCGTGGGGTGTCCGGGTAGTTTTCGGACGCGACGACGACGGCGACGGCCGTGCGCGCGTCCCACTTCAGCTGTTCCATGGCATCCAGTTCGCCCTTGGCTGCTGCGAGCAGCAGCCCGCCGAGCGGGGTCTTGAGCCGGGCCAGCACGGCCTGGGTCTCCGGATCGCCGAACCGGGCGTTGAACTCGATGACCCGCAGGCCGCGGGAGGTCAGTGCCAGACCGCAGTACAGCACGCCCACGAACGGGGTGCCGCGGGATGCCATCTCGTCCACGGTGGGCTGGGCCACCCGGGCAATGACGTCTTCCACGAGGTTGGCCGGTGCCCATTCCAGCGGCGAGTAGGCACCCATGCCGCCGGTGTTGGGACCTTCGTCATTGTCGAAGATGCGCTTGAAGTCCTGGGCCGGTGCCAGCGGCACCACATGCCGTCCGTCGGAAAGGACAAAGAGGGAAACCTCGGGGCCGTCCAGGAATTCTTCGATCACAACGGTTCCACCGGCGTCGAAGCAGGCCTGCGCGTGGGCCAGGGCTTCGTCGCGGTCTGAGGTGACAACCACGCCCTTGCCCGCTGCCAGCCCGTCGTCCTTCACCACGTACGGAGCGCCAAAGGTGTCCAGTGCATCGGCGGCTTCTTCGGCGGTGGCAGCAACCCGGGCCATGGCGGTGGGCACGTTCGCCTCGGCCATGACCTGCTTGGCGAACGCCTTGGATGCCTCCAGCTGGGCTGCTTCGCGGGACGGACCGAAGACCGGAATCCCGGCTTCCACCAGGGCGTTCGAGACGCCGGCGGCCAGCGGAGCTTCCGGGCCCACGACGACGAGGTCGGATCCAAGCTCGCGGGCGAGAGCGGTGACCGCTTCCGGATCGCTGGCGTTAATTGAATGGACTGGCACTACCTGCGCGATACCGGCGTTGCCGGGAGCCGCATGGACTTCCGTAACGTAGGGGTCGGCCAGCAGGGCCCGGACAATGGCATGTTCGCGGCCGCCGGGGCCAACAACGAGAACCTTCACAAGAGTTCAGACTACTGGCTGCGATGCACGCCTCGAAAGCCGCCGCGGCTCCGTGACGCGGCCCCTGCCGGTACGGTTTTTGTCCTGAACCGTTGCCCGGGAGGTTCGGCCGCCGGATAGTGAAACGTGGCGGTGCTTTCGGCCCGCCGGTCCGGGCAGTGAGGCAGGCTGCCTCGATGGCGGTGCCGGGGCGGTCATCGCTCCCCTGCCTCGCTGCCCGTGCCGTCCGCCCCGGCAAGGCCCGTTCCGCGCCCCGCCGGAGACGTCCCGGCCCCTCGCCCGGACTTCCGTAGACTGGCAGTATGTCTGCCACTTTCACTGCCTCCGACGCCGTTGAACTTGCTGTCCTGGAGCGCAACGGCTTCATTGAATCCCGTCACGTGGGTTCCGCCGTCGTGCTCTCCGGTGACGGGTCGGTGGTGACCGCCCTGGGCGACATCACCACCCCGGTTTTCCCGCGTTCGTCCCTGAAACCCTTTCAGGCGGTGGCCGCTATGCAGGCAGGTGTGCCGCTGCGCGGACCGCAGGTGGCGCTGGCCGCTGCCAGCCACATCGGCGCGAAGGAACACACCGACGTCGTCCGCGGAATGCTGGAAGCCGCCGGCGTCACCGAAGCGGACCTTCAGTGCCCGGTGGACTGGCCGCAGGACGAACAGGCACGGACCGAGCTGATCCGCTCCGGCAAGGGCAAACAGCGCATCGCCTTCAACTGCTCCGGCAAACATGCGGCATTCCTGTGGGCGTGCACCGAGAACGGATGGGACACCCGCACCTATCTGGACCCCGCCCACCCGCTGCAGCAGGGAATCGTCCGGGTCTTCGAGGATTTCTGCGAGGAGAAGGCCGCGCACTGGGCAGTGGACGGCTGCGGCGCTCCCCTGGCCGCGGTGTCGCTGACCGGCCTGGCCCGCGGAATCGGGAAGCTGGCCAAGGCGCCGTCGGACAAGCACGGCGACGCACGCGCCGCTACCGTTGCGACGGCCATGCTGGACTACCCCTGGGCCGTCCACGGCACCGGCCGGGAGAACACCGTGGTCATGGAAGACCTTGGCATCATCGCCAAGAGCGGTGCTGAAGGCGTACTTGTCCTGGGAACCGAAACCGGAGTGTCGGTCGCCCTGAAGATGCTTGACGGCAATGGCCGCGCCGCCACGTTGGTGGGCCTGACCCTGCTCGCCGCCAGCGGTGCCATTGACCCTGAGGGCGTCTTCAAGGTTCTGGCCAAAACCGTTCCGCCAGTCCTCGGCGGCGGAGAGCCCGTAGGCAGCCTTCGGCTGGCCGCGCCGGTCACCGCCCTGCTGGATTAGTCATGGCACGGCGCAGGATTTCTTCGGCCGACGGCATGGCTGCCCTCACCACGGCATCGGCTGGGCCGGCAGACCGGAACACCACGGCGACGGCGGTTCGCTACGCCCTGGAGGAACTCGCAGAACGGGTGCCGGGCAACTCCGTGGAGGTGCGGGTGCCGCCCTTCGGCGTCACCCAGTGCATTCCCGGGCCCCGGCACACCCGGGGAACTCCCCCGAATGTAGTGGAGACCGACGCCGCCACCTGGCTGGGGCTCGTCACCGGCACCCTGGCGTGGGCGGACGCGGTGGCGGGCGGCAGGGTTTCGGCCTCCGGACTGCGTGCCGACCTGTCCGAATGCCTGCCGCTGTTTCCCCGCCTTGCGCCCGGCGGAACAGCATAATCTCTACTGCCGGTAGAATTTGGGCATGACTTCCGAGCAGCACAGCCCTGAACGCCGCGAGATCACCATCCGCCGTGCTCCCCGCTTTGTACCTTTTATGGCCCTGGGCGCGGTCGTTGCCTTCATTGTGGCGCTGTTCATGGCGTACAGCGGTCCTGAAAATCCGCAGTACACGCGCGAAGCGGTGCTGGGATTCTTCACCGTGATGTTCGCACTGCCCGGCGTCGCCCTGGGCTCCATTGCCGCCCTGATCCTGGACCGCATCAGCATGCGCCGCTCCGAACATGCAGTGGTTGAAGCAGCCGACGACGAGCCCGGTAGCACAGGCACTTCCCCCGCCGCGTAACGCTCTGTCCCGGAGCCGGATGAAACCGGCGGGCGTGAGAGAATGAGTTCCATGGCACGCGGCGACGGAATGCTTTCCCACGATCTTATGCCCGGCGAAAAAGGACCGCAGGATGCCTGCGGAGTCTTTGGCGTCTGGGCCCCCGGCGAAGAGGTAGCGAAGCTTACCTATTACGGCCTGTATGCGCTGCAGCACCGCGGACAGGAGTCCGCCGGCATTGCAACCAGCGACGGCAGCCGGATCAGCGTCTACAAGGACATGGGACTGGTCTCCCAGGTCTTTGACGAGACAACCCTGAACACCCTCCTGGGCCACATTGCAATTGGGCACTGCCGGTACTCCACCACCGGCGCCTCGCACTGGGCCAATGCCCAGCCCACCCTCGGCGCGACGGCAGCCGGCACGGTAGCCCTGGCCCACAACGGAAACCTGACCAACTCCGCTGAACTTTATGAAATGATCCTGGCCCGGCAGGGCCGTCCCCGTTCGGGTGAAATCGCCCAGGGCAACACTTCTGACACTGCGCTGGTCACCGCCCTGCTCAACGGCACCGACGGCCGTTCACTGGAAGAAACCGCGCTGGAGCTGCTGCCCAAGCTCCGCGGCGCCTTCTCCTTCGTCTTTATGGATGAAGGCACCCTGTACGCAGCACGCGACACTTACGGAGTGCGCCCGCTGGTCCTGGGCCGGCTGAACCGCGGCTGGGTGGTGGCCTCCGAAGGTTCCGCCCTGGCCACCGTCGGTGCGAGCTTCATCCGCGAGATCAAGCCGGGTGAATTCATCGCCATCGATGAGAACGGCATCCGCTCCCAGATGTTCGGGGAGCCGACGCCGGCAGGCTGCGTTTTCGAGTACGTCTATCTGGCGCGTCCGGACGCCTCCATCAACGGCCGTTCGGTGTACGAATCGCGCGTGGAGATGGGCCGCCAGCTCGCCCGCGAAAACAACGTCGAAGCGGACATTGTCATTCCGGTCCCTGAATCCGGCACTCCCGCCGCCGTGGGCTACGCTGAGCAGTCCGGCATTCCGTTCGCGCACGGGTTCGTGAAGAACTCCTATGTGGGACGTACCTTCATCCAGCCGAGCCAGACGCTGCGCCAGCTGGGCATCAAGCTGAAGCTGAACGCCCTGGAATCAGTGATCCGCGGCAAGCGCGTAGTGGTGGTGGACGACTCGATCGTGCGCGGCAACACCCAGCGCGCAATCGTTCGGATGCTGCGCGAAGTCGGCGCCAAGGAAGTCCACGTCAAGATCTCCTCCCCGCCCGTGCAGTGGCCCTGCTTCTACGGCATCGACTTCGCCTCCCGGGCAGAGCTGATCGCCAACGGCGCCAAGGTCGAAGAAATCTGCACCTCGATCGGTGCCGATTCACTGGCCTACATCTCCGAAGACGGCATGATCGGCGCAACCCAGCAGCCCCGCGAAAAGCTCTGCACGGCATGCTTCACCGGCCAGTACCCGATCGAGCTGCCTCCGGCCGACCGGCTGGGCAAGAACCTGCTGGAGACCCCGTCCGATGCGGACGGCTCCAACGGCTGCGACCCGGGCCCGGACAGTGAATTCGAGACCCTCCTGACCCCAACAGACAAGAAAGAATCGGTATGAGCGCGAGCGAAAACGCCATCACCTACGCCTCCGCAGGGGTGGACGTCGAGGCCGGTGACCGGGCCGTCGAACTGATGAAGGCAGCGGTCAAGGCCACCCACAATGATTCCGTGCTTGGCGGGGTGGGCGGATTCGCCGGCCTGTATGACGTCTCCCGGCTGCTGACCTACAAGAAGCCGCTGCTGGCCACCTCCACCGACGGCGTCGGCACCAAGGTCGCCATCGCCCAGGCGCTGGACATCCACCACACCATCGGGTTCGACCTGGTGGGCATGGTGGTGGACGACATCGTGGTTGTGGGTGCCGAACCCCTGTTCATGACCGATTACATTGCCTGCGGCAAGGTTGTCCCCGAGCGCATCGCGGACATTGTCCGCGGCATCGCTGCCGCCTGTGAGGTTGCCGGCACCGCACTGGTGGGCGGCGAAACCGCCGAGCACCCCGGCCTGCTGGGCGTTGATGAGTACGACGTCGCCGGTGCAGCCACCGGCGTGGTGGAAGCAGCAGACCTGCTGGGCCCGGAGCGCGTGCGGGAGGGCGACGTCGTTATTGCCATGGCGTCTTCCGGCATCCACTCCAACGGCTACTCGCTGGTGCGCCGCGTGATCAACCACGCCGGCTGGCAGCTTGAGCGCCAGATTCCCGAGCTGGGCCGCACACTGGGCGAAGAGCTCCTTGAACCGACCCGTGTCTACGCTGCCGACTGCCTGGACCTGGCCCGTTACGCCCCCGCCGGCGTGCACGGCTTCAGCCACGTCACCGGCGGCGGCCTGGCCGCCAACCTGGCACGCGTGCTGCCCAAGGGCCTCGAAGCAACCGTGGACCGTTCCACCTGGGAACTGCCGCCGGTCTTCAAGCTGGTCAGCGAACTGGGCAACGTGCCGCTGCCGGACCTGGAGCGCACCCTGAACCTCGGCGTCGGAATGGTGGCCATCGTGGACGCCGCCGGTGCCGACGCCGCTCTGGCCCGCCTGGCCGAGCGCGGTGTTCCGGCCTGGACCATGGGAACCGTTGGCGCTGTATCGGATTCCGAGACCGGCGATCCCAACTATGTGCAGGGCGCCAAGGGCGTCGACGGCGGTGCCGTCCGCCTGGTGGGCAGCTACGCGTAAGTTCCCGCGGGGAGCCGCCCACACTTCATCGAGATGACAGAAACTGCCTGTATCAGCCTTGATACGGGCAGTTTCTGTAATCTCGCGGGGGGAATGGGAGGCCCAGGCTTCCCGGGGCGGGCGTCCGCCGGGGGAAATTTCGCCCCTTAACGCCCTTCAGCGGATCCACCATGATGGTGATCCGCTGAAGGAGGGCAATTAGCTTGCCGAAGAATGAAAGTCTGCCGGCATCTATCCGATGCGGCGGGAACCCTCATCCTCGTCGTCTTCATCGCCAAATTGATCTGCGTACTTATCCTCGTACGCCGAGTAATCCGGCTCGGCCGGTTCCTCGGGATATCGACTCGACGGACGGCTCGAGGGTCCTGACAGCTCGCGCTGCAGGGCTGAGTAATCCGTGGCAGGAGTGAAGTACTTCATCTCGCGTGCCTGCTTGGTTGCTTTTGCCTTTTGACGGCCGCGCCCCATGGCGTGACCCCCTTTTTGCGTCGATCCGGAGGTGGTCGCTCGGGCAGGAGAGCGAGGCCCCGGAATATTTGGTCAATTTGTCGTAACTACAGGTTACATGTTTTCCCGCTGGGTTGTGCCCCTCAGGACCCGCAGGCGCACTCAACTTCCTAGTTTAGTCCTTTCCCCCTCCCGGCGCGTACTGCGCCCCGACCTGCAAATTCGCTAAAGTCGGGGAGGAACAGATACCGCGGGACACCTTCGCGGCCATGGACAGGGAGGACCGGCGTTCACCATGAGCGATCAAAAGAGGACACCGCGGCAGGGACCGGCCCTGCCCGGGAAGTCCCATCGCCCCTCCCCCGCGAACGGGAGCACCGCTGCAGGCAGCGGCGTTTCCAAGGGATCCGGCTCCAAGCCACCGCCCCGCAAGACCGCACCCCCGGTCCGGAACAACCCCTCCACAAGGAGCATTCCAGTTATCAAGCCCCAGCAGCCTGCCTCCAACGGGCGCCCCGGCCCCGGCGACCCCGCTGACCGGACGTCCGGCCCGGCGAAGCCGCTTAAGCCGGCTAAACCCGGCAAACCCGGCAAGGCCGGCAGAACAAAGCCCGCCGGCGCCAAGCGCCCGGCGGCTGCAAAGCAGGGCACAGTTCCGAAGGGCCTGCTTGGTTCCAAGGGAGCAAAGCGCCCCGCAGTCCGTCCCGGCCCCGGAGCCAAGCAGAATTCCGGGCCGGCAGACGAGCCCACCTCAAGCCCGGCCAAACCGAACAAACCGAACAAACCGAACAGCCAGGCTGAGCGTAAAGACGATTCTGTCCAGAAGGACCCCGCGGGCAGCACCCCCGGTGGCGGTGCCGGTGCCGGTGTCCCGGCAGGTTCGCAGCTACCCGGCGGCAGCGGGGCCCCGCCCGCCGCAGCTGCCGACGCGGAACGCGGCACCGGCTCCGCGGAGCCTGCCCGGGGCTCAGTCCCAGATCTGTCCGCGCACACGGACTCCCCCGAGTGGCTTTCCGGTTCCCATGACGCGGACCTGTGGGAAGGCGCTTTCGACGCCGAGACGCAGGACGCAGCCCCGGCGGAGCCCAGCATTGTCCCGGCTGAAGACGTGCATCTGGAAGAGCCGTCCCTCGATACACCGTCCATCAGTTCGGATGCCGCAGAAGCCGCTTCCCTTCCCGAGACCGCTGCCGAAGTCCGCGCGGTTTCCGAGGAAGCCGTTGAAGCAGGCAAGCAGGCAGGAATTTCCGAGCCCGCGCCGGAAGGCACGGAAGTCGCAGTCGAGCCCGGCACCGGCCTCACCGACCTTGAGCCGGCCATTGAGAAGCCTGGTGAAGCAGCGGACGGCATGCCGGCAACGAAGGACAAGCCGTCCGGAGAGGGCAGGACTCCCGGCAAGCAGTCCGACGACGATGAACCCGGTGGACCTGGGAAGGACACCGCACCCGGGAAAGCAGCTGAACCCGAAACATTGCCGGACAGCCCGGCCGGGGCGCCGGCCGGGGAATCCGGCGACGGCAAACCCGAAGACGAGTCCGGTGAAGACAAGCCCGGCGCCAGCACATCCGCAGACAACACGTCCAGGGAGAAGCCGGGCGCAACTGCAGTGAGCGAACCGGCCGGGAAAGCAGCCGGAGACCAGGCAGCAGACAAGTCCGGCCCTGCCGGGGACCCGAAGGCATCGGCAGGCTCCGGTCCTGCGAAGGACCCGGAACCCGCCGGGGACAAGAAGTCGCCGAAGCCGGAGGTGGACTCCAAAGCGAAGACCGGACCTCCGTCGATCCGGACCTCGACCGTTCAGAGCGGCAGCACGGACATCGCTGCGCCCGTCACCGATTCCTTCGAATCACTGACGCTGACCAAGAAGGATCCCGTGGAAACGGGCCTCACCCACACGGTGAATCCGTCCGGTTCCAGCGCGGTCCCGGCTGATTCCCGCCGTGCACGGCGTACCCGTGAAGCGGAGGAAGCTGCGGCCCGCGGCAAGGGCCCCGGCAAGACGACGCGTGCCCTGGTGCTGCTGGGTTCCATCCTTATTGTGGTGCTGCTGGGCATCTGGCTCGCCACAATCATCGCGGACAGCAACCGCGAAGAAGGCGTGCTTGAAGATTCGGTAGCTCCGGTGGACCTGGAAGCAGGCGCCTGCCTGCAGGACTTCCAGAGCGTGAACTCCGAGGTGACTGTGGTGACCTGCGAAACGCCGCACAATGCGCAGCTGGTGGCCAGCCAGTCCTACGCGGACTCCGACACCTTCCCGGGCACCGACGCCCTGGCTGCTAAGGCCGAAGAGGTCTGCTCCTCCGTGATCTACACCGATGCTGCTTCGAAATACACGGATCTGGAACTGAACCGGGCAGTTCCCACGCAGAGTTCGTGGGACGCCGGTGACCGGCGTGTTGACTGCTTTGTGGTGGCACCCGGTGAGGACCTGACTGAGTCCCTGATCGTCCAGCCGTAAGTCCACGGCGAAAAGGGAGGCCCGCTAAAAAGCGGGCCTCCCTTTTTTGCTGTCTTGGCTCTCCGGTGGAGAACCTAGCCGACGGGCGCTGCTGTCTGGACACTCAGCCCCGGCTCTGCCAGCTCGTCGCCCATGACCTCCTGGCGGTCCACCAGCACGGTGTCTCCGTCCGAAATCCGTCCGGCCAGGATGCCCTTGGCCAGCTTGTCGCCGATCTCGCGCTGCACCAGGCGGCGCAGCGGGCGGGCGCCGTACGCCGGATCGTAGCCGGTCAGGGCCAGCCATTCCCGTGCGGCGTCAGTGACGTCCAGGGTCAGACGGCGGTCCCGCAGCCGTGCGGCCAGCGCCTTGACCTGCAGGTCCACGATCTCGGAGAGTTCTTCGAGGTTCAGCGGATCGAAGAGGATGACGTCGTCAAGGCGGTTCAGGAACTCCGGTTTGAAGTTCGCGTTGACCATGGACATCACCGATTCTCGCTTCTGTTCCTCCGTCAGCCCGGGATCGACGAGGAACTGGGAGCCGAGGTTGGAGGTCAGGATCAGGATCACGTTGCGGAAGTCCACGGTGCGGCCCTGCCCGTCGGTGAGCCGTCCGTCGTCGAGCACCTGGAGCAGGATGTCAAAGACGTCCGGGTGGGCCTTTTCGACTTCATCAAGAAGGATCACGGAATACGGACGCCGCCGAACGGCTTCCGTAAGCTGGCCGCCCTCCTCGTAGCCGACGTACCCCGGAGGGGCACCAACCAGGCGGGAAACCGTGTGCTTCTCCGCGTACTCACTCATGTCCAGCCGGACCATGGCCCGCTCATCGTCGAAGATGAACTCTGCGAGCGCCTTGGCCAGCTCGGTCTTTCCGACGCCGGTGGGACCCAGGAAGAGGAAAGATCCGGTGGGCCGGTCCGGATCGGCAACCCCGGCACGGGACCGGCGAACGGCGTCCGAGACGGCCTGCACAGCCTTGGTCTGGCCGATCAGCCGCGACCCGATGACGGATTCCATGTCCAGCAGTTTCTGGGATTCACCCTGCAGCATGCGGCCGGCCGGAATGCCTGTCCAGGATGAAACCACCTCGGCGATGTCGTCTGCCGTAACTTCCTCCGAGACCATCAGCTCCCGGGCGCCGTCGCCGTACTTGTCCTCCTCAGCTTCCTGCGCGGCGTCGAGCTCCTTCTGCATCGCAGGGATTTCGCCGTAGAGGATGCGGGAGGCTTCGGTCAGGTCCCCGTCACGCTGGGCCTTCTCGGCAAGGGAACGCAGTTCGTCGATGCGTGCCTTGATGTCGCCCACCCGGTTCAGGCCGGCCTTCTCCGCCTCCCAGCGGGCGTTGAGGGCAGCGAGCTGTTCCTTCTTGTTCGCCATGTCCTCGCGCAGGACTTCCAGGCGTTCCAGCGAAGCTTCATCCGTTTCGCCGCTGATGGCCAGCTCCTCCATGGTGAGGCGGTCGACGGCGCGGCGCAGCTCGTCGATTTCCTCCGGTGCGGAGTCAATCTCCATGCGCAGCCGGGACGCTGCCTCATCCACCAGGTCGATCGCCTTGTCGGGGAGCTGGCGGCCCGTGATGTAGCGGTTGGAAAGGGTGGCTGCGGCAACCAGGGCGGAGTCGGCGATCGCCACCTTGTGGTGTGCCTCGTAGCGTTCCTTCAGGCCGCGCAGGATCCCGATGGTGTCCGGGACGCTGGGTTCGCCGACGAACACCTGCTGGAAGCGGCGCTCAAGCGCGGCGTCCTTTTCGATGTTCTCCCGGTATTCGTTCAGGGTCGTGGCGCCGATGAGCCGCAGTTCACCGCGGGCCAGCATGGGCTTGAGCATGTTTCCGGCATCCATGGACCCCTCGGCCGCGCCGGCGCCGACCACAGTGTGGAGTTCATCAATGAACGTGACGATCTGGCCCTCGGAGTTCGAGATCTCTTCCAGGACAGCTTTGAACCGTTCCTCGAATTCGCCGCGGTACTTTGCCCCGGCCACCATGGACCCCAGGTCCAGAGAGAGCAGGGTCTTGCCGCTGAGGCTTTCCGGGACGTCACCGGCAACAATGCGCTGGGCCAGGCCCTCAACCACTGCGGTCTTGCCGACACCCGGTTCACCGATTAGGACCGGATTGTTCTTGGTACGCCGGCTGAGGACCTGGATGACTCGGCGGATCTCCGAGTCGCGTCCGATCACCGGGTCAAGCTTGCCGGCACGTGCCATCTCGGTGAGGTCGGTGCTGAACTTCTCCAGCGCCTGGAGGGTATTCTCCGGATCGGCATTGGTCACTTTGCGGTCTCCTCGCACACTAGGAAGGGCACTGGCCAGGACGTCGTGGCCTGCATTGTTATCCCGCAGGGCCTTGCCGGCGGGACCGTTGTCCACCGAAAGCGCCAGCAGCAGGTGCTCCGTGGAAACGTAGGCGTCCCCCAGCTGCGCGGCCTCCTGCTGCGCAGTATTGATCACCTGCAGCAGCGGCCGGGAAAACTGCGGCTGCTGGACGGAGGAACCGGAACTGGAGGGAAGGTCGTGGATGGCGTTGCTGGCGGCAACGCTGACGGCGTCGGGATTCGCGCCGGCCGCTTTCAGCAGCGCGACCGCCACGCCCTGGCGCTGGTCCATGAGCGCTTTAAGCAGGTGCGCCGGTTCGATCTGGGGATTGCCGGCGGTGGTTGCGTTCATGGCCGCAGCCTGCAGCGCTTCCTGGCTCTTGTTCGTGAACTTGGTCTCCACGGCGGGCTCCTTTTCAGGCTCAGGTAAACCGTTCAAGCTCCCGGCGGACTGGCCAGCACCTGCAGGAACAGGACACGCAACCCAGAAGGTTCCCAGCTCCGGCTGGAGCCCACTGAGCCTGCTCGCTTCATCCGACCGTACTCAACTAACTTGAGTGTACTTCACTCAACCTTGCCTGTAAAGTTTTCCACAGGCATCAACCCGTCGCTGACCTGCGCTTATTCTGGGCCAGGCAACGGCGCATGCTGCCGCTCAAATTCATCCCAGACACGCTCCCATTCCGTGTTGCGCGCCCGGTACAGCTCCTGCTCCGCTTCCTCCATCTGACTCCAGCTCACAACATTGGGCCCTGTCTCCCTGCCGTGAACATGCGCGTCCAGGCGGTCCAGGAAAAACTCCCAGCCTGGGCCGGCTGCCCAAGCGGTGGCTTCGGGATCTATGACCGCGAACCTCTTGCGGACGGAGGCATAAAGCAGCTCCACCCGGGTTGAGCCATCCACATCTGTCAGGTGGATCTCGAGCTCTCCCGGATTGCCGTGCGGCGGAAGCCAGGTGACTGTGAGCATGCGGGGAGGATCGCAGCGCAGGATCGTCCCGGTGGAGAAGCCGTCGATTTCATAATCACCGCCGCGCCGCAGTTCACCCCTCGGCTCCGCGAAGTAAACAGCCAGCCGGGCGGGGTCGGAGAGTGCATTCCAGACTTCCCCGATCGGCTGGTGCAGGTCCCGGCCGATTACCAGCATCCGTGCATGTCCGGCCTGGATTTGGCGAAGGCCAAAAGTCCGCTCTGTCTCGGATAGCAACACGTCCAACTCGGACATTCCCGCTCCTTCAGCTTGCCGTCATCACGGTCCCAAAGGAGGCTTCCGGATCGATCCAGCGGTCCGGCCGGAGGTCCCCCGGAACCGGTAAGTGTGAGGTGCACCACGTATTCCGCACCTCTTTGGAGGTTAGCAGGACAGTACCCGGACAGGACAGGCCCGGCAGCATGGTTGCCGTGATCCGGAGCAGTGACGACGGCTGGGGACCCAGGCCGGCGAGTTTGACCCGTGTCACACAAATCCGCGCCAAACAAGGGCACTTGCTAGGGTAAAAGTCACGACTAAGGGACCTTACTTTTTATTCGCACAGCCTTGAAGGACGTCATGACCAAGACTGCAGAATCCGAAGCGCCGCCCGCGGCCGTGGAGAAAACCCGGACAAACAAGGTGGTTTTTACCGGCTCGGCCGTGGGAATCACGGCGATTGCGCTGTGGGCCATGATCTCCACCGAATCCGCCGAGGAAGTCATCGGAACCATGGTTGGCTGGGTCTCCACCAACATGGGCTGGTACTACTTCCTGGTGGTGACCATGGTGGTGGTTTTCGTCCTGGTCCTGGCACTCTCGGGGATCGGCAAGACCAAGCTCGGACCCGACCACTCCAAGCCGCAGTTCGGCCTGTTTACCTGGGGTGCCATGCTCTTCGCGGCGGGCATCGGAATCGACCTGATGTTCTTCTCGGTCTCCGAACCGGTCACCCAGTACCTTGCCCCTCCGACCGGTGACGGCTCTACCGCAGAAGCCGCACGCCAGGCACTGGTGTGGACTCTCTTCCATTACGGCATCACCGGCTGGGCACTCTACGCACTGATGGGCCTGGCCCTGGGCTACTTTGCCTACCGGCACAACCTGCCGCTAAGCATCCGCTCCGCGCTCTATCCCATCTTCGGGAAGAAGATCGACGGCCCGCTGGGGCACGGCGTGGACATCGCTGCCCTGCTGGGCACCATCTTCGGCATCGCCACCTCACTGGGCATCGGCGTCGTGCAGCTGAACTACGGCCTGAGCTTTATGTTCGGCCTCCCTGAAAACCTCACCGTGCAGATCGCACTGATCGCCCTCTCCGTGATCATGGCTATCGTCTCCGTGGTCTCCGGCGTTGAAAAGGGTATCCGCCGCCTCTCCGAACTCAACGTCATCCTGGCTCTGGGCCTGATGGTCTTTATCCTCATTGCCGGCAAGACGAGCTTCCTGCTGGACGGGATCGTGCAGAACATCGGCGACGTGCTTAGCCGCTTCCCCGGGATGACCCTGGACACCATGGCCTACGACCGGCCGGATGAATGGCTCTCCGGCTGGACCCTGTTCTTCTGGGCCTGGTGGATCGCCTGGGCACCGTTCGTCGGACTGTTCCTGGCCCGCATCTCCCGCGGCCGCACCATCCGCCAGTTCGTGCTCGGCGTCATGATCGTGCCCTTCGCGTTCATCCTGCTGTGGATCTCCATCTTCGGCAACAGCGCCCTGGATCTGGTCATGGGAGGCAACGCAGCGTTCGGCGAGGTGGCCATGAACCAGCCGGAGCGGGCCTTCTACGGACTGCTGGAGCAGTTCCCCTGGCTGCCCGCCACCGCAGCCATCGCCACCTTCACCGGCCTGCTGTTCTACGTGACCTCCGCAGACTCCGGCGCCCTGGTGATGGCCAACTTCACCTCGCACCTCAAGGACGCCGATTCTGACGCACCGAAGTGGATGCGCGTTTTCTGGGCTGTCATTACCGGCCTGCTCACCCTCGCCATGCTGATGGTGGGCGGCGTGACCACCCTGCAGAACGCCACCATCATCATGGGCCTGCCGCTGTCCATCCTGCTGCTGTTCATCATGCTCGGGGTCTACAAGGCACTAAGAGTGGAGAACTCCCTTGCCGCCAGCTTCCGCGCCTCCCTGCCGAGCATGATCGCCGGCCGCAGCCCGGATCCCCGCGGCGGACGCACCTGGCGCCAGCGCCTGACCCGCGCCATGTCCTATCCCGGACGCCGGCAGGCAGCACGTTTCGTGGAAACCGTGGCCTGCCCGGCGCTGGCCGAGGTGCATGACGAGCTCGAGGCCAAGGGCGCCGAAGTCTCGCTCTCCCAGTCGGAGGCCGGCAGCGGCATCCTGTCCGCTGACCTGACCGTTGGCCTGGGCGATGAACGCCCGTTCAAGTACCAGGTCTATCCCGTGGAGTACGAGACCCCGTCCTACGCCCTGCGCAGCGCGTCCGCCGAGACGAAGTACTTCCGCATGGAGGTGTTCTCGCTGGAGGGCAGCCACGGCTACGACGTCATGGGCTACACCAAGGACCAGCTGATCACCGATGTCCTGGACCACTACGAGCGCCACCTTGAATTCCTGCACCTCAACCGGGAGATGCCCGGAAACACCGCAATCACCGAAGACCCGGTTGTGAAAGACAACTGGGACGCCGACTTTGTCGGCGGGGAGGAGAAACGATGAGTACACCGGCAACACTTTTCATCGACGGGGCGTGGGTTCCCGCATCCGACGGCGGCACCCGCGAAATCCGCAACCCTGCCGACGGCGAGCTGGTCACCGTGGTTTCCGAGGCCACCTCACAGGACACCCAGAAGGCCATCGCCTCGGCCCGGTCAGCGTTTGACCGCGGCGAGTGGGCGGCTGTCCCGGCTCCGGAGCGCGGCGACTTCCTGCTCCGGGTCGCAGCCGAGCTGAAGGCCCGCAAGGCCGAGTTCGCCCGCGCCGAGACCCTGGATACCGGTAAGCGGCTGTCCGAGAGCGAAATCGACATGGACGACATCGCTGCCTGCTTCACCTACTTTGGAAAGATCGCCGGCCAGAACGCCGGCCGGATCGTGGACGCCGGGAACCCCGACGTCGTCTCCCGGATTGAGTACGAGCCGGTTGGCGTGTGCGGGCTGATCGCACCCTGGAACTACCCGCTGCTGCAGGCTGCCTGGAAGATCGCCCCCGCCCTGGCGGCCGGCTGCACCTTTGTGCTCAAGCCCTCGGAGCTGACGCCGTCCACGTCCATCCTGATGATGAAGGTCCTGGCGGACCTGGGCCTGCCCCGCGGCACGGCCAACCTGGTGCTCGGTGCCGGTGCGGTGGCCGGCGCGCCGCTGGCCGAATCGCCCGACGTCGACTTGGTTTCCTTCACCGGCGGCGTCGCCACGGGCAAGACCATCGCGGCCGCGGCAGCAGGCACGGTCAAAAAGGTCGCCCTGGAGCTGGGCGGCAAGAACCCCAACGTGATCTTCGCCGACGCCGACTTCGACGCCGCCCTGGACAACGCCCTGAACGCAGCCTTCGTCCACTCCGGCCAGGTCTGCTCCGCAGGCGCCCGCCTGATCGTCGAAGAGCCAATCGCTGAACGCTTCGTCGCCGAGCTGGTCCGCCGCGCCGAACAGATCCGCATGGGCGGCCCGTTCGATGAAAACGCCGAGACCGGACCGCTGATCTCCGCCGCCCACCGGGACAAGGTGACGGACTACGTGAAGAATGCCGTGGCGGAAGGCGCCCGGGTACGCTGCGGCGGCACCTGGGGCACCGGTGAGCTGGAAAAAGGCTTCTACTACGCGCCCACTGTCCTGGACAACATCCAGCGCGGCAGCTCCGCGCTTCTGGAAGAGGCCTTCGGCCCGGTAGTCACCGTGGAGACCTTCAACGGTGAAGACGAGGCCGTTGCCCTGGCCAATGACACCGCCTACGGCCTGGCGGGAGCCGTCTGGTCCGCCGACGCCGGCAAGACGCAGCGCGTGGCCCGCAGGCTGCGCCACGGCACCGTCTGGATCAACGACTTCCACCCCTACCTGCCGCAGGCCGAATGGGGCGGCTTCGGGATCTCCGGCGTCGGCCGGGAACTCGGCCCCACCGGACTGGGCGAATACCAGGAAGCCAAGCACATTTACCAGAACATCAACCCCCAGGTGACCGGCTGGTTCACCGACCACGGAAAGGTCAACTAAGTTCCATGACTGATCTGCACAAGAGCGAGTTCGACTACATCGTCATTGGCGGCGGCTCCGCCGGGGCGGCCGCCGCGTCCCGGCTCAGCGAGGACCCGTCCGTTGAGGTAGCACTGGTGGAGGCCGGCCCGGATGACCGCGGGCTGGAAGAGATCCTGCAGCTTGACCGCTGGATGGAGCTGCTTGAATCCGGCTACGACTGGGACTACCAGATCGAGCCCCAGGAGAACGGCAACTCCTTTATGCGCCAGGCCCGCGCCAAGGTGATGGGCGGATGCTCCAGCCATAACTCCTGCATTGCCTTCTGGGCACCGCGGGAAGACATTGACGAATGGGAAACCCGCTTCGGCGCCGAGGGCTGGAACTCGGAAATGGCGTTCCGCCTCTATAAGCAGCTGGAAAAGAACGAGGACGCCGGTCCGGATGCCCCGCACCATGGGGACAGCGGGCCGGTGCACCTGATGAACATCCCGCCGAGCGACCCCTGCGGCGTGGCGCTGCTGGATGCCTGCGAGCAGGCAGGAATCCCGCGGGTGAAGTTCAATACCGGTGAAACCGTGATCAACGGGGCCAACTTCTTCCAGATCAACCGGCGGGCGGACGGCACCCGCTCCTCCTCGTCCGTCTCCTACATCCACCCGATCATGGACCGGCCCAACTTCACCCTGCTGACCGACCTGCGGGCCCGGGAACTGAAGTTCGGCGAGAACAACCGCTGCACCGGCGTCGACGTGGTGGACGGGCAGTTCGCCCGCACCCACACCCTCACGGCACGCACCGAGGTGATCCTCTCCGCCGGGGCGATCGACTCCCCCAAGCTGCTGATGCTCTCCGGCATTGGCCCGGCAGACCACCTGGCGGAGCACGGCATTAACGTCCGGGTGGACTCCCCCGGTGTGGGCGAGAACCTGCAGGACCACCCGGAGGGTGTCATCCAGTGGGAAGCGAAGAAGCCGATGCCCGAAACCTCCACGCAGTGGTGGGAAATCGGCATCTTCACCCAGACGGAAGAGGGCCTTGACCGCCCAGACCTGATGTTCCACTACGGTTCGGTCCCGTTCGACATGCATACCCTCCGCCAGGGTTACCCCACCACGGAGAACGGGTTCTGCCTGACCCCGAATGTCACCCACGCCCGCTCCCGCGGCACCGTGCGGCTGCGCAGCCGGGACTTCCGCGATAAGCCCATGGTTGACCCGCGCTACTTCACGGATCCGCATGACATGCGCGTGATGGTCTACGGCATTAAGAAGGCCCGCGAGATCGTTGCATCCCCGGCTATGGCCGAGTGGGCAGGCCGCGAGCTGTACCCGGGACCGGACGTGCAGACGGACGAGGAAATCACCGAGTACATCAGGAAGACGCACAACACGGTTTACCACCCGGCCGGCACGGTCCGGATGGGAGCGCCCGACGACGCCATGTCACCGCTGGATCCGCAGCTGCGGGTCAAGGGCGTCACCGGGCTGCGCGTGGCGGACGCCTCGGTCATGCCCGAGCTCACCACAGTGAACCCGAACATCACCACCATGATGATCGGTGAGCGTTGCGCTGAGCTGGTGCGGCAGGACCGCGCCGGCACCGGCGCCGCTGCCCAGGCCGCAGTGGTGTAGCTCCGGGGTCCACGGCTAACGGACAAACTGACGGAAGCGGACACGGGTGCCGGCCGGCACCCGTGTCCGCTTCTTCTACCGGCTTTTTCGTTCCGCCCCGGTACCCTGAGCGGATGGGGAAACACCGCTGGCTCGCGTCCGTTCTGTCCGTTGCCGTCCTGGGGCTCTCGCTGAGCGCGTGCTCTGCTGACGGCCCGGCACCCGATGAGGCGGCGCAAACCCTCGCGGACGGACTGGCTGAACTGGATGTCTCGGGAAGTGTGTTCCTGGACGCCACCGCGGAAGAAGCCAACGCCCTCCTCACGGACTGGACCTCTGGCATGGCCCCGCTGAAACCGTCCGTCAGCGTCGCATCCGTGGAGGAAACCGGCGATGGTGAGGCAGTGGCTACGCTGAACTATGTCTGGGACGTCAACGCCTCGGACAACGATTACACCTACGACACCACGGTGGCACTCCAGCGCGGCGAGGACGAGGAGTGGCAGGTCCGCCTCACTTCGGAAACGGTTCATCCGGATTTGGCTCCGGAGGACTCCCTGCTGCTCGAAACCGGACCCCGCCAGCGCGGAGATATCCTCGGCACCGGCGGCCAGGTGCTGGTTACGGAGCGGCCCGTCTGGCGGGTAGGAATCGACAAGACCCGCATAGCGGAGGAACAGCTCGAGGCCTCCGCCACGGCCCTGGCCGAATTCCTGGAACTGGATCCGGCTCCGTTCGCCGAGCAGGTCAAGTCCGCCGGCCCGGAGGCATTCGTTGAAGCGATCACTCTGCGGCAGGATGCAGTGAGTCCGCCGAATGTTTTCCAGGCGGAGGTCGCGGAGATTCCCGGCGCAGCTGCGCTGGCCTCTACCCTCTCCCTGGCCCCCACCCGCACTTTCGCCCGGGCTCTGCTCGGCTCCGCCGGGGAAGCGACGGCAGAACTGATCGAAGAGTCCGATGGCAGGCTCTCTCCCGGTGACGTCACCGGGCTGTCCGGACTGCAGCGGGAATATGACGAAGTGCTGCGCGGCGCAGATTTCGTAAGTGTCCGGACCGTCACGGCCGACGGCACCAGCTCGGCGGTGCTCTTCGAGGAACCCGGCGAACAGGGTGAGCTGCGCACCACCCTGGATGCCGGAATGCAGGAGCTCGCGGAGTCCGTGCTGGAAGACGAACCTTCGGCTTCGGCACTGGTGGCGATCCAGCCTTCCACCGGCCACGTGCTGGCCGTGGCCAACGGTCCCGGCAGCCAGGGACAGCAGACCGCGCTGCTGGGGCAGTACGCCCCCGGGTCCACCTTCAAGCTCGCCACCACCCTGGCCATGCTCCGCGCCGGCGCCACGGCGCAAAGCACGGTTTCCTGCCCGGCAGAACTGAACGTCGATGGGCGGAATTTCAACAACGCCAGCACCTACCCCGCTCAGTTCCTGGGCGAGATTCCGCTGATCCAGGCCTTCGCCCAGTCCTGCAATACCGCCTTCATCAACGCCCGCGGTGAGATCTCCCAGTCGGCCCTCGCCGAGGCGGCCCGGAGCCTGGGCATTGGAGTGGAATCGCCGATCGGCACCGGGGCGTACTTCGGGTCCGTGCCGGACACCGCGGAGGGCACCGCCCATGCCGCCTCGATGATCGGGCAGGGCCAGGTGCTGGTCTCTCCCTTCGCGCTGGCCGTTGCCGCTGCTTCCATCGGAAACGGAAGCCTCGTTTCCCCCGTGCTGGTCGAGCAGGCAGAAGGTGAGGCAGCGCCGTCGTCAGCCTCTCCGTCCGCTGCGGAAGGCACACCCCTGACGGCGGACGAAGCCGCGGCGCTGCGGGAAATGATGCGCGCGGTAGTGACCGACGGCGGTGTGCAGCTGCTGGGATCGGTTCCGGGCGAACCCGTGCTCGCCAAGACCGGAACAGCGGAGTTCGGTTCAGACGTTCCGCCGCGCACCCACGCCTGGGTGACGGCACTTCAGGGCGACCTGGCCGTCGCGCTGTTCATCGAGGAAGGCGAACTCGGATCCACATCCGGCGGACCGGTGATGAAGGCGTTCCTGGACTCTCTGGCCGGAAGCGCCCAATAAGCCCTGCCGGTGCCTCACTTCGAGGGCTTCGTGTCCCCTTTTCCCCGGCGCGCAGCTAGCCTTCCCGCATGGGGAAGAACCGCCTATCCGCTGCCATCCTTGCCTTCTCATTCCTGGGCCTCCAGCTGGCCGGATGCTCTGCTGAAGAGCGTCCCGGGCCGGAGGAATCCGTCGCCTCGCTGGCGGACGGCCTCTCCAGGCTGGATGTCACCGGAAACGAGTTTGCCGGTTCAACGGTTGAGGCGGTCAACGGCATGCTGGAGTACGAGGTCTCCGGCATGAAGATCAAACCCTCCGTCACGGTCACCAAAATCGAGGAAGTCTCCGCCAATGAGGCCGTCGCCACCCTGAAGTACGTGTGGGACGTCAACGCGTCGCCGGAGGACTACAGCTACGAGACCACGGTGACCCTGGAACGAGGTCCGGACACCGGCTGGCAAACCCGCTTCCGCTCCACCACGGTGCACCCGGACCTGCTTCCGGGAGAGCGTCTGGTACGCAAAGCGACGCCGCCGCCGCGGGCCGATATTCTCGGTGCCGGCGGCTCCGTCCTGGTCCGCCACTGGCCGGTTTGGCGCGTGGGCCTGGATAAGTCGGTACTGCGCGGACATGAGTATGCCGTCTCGGCGTTTTACCTTGCCCAGTATCTGGGCCTGGATACGGATGCGTACACCGCCGAGGTGCAGGCTGCCGGAGCCGACGCGTTTGTGGAAGCCGTTACGGTGCGCCAGGACAAAGTTATTCCGGCCTTCGAATCTGACATCGCCACCGTTCCCGGCGCTGCAGCGCTGTCCGAGAGGCGGGTGCTAGGACCAAGCCCCGGCTTCGCGGCAGACCTGCTGGGGACGGTAGGACCGGCAAGTGAGGAGCTCGCCGCCGGCAGCTCCATGGCTCCCGGAGATCTGGCCGGCCAGTCCGGGCTGCAGCGCGAATACGATTCGCAGCTCCGGGGCTCTGACGCCGTAACGGTTCGTGTCATGAGCCCGGACAATTCTCCTTCGCCGCCGCTCTTTGAAGCTCCGTCGGAACCAGGCGTTGCTCTGGAGACCACCCTTGACCTGCGGGTCCAGTCCCAGGCGGATGCCCTGCTGGCTGACACACCCGGCGCTTCCCTGGTTGCCGTCCAGCCCTCCACCGGCAATGTCCTGGCCGTAGCCAATTCCCCCGGCGGCAAAGGAAGCCAACCAGCACTGCTGGGCGAATACTCCCTGGGCAGCTCATTCCAGCCGGTTACCGAGCTGGCCCGGCTGCGGTCCGGTGAGGCCGGGGAGGGAACGGAAGACGACGGCGTTCCAGCCAGCCTGGCCTCCGCTGCCCAAAGCCTGGGTCTGGGGGTTTCCGCCGGCTTGGGAACCCAGGCATACTACGGCGGAGTGCCGGACGGTTCCGATGATGCCGAGGCGGCTGCGTCCGTGGATGAACCGGGCACTGTGCTCGCCTCACCTTTTGCCGCGGCAGCCGCCGCGGCGTCGGTGGCCAGGGGCGAGCGGGTCTCTCCCGTGCTGGTCCTCAATCCGGCTGCGAAGCAGGATTCCGGGAACGGGGAAACAGAGTCAGCGGAGCCGCCGCCGGATGGGGAGGACGCCCCGGCGCTGACCGCAGATGAGGCCGATGAACTGCGGTCCGCACTGCGTGCCAACGTTGCCGGGGAACGCGCGGATGAGCGCCTTCAGGTGCTGGAGTCCGTATCCGGCAAACCTGTCCTGGCCGCAGCAGGCACCGCCGGAACCGGCGGAGAAAAGCCGGACCACGCCTGGGTGGCCGCGATCCAGGGCGACCTCGCCGTAGCCGTCTTCCTGCCGGGAAGCACAGCGGACCCGGCCGCCGTGGCGGCAGCGTTCCTCGAGGGCCTGGCAGGCTAGCGGTAGTTCGGGCCGGGATACGTTCCGTACGGGGCGTTCCGGCTGTACGGCACCAGGCCGGGGCCCGACGTCGGCACGATCCGCTTTCCCAGCGGCGTCAGCGAAATAGGGATCATCTTCAGGTTCGCGATCCCCAGCGGGATGCCGATGATGCTCAGGAACATAGGGATGGCTGTGGCGATGTGCCCAAAGGCAATCCAGATGCCGGCAACGATCACCCAGATGACGTTCCCCAGAGTGGCCAGCACCCCCGTCCCGCGCCCGTTGTCCACCACGGTGCGGCCGAAGGGCCACAGCGCGTAGGAGGCGATCCGGAAGGATGCGATGCCGAACGGAATAGTCACGATCAGCACACAGCAGACAATCCCGGCCACAACGTAGCCAAGAGCCAGCCAGATGCCGCCGAACAGTAGCCAGATGATGTTCAGGATTGCCTTCATGAGCCCATTGTTCTCCATTTGGCCTGCGGAGTCACGGCTGGCTGCTTACCGGCCTGGCTGTGGTTATGCCTAGACTGGGGACATGCCGCCAACCAATGATGCAGGGCTCCCCGTCGAACTCGGATCCAGCGACTGCTGGGACTACATCCGCCAGGCCTCCGTGGGGCGGCTGGCCGTGGTGGTCGACAGCCATCCGGAGATCTTCCCCATTAACTTTGCCGTGGACCACGGTTCAGTTGTGTTCCGAACGGCCGAGGGCACCAAGCTCTCCGCTGCGCTCCACGATTCCGCAGTGGCATTTGAAGTCGACGGCTATGACGACCGGCTCGGCTATGCCTGGAGCGTCGTTGTGAAGGGCACGGCTTCCCAGCTCGAGTCGATCAAGGATGTCCTGGACTCCGCCGAACTGGAACTCTTCCCCTGGCAGACCGGGGAAAAGAACCACTTCATCCGGATCGTCCCCTCGCAGACAACCGGCAGGCGCTTCCTGATCAGCAACGCCGCACGCCGTCATGTGCTTGAAGCGCGCCGCCGCCAGGCCCTCATCGAATAGTCATGAGCACTCCCCTGGTGCGGTTCGCATCCCTTCCCTCCCGGCCCTGGGGCTCGAATTCAGGCCGTTCCAAGGACCTGGCTGCCGGACCGGCAGGCCCTTCGGGCAGCCCCGGCTGGCGTCTGTCCGCCGCGACCATCGAAAAGTCCGGTCCCTTCACGTCCTTCGAGGGCACTGACCGGATCACCGTCCCGGTAGAGGGCGAACTGCTGCTCCTGAACGTGGACGGCACCGAGCACGCCATGGAGCGCCTCCGCCCGCTGCGCTACCCCGGCGACGTCCCGGTGCAGGCGTCCCTGCCCACCGGTGAGGTAACAGTGCTGAACACCTTCGTGGACCGGGAAAGCTACGGAGCTGCCGTCATGGTGGTGGAACTGTCCAAGAAGAACCCGCCGTCCCTCGGCCCGGACCAGTTCCTGGTACTGCTCCACGGCTCTGCCAAGGCAGTACTCGAGGGCGGAAAGCGCACCGAAGACCTTGACCTCCTGGACACCGTGGCCGGCGGAGACGACCGGCCGCAGGTGCTGGGCCGCGGATTTGCCGCCGTCGTGAGCTTCTATCCCCTGGACTAAGCAAACGGGGGAACCGAAGCCGGAGGGGCTGTGCCGCGGGCCTACGGGTGCCTAGCATCTAGCATGAGCACTTCACTGAATGAGCTGCCCCGGATCGGGGCGCCGGCTTCCCGCGGACTTGGAGCGGCAGGTTTCACCACGCTCCGCCAGCTTGCCGGTGTGCCCCGCGAGGACCTGGCCCGGCTGCACGGGGTGGGCCCAAAGGCCCTGGACATGATCGATGCCGCACTAAAGGAGCACGGACTCAGCCTGCGTTAACCGCGAAGGCCCTGCACCCGAAGCGGGTACAGGGCCTTTGCTATGCGTTGCGGCTAGCGGCCGCGGCGTTCATTTGAAGCCGGTGCCGTTGCGCGGCGGGGACCGGCGGCGCGTGCCGGCCGGCCGCTGCCTGCCGGAGCGGCAGAACGGGTTCCGCCGGCGCGGTGAGTTCCGGTTGCTGCCACGTCGCCGGCGCGCTGGCCGGTAGCGGGACGGCGGTTGCGGCCCTGCGACGTGGCTGCGGCAGCCGATCCGCGGCGGCCCTCGGGGCTGCGCTGGGCGCGGGGCGCGTCAGCCGAAGCAGTGCGCTCGGCCGAGACGCGTCCGCGGCCGCCTGCACCGCCGCGTCCGCCGGCCCGGGTTCCGGCACCGGAACGGGCTGCGCGCTTGCGCTGGGCGTTGGCGCCGGTGGAGCGTCCTGCCCCCTGCTGCGGGGACTTCGCTGCCAGCTGGGCTGCACGAACGTGCGGCTCCACCACGGCTGCGCGCTCACCGATGAGCTTGGCAATGGACGGGGAGTTGTGCGAGACCTTCTCGATCGAAACGTCGACGCCGGCAGCCTTCATCAGCTTGGACACCTCGCCCTTCTGCTCGGGCAGGGTCACCGTAACAACGGTTCCGTCCGAACCGGCACGCGCGGTGCGGCCGGAGCGGTGCAGATATGCCTTATGCTCCGTGGGCGGATCGATGTGGACAACCAGCTCGACGTCGTTCACGTGGACACCGCGGGCGGCGACGTCGGTGGCGACCAGGACGCGGACGTCGCCGGAGGCGAACTCGGCCAGGTTCCGGTCACGGGCGTTCTGCGAGAGGTTGCCGTGCAGGTCAACCGTGGGGATGCCGCTGTCCGTGAGGAACTTGGCCATCTTGCGGGCGTGGTGCTTGGTGCGCATGAACATGATGCGGCGGCCCTGGCCGGAAGCCAGTTCCTTGACCAGCAGCTTCTTCGCCGTCTGGTCCTGGACCAGCAGCACGTGGTGCTCCATGGTGGTGACCGCGGCCTGCGGATCATCCACGGAGTGGGTCAGCGGGTTGGACAGGTAACGGCGGACGAGCTTGTCCACGCCGTTGTCCAGGGTGGCGGAGAAGAGCATGCGCTGGCCCTTTTCCGGGGTGCGGTCCAGCAGGCGCTGCACCACCGGGAGGAACCCGAGGTCGGCCATGTGGTCAGCCTCGTCCAGCACGGTGATTTCAACTGACTCCAGGCTGATGACCTTCTGCTTCATCAGGTCCTCGAGGCGTCCCGGGCAGGCGATGACAATGTCGACGCCGGCGCCGAGTGCCTTTTCCTGCCGCTGCTGGGAAACGCCGCCGTAGATCACGGTGGTGTTCAGGCCCAGCTCGGCAGCGAGCGGCTCAATCACGTTGTTGATCTGCGTGGCCAGCTCACGGGTCGGTGCCAGCACCAGGCCCAGCGGGCGGTTCGGCCGGCGGCGGTAGGCTGCTTCAGCTTCAGCCAGCCGGGTGACCAGCGGGAGGGAGAAGGCGAGGGTCTTGCCGGAGCCGGTGCGTCCGCGGCCCAGGACATCCCGGCCCTTGAGGGTGTCCGGAAGGGTTTCCACCTGGATGGGGAACGGCTCAGCGATTCCCTGGGCGGAGAGGTTGGAGACAAGTGCCTTGGGTACGCCAAGGGCAGCAAAAGTGGTCATGAAAAGACAGGCAACTTTCGGTAAGTGGCCCCCTGTGCCATCTGGCGCAGAGGGTTCGCCGAAGAAAAGTCAGACAGTGTCCACCGGCCCGTAACTAACGGGCGGGACAAAAGAAAGCGTTCATCGACGCAGGTTGCGCTGCTTACACACGCGGCTTTTAGGCGCGGCAGTCGCAACAACTTGCCCCAGTTTACCGGATCAGCGCCAGTTACCTAATTACGGGTGCTTAGTGCGGACACAGTGGTGTGCCCGCACACGGTTAGCATTAACAGTGATGACTACTGACCCAGCCCTGCCCGTTTCCGATGCCGCCGACGGGTCCGAGAGCCCGGATTCCGTGCATTTCCGGGCCCCGGTGTCCTTTGTCCGCAGGGGTTCGCGCCTGCAGGGACGCCGCCAGCAGGCCTGGGATGAGCTCTCGGATGTCTTCGTCATCGACGTTCCGCGTGTGCATTCCGACACGTCCGTGGACCCGGACTACGTGTTCGACGCCGAAGCCGCCTTTGGCCGCAAGGCTCCCCTCGTCGTCGAAATCGGTTCCGGACTGGGCGAAGCCATTACCCATGCAGCGGAGCAGAACCCGGAGAAGAATTTCCTGGCCGTGGAGGTGTACCTGCCCGGCCTGGCGCAGACCCTGCAGCGCATCGGCCAGAAGAACCTGACCAATGTGCGCGTGGTGCAGGCCAACGCCCCGGAGGTTTTGACCACCATGCTTCCCGCCGGCTCCGTAGACGAACTGTGGGTCTTTTTCCCCGACCCGTGGCACAAGACCCGCCACCACAAGCGCCGCATGGTGAAGGACACCTTCGCCGAACTGGCTGCCCGGGCACTGGTGCCCGGCGGGCTTTGGCGGCTGGCCACCGACTGGTCCGACTACGCCGTTCAGATGCGCGAAGTCCTGGATGCTTCCCCCCACTTCGAAAGCCTGCACCCCGGTGAGCGATCCGGCGCCCACAGCCCGCTGACGCAGGTCCGCGCACAGGGGCTGGAAGGCAAGGAACCCAGCGACGGCCCGGACACCCGCGGCGGCTGGGCCCCGCGCTTCGAGGGCCGGATCCTCACCAGCTTCGAGAACAAGGCACACCAGGCCGGACGGCTTATCTTCGACCTGACGTACCGCCGCATCTAGTCCACGGCAACGGCTTGACCCCACCCCCGAAGGCAGCCGGCTGATTGCCGGGCCGTCCCGGGGACTAACGCGAAGGAACAGAAGATGATGACCCTCAAGGAAAAGCTCCAGGCCGATGTGACCGCCCATATGAAGGCAGGACGGAAGCTGGAACTGACAACAGTCCGCAATGTCCTGGGCGAAATCGGCACCCGCGAGAAGTCCGGGAAGACTCCCGTCGAGCTGACCGATCAGGAGGTCATTTCGCTGCTGCAGAAGGAAGCAGCCAAGCGCCGTGACACCGCCCGTATCTACACCGAGGCCGGGCAGCAGGACCGCGCTGACGCGGAAATCGCCGAGGCCGAGGTGATCGAGGCATACCTTCCCGAGGCGCTGAGTGAAGAAGACGTCACCGAGATTGTGGACGCCGTCATCGCCGAGCTCAGAGCCAGTGGAACCGAGCTCAGCATGCGTTCAATGGGCCAGGTCATGAAGCCGGTCACCGCCAAGGTCGCCGGACGCTTCGACGGCAAGGCCGTCAGCGACATCGTCCGCTCCCGGCTCGCCTAGCCGCCCGCCGGGGAGCCTCGCCTGCCCGGTCCAGAAATGAAACGCCCCGCCCGCACTTACCTCTTGTGCCAACGTGGTTTGTAGTGCAAACTACTTTGCATGAGTAGAAACGAAGCAGACCAGCGCCCCGCGGGCGCGACGGAGCAGCCACCGGCACCGGGCCGGCTGGACCCTTCAGCCACAGGGGAACTGCCGCTGGACCTGCACGCCGCGCTGCGGGTGGTCCAGGATGCAGAACGTTCCGCCCGCCGGACCCTCGGCGGAAACACGGCACTGGTCTACCTGATCTGGGGCATCACCTGGCTCATCGGCTACGGCTCGCTGTGGGGCACGCAGCAGGGCCGGCTTCCGCTGGAACGGGCAGCAGCCCTGACGATCCTCGGCATCGCCCTGGCAGCAGCCACACTCACCACCATCGTCCTCTTCGCCCGCAGCAGCCGCGGCGTCCGCGGGCAGTCCGCTTTCCAGGGCGGCATGTACGGGATCGCCTGGGCACTGGGTTTTACCGTCATGGGCGCGCTGAGTGCTGTGATCGGCCGGGCAGTGGATGACTTCTGGCTGCGCGGCCTGCTCATCAATTCCATCGCTGTCCTGATCGTCGGCCTGCTCTATATCACCGGCGGAAGCGCCTTCAATGACAAGGCACAGTCCTACCTGGGCATCTGGCTGCTGCTGGTCACCATTGCCGCCCTGGTCTCCGGTCCCGACTGGTTCCTGGCGGTGTTCCTCTTCCTGGGAGCCACCGGGCTGCTGGCAGGTGCCGCCGTCGAGTACCTGCGCACGCGCCGGCAGCGGGACGGCTCTGCACATGCCTGAGCTCGACCCGGTAATCCACGCCGAATCCCGGCTGCGGGCCCTCACCACGCTGAACGAAGTCGGTGAGAACAACCAGATCGCCTTCACCAAGCTGCAGAAGATGCTGGAGATGACTGCCGGCAACCTCTCCACCCATCTGCGGAAACTCGAAACCGCCGGCTACATAGAGGTCACCAAAACGATCGAAGGCCGAACCCCCGCAACCTATGTGGGCATCACTCCCGAGGGAAGAGCCGCCTACGCCCGCTACCGCAAGAATCTCTCCGATCTGCTCTCCGGCCTGGCCTAACGGCCGTCACCCCGATGCGTCAGGAGCCCGCGTTATGACAGTCCCTTCCCCTCCCCGCCGGGAAATCCTGGCCGGCGCCTACGGGGTCCGTAAAAGCTACGGGTCCCTCACCGCTCTGGACGGAGTCGACTTCGCCGTCACCGCGGGCGAGACCGTGGGCCTGCTGGGACCCAACGGGGCCGGCAAATCAACGCTGCTGAACCTGCTCAGCGGACTCCGCCAGCCTGATTCCGGCCGCGTAGAACTCTTTGGCCGTGATCCGCGGAACCCGCACGCCCGCCAGCTGCTGGGCACCACACCGCAGGCGACGTCGGTGCCTGCCACCCTCTGGGTTCGGGAAACCGTGGACTTCGTCGGCTCCCACTATGCGGACCCCATACCCACGGCTGAACTGCTGGACGGGTTCGGGCTGGGGTCTGCGGCCGGCAAGCAGTGCGGCGGGCTTTCCGGCGGGCAGCAACGCCGGCTGCTGGTGGCCCTGGCCCTGGTGGGACGCCCCCGCCTGGTCATCCTGGATGAACCCACCACCGGGCTGGACGTCGAAGCGCGGGAAAACCTGTGGGAACGGCTGGCCGACTACCGTGCCGGCGGCGGAACCCTGCTCATCACCAGCCACTATCTTGACGAAATCCAGACGCTGGCCAGCCGTGTGGTGGTCATCAACGGCGGGTCAGTGGTCGCGGACGGACAGGTGGATGAGATCCGCAGCCGGGTCAGCGTCAGCCGGGTCTCCTTCCACACCGCGCTTCCGGCGCCCTTCTTCGAAGCGCTGCCGGAAACGGTGTCTGTGACCCTGTCCCCCTCCGGCGCCACCACCGTCCTTACACACGACGCCGATGCCACGGTCCGCACGCTGGTCCGGCAGGAAGTGGATTTCCGCGGGCTCGAAGTCCACGCCGCGAGTCTGGAAGAAGCGTTCATTTCCCTCACCCACTCCGCCTCCGGCGCGGAACCGCTGCCGGACGGCAGCCCCATGGACAGGAAGGCATCACGATGAGCAGCACCGCAGCGCTTCCCAGCAGCACCCCGGCTCCGGCGAACAAGCCGCTCTTCACCCTGATCCGGATCCATACCCGGGCCCAGGTTCTGGAACAGCTGCGGATTCCGGTGGCAGTGCTGTCCTCCACCGTCTTCCCCACCCTGGCGCTGGTCTTTTTTGTGCTGCCGCAAACCGCGGTGACCTCCGACCCCCAGGCCTCGCTGATGGCCATTGCGCAGCTGGCGGTCTTTGGGGTGATGAGCGCGTTCCTGTTCAACTACGGAATCGGCGTGGCGGAGGAGCGGGCCAATCCGTGGAGCAGCTACGTGCGCACACTGCCTGCCGGTGCTTTTCCTGCGACGGTGGCACGCGCGGTGACCGCCATGATGTTCGCGTTCTTCGCACTGATCCCGGTCCTCATAGTCGGTGCCACCACCACGGCAGGGCTGCAGCTGTACACGGACGGAACCCTGTCCTGGTGGCGGATACCGGCGTCGGTTGTGGTGTGGCTGCTGTGCGGGCTGCCGTTCCTGTTCCTGGGACTGCTCATTGGGTACCTGTGCACGTCCAAGGTGGCGATCGCGGTGACGCAGGTGGTCTTCTTTCCGCTGGCCTTCGCGGGCGGGATGATGCTGCCCCCGGCTATTTTCTCTCCCGGGCTGAACACTTTTTCGCTTCTCCTGCCGTCCCGGGCAGCCCGGGACATTTCAGTATCGGCACTCTCCGGTGAGAACCTGGCTGCGACGTCGGTGTTCTGCTTCCTGGCGTGGACCGTCCTGCTCTGCGCGGGAGCGTTGTGGGCCAACCGGAGGGACCAGGGCCGCCGTTTCCGTTAGGCCGAAAACCCGGCACTGCGTGCTAGTTGGCGCGGAAGAACTCGCCGCGGTCCGCGGTGTAGCCAAGTTCGGTCTCTACCGCGGCGCCTTTTCCGGCGGGCAGTGCCATGACGCGGCGGCTGCGGGCCACCAAGGCGGCCAGACCGGTGCGTGCAGGCACCTTCGAGGCAGGGGGCCGCTGGCCGCGGGACAGCGTAACCACGTCTCCGGCCAGGCCCGCAGCAAAAACGCGTCCCATATCTGAACTGCGCTGCTGGATCTGGTCCAGCTCGGCAGAGAGCTGGTCCACCCGTTCACGCAGTCCGCTCACCTGCTGCTGGAGGTGCATGATGCGCTTGATGCCTTCCAGGGAGACGCCCTCCTGGGAGAGGCGCTGGACCTCCCGCAGCATCTCGATGTCCCGCTGGGAGTACCGGCGGGACCGGCCGGGAGCCCGGCTGGGGCTCACTATGCCCAACCGGTCGTACTGCCGCAGGGTCTGCGGATGCATGTCGGCAAGCTCTGCGGCAACCGAGATCACGAAGATCGGCGCATTGACGTCTATGCCCACTGCCCTCTCCTTCGTTCCTTGCATGTTGTCGTTATAGTAGCCGGGCGCCGGACGGGCACGGCCGAGGCGCTACAGGCGCGCCTTGGAGGCCAGCCTGGACCGGGGGTCTTCACCCTTGGTCGCCTCGGCGAACGCTTCCACGGCAGCCTTGGCATCCTTGTTCAGATGCGAAGGAACCGCCACGTCCACTGTCACCAGCAGGTCGCCGTTGCCCTTGGAAGTGTGCACACCGCGGCCCTTGACCCGCAGCGTGCGCCCGGACGGCGTCCCGGCCGGAACCTTGAGTTTGACCTTGTCCGCGGTGAGTGTGGGCACCTCGATGGTCGCGCCCAGTGCCGCTTCGGGGAATGTGACGGGAACGTGGATACGGATGTTGTTGCCGTCACGGACAAAGAAGTCATGCGGGGTGACGTGCACGGTGACCATCAGGTCACCGTTGCCCGCGGCACCGGGCATGCCCTTGCCGCGCACCCTGATGCGCTGGCCGTCCTTGACGCCCGCGGGAACACGGACTTCCACCACTTCACCGCTGGGCTCGCGCAGCCCGATGACGGTTCCATTGATGGAGCCTGCGAAGGAGATGGTGGTGCTGGCCGTGCGGTCCGCACCCTTCTGGGGCGGTGCTGAGCCGAAGCCGCCTCCGCCGCCAAAACCGCCGCCGCCAAACAGGTCAGCGAACTCCGGCGGAATGTTGCTGCCGCCGGTGCTGTAGGTGGTACGGCGCGACCGGCCTGAAGACTGGCCGAACAGGCCGCCGAAGATGTCCTCGAATCCAGCGCCGGCACCGCCTGCAGGGCCGCCTCCGCCGCCGGCGGAGAACCGGGCGCCGCTGCCCATGGCCCGAATCGCGTCATACTGCTGGCGTTCTTCGGCGTCGGACAGCACTGAATAGGCCTCGGAGACGTCCTTGAACATCTTCTCCGCGGACGGATCATTCTGGTTCTGGTCCGGGTGGTATTTACGGGCGAGCTTCCGGTACGACTTCTTGATGTCGGCGTCGGAAGCGTCCTTGGGAACACCCAGAATCTTGTAGAAATCCTTGTCGACCCAATCCTGGCTAGCCAATTGGTGTCCCCTTCCTGTGTCTTGCATAAAACAACGCTTAAGCCGGCTCCAATGCGGAGCCGCCAGGGACCGCCCAGCGGCGGTCCCTGGCGTGAGTGCTACTGCTCCGGAACGGAGACGATCACCTGTGCCGCACGCAGCACCCTCTCGTTCGCCTTGTAACCGGTCCGCAGGATCTGCGTGACGGTGTCAAAGGTGACGTCCGGGCTCTGCTGCTGGATCAGTGCTTCATGGACGTTCGGGTCGAACTCCACTCCGGTCTCGTCGATCCGGGTCAGGCCGTAGCCCTTGAGCGTGTTTTCCAGCTTTACCGCGATCGAGGCGAAGGGCCCCTCCGCGAGGTCGCCGTGCTGGCGTGCCGCCTCGATGTCATCCAGGACCGGCAGGACGGAATTGAGCATTCCGATCACAGCCATTTCCCGGGCGACGTCGCGGTCACGTTCCACACGGCGGCGGTAGTTCACGTACTCTGCCTGCAGCCGAAGCAGGTCGTTGCGCAGTTCCGCCGCTTCGGGCGATCCCGCAGCCGCCGGCGCCTCAGCGCCGGCGCTGTTCAGGATCTCCTCAGCCTGGGACAGCGCATCGCCCTCGGCGCCGCCCTCCGCGGCGGGCTGTGCGCCCGCCTCGGAGGATCCTGCCTGCTGTGACTGTGGTTCCAGGTTTTCCTCCGGCTCGTTGCCCGGAGTCTGGTTTCCGTTCGCGTCCTCAGCAGCCATGGCTACTTCTTTTCTTCGTCGTCGACGACTTCGGCATCCACGATGTCTTCATCGCCTGCAGCCGAACCGCCTGCACCTTCGCCTGCTGCGGAACCGCCCTCAGCGCCGGCGCCTGCACCCGAGTCCCCGGCTGCCTGTGCCTGCGAGTAGATGGCTTCGCCAAGCTTGGTCTGGGAGGCCTGCAGCTTCTCGAACGCGGTCTTCACCTCGTCGTCGTTGTCGGTGCCTTCCAGCGCCTTCTTCAGCGCATCGACGTCGCCCTTGACCTCGGACTTGACGTCCTCGGGCAGCTTGTCGTCGTTGTCGGTGAGGAGCTTGTCCACCGAGTAGGCCAGCTGCTCGGCGGAGTTGCGGACGTCAGCGGCCTCGCGGCGCTTCTTGTCCTCGGCAGCGTGCTCTTCAGCTTCGCGGACCATGCGGTCGATGTCTTCCTTGGAGAGGGAGGAACCGCCGGTGATGGTCATGGACTGCTCAGCACCGGTGCCCTTGTCCTTCGCGGAGACATGGACAATGCCGTTGGCGTCGATGTCGAAGGTAACCTCGACCTGCGGCACGCCGCGCGGAGCCGGCGCGATGCCGGTCAGCTCGAAGGTGCCCAGCGGCTTGTTGTCCCGGGTGAACTCGCGTTCGCCCTGGAAGACCTGGATGGCCACGGAGGGCTGGTTGTCATCAGCCGTGGTGAAGGTTTCGCTGCGCTTGGTCGGGATGGCCGTGTTGCGCTCGATCAGCTTGGTCATCACGCCGCCCTTGGTCTCGATGCCCAGGGAAAGCGGGGTGACGTCGATCAGCAGCACGTCCTTGCGCTCGCCCTTCAGGACACCGGCCTGCAGTGCTGCACCAACGGCCACAACCTCGTCCGGGTTCACGCCCTTGTTCGGCTCCTGGCCGCCGGCCAGTTCCTTGACCAGCTCGGAAACAGCCGGCATACGGGTGGAACCGCCAACCAGGATGATGTGGTCGATGTCCGAGACCTTGATACCGGCTTCGGAGATGACGTCGTGGAACGGCTTCTTGGTGCGGTCCAGCAGGTCCTTGGTCAGGTCCTGGAACTTGGCCCGGGAAAGGTGCTCATCCAGGTGGACGGGGCCTTCGGGGGTCACCGAGAGGTACTGCAGGGAGATGTTGGTGGAGGTGGCCGAGGAGAGTTCCTTCTTGGCCTGCTCCGCCGCTTCCTTCAGGCGCTGCAGGGCAATCTTGTCCTTGGACAGGTCTGCGCCCTTGGCCTTGGCCTGGCTCAGCAGGTAGTCAACAATCCGCTGGTCCCAGTCGTCGCCGCCGAGGCGGTTGTCACCGGCCGTGGCGCGGACCTGGATGGTGGAGAAGTCATCTTCATCCTTGCCGACTTCCAGCAGGGAGACGTCGAAGGTACCGCCGCCGAGGTCAAAGACGAGGATGAGTTCGTCTTCCTTGCCCTTGTCCAGGCCGTAGGCCAGTGCTGCCGCGGTGGGCTCGTTGACGATGCGCAGGACGTTCAGGCCAGCGATCTCACCGGCTTCCTTGGTGGCCTGGCGCTCGGCGTCGTTGAAGTAGGCCGGGACGGTCACGACGGCGTCGGTGACCTTTTCGCCGAGGTAGGACTCGGCGTCGGCCTTCAGCTTCTGGAGGATGCGGGCGGAGATTTCCTGGGCGGTGTACTTCTTGCCGTCAATGTCCACGCTCCAGTCGGTGCCCATGTGGCGCTTGACCGAGGAAATGGTGCGGTCGATGTTGTTGACGGCCTGGCGCTTGGCGATCTCGCCAACCAGGACCTCACCGGACTTCGCGAAAGCAACAACCGACGGGGTGGTCCGGCCGCCTTCGGCGTTGGCGATGACGGTGGGCTCGCCGCCTTCCAGGACGGAGACAACGGAGTTGGTGGTTCCGAGGTCGATACCTACTGCACGTGACATATTTGCTTCCTCTTTCCTTGGAAATCGATGGCCGCGGCTCCCGGGTTCCGGCCGTTCAAGTGCCGGACCCTTCCGCTGCTGCCACCCGTAGCGCATATTGAGCGTTCTGCACTCAACTTTACCTCCGGGCTGGATTTTGTCAACAAAGTTGAGTGGGATGGACTCAACTTTGTTGCTGTCCCGGCACCGTCAGCTGCCGAGCGCGTGGAGCAGGGACCGGGCCCAGAACTCCGCTTTTTCAATCTCCCCTGACAAAAGCGGACCTTCGGTTCCTTTCACATAGAAGGGCTGCGGAGCGGAGATGATTTCCGCCCCGCGGGAACTGAGTTCATCGGAGAGCTTCCGGGCGGCGTCACCGTGGATGAACAGCCGGACACGGGTGTCGAACGCCGCGGCCCTAATGCCCCTGAGCTGGTCCCGGCCCAGCGCTTCAAGCGCAGCGGAGATGATCGGCGTCGGCCGCCACCCGTTGATCGGACTGCCGACCACCAGCAGGTCACCGGAATGCAAGTTCTCCGGGCGGAACTGCGGCACCTGGACCGCCTGAGCGTCCACGCCCTCAAGGGAGCCTGCGATCGCCTCGGCTATGCGGCGGGTGTTGCCGTAGGCAGAGTCGTAAAGGACAACGGCCTTCATCCGCGGGTTCCTTTCCTGCGCGCCTCCCGGTTCTATCAAGGCACCGCCGCAGCGCGGCGCACAAGGGGTTCCCCGAATCCACGGCCGCTCAGAAGCAGTCCGGATGTGACACACCATGACCTCGGGCACCCTCCGCGGCAGCCAAACCGGCCCTGGTCCGCGTATCGTCCTGCTATGCCTCAGGACACTTACTCGCATGGACACCACCGCAGCGTAGTGAGCGCGCACGCGACCCGCAGCGCCGCGGATTCCGCCGCCTACCTGCTCCCGCACCTCCAGCCCGGCCTGCGCGTCCTTGACGTGGGCTGCGGTCCCGGCAGCATCACGGTTGACCTCGCGGCAGTGGCTGCACCGGGTTTGGTTACCGGAATGGACCGGTCCGAAGACGTTTTGGTCCAGGCCCGCGCCCTGGCCGCGGAGCGCGGGGCAGACAACGTTGAGTTCCAGCCCGGAAACGTCTACGACCTCGACTTCCCGGACGACACCTTCGATGTTGTGCACGCCCACCAGGTGCTCCAGCACCTCACGGACCCTGTGGCGGCACTGCACGAAATGCGCCGCGTCACCCGCCCCGGCGGGCTGGTGGCAGTGCGCGACGCCGACTACCGCGCCATGAGCTGGTATCCGGACGTTCCGGAGCTGGAGGAATGGATGCAGACTTACCAGCAGATCGCCCGCGGCAACCGGGCCGAGCCCAATGCCGGCCGCCGCCTGGTTGCCTGGGCTCTGGAAGCTGGGTTCACCGAACTGGAGCCGTCGTCGTCGAACTGGCTCTACGCCACCGAGGAACGGCGCCGGTGGCACGCCGGCGCCTGGGCTGACAGGGTGCTCCACTCCGCCTATGCCGAGCAGGCGCTGGAACGCGGGCTGGCAACCGCTGAAGACCTGACCCGGATAGCCAACGGCTGGAAGCGCTGGGCGGATGCACCGGACGGCTGGTTCCTGATGCCCAACGGGGAGCTCCTGGCCAGGGCATAACGGCGCACAGCTCACGGAAAGGACGGACGGCCTGCGCTGGGTAGGCTGGAAAGATGTACCGAATCATTACGGTTTGCACCGGCAACATCTGCCGCTCCCCCATGGCCCAGTTCTGCATTGAGCGTGCCCTTGCCGAAGCCGGTCTCGAGGCGCAGACGGAGGTGGATTCCGCCGGGGTGACGGGCTGGGAAGCCGGAAGGCCCATGGACCCCCGCACAGCGGCAGAACTGCTCAAGCACAACTACCCGGGGCCCGCCCTGGACAGCTTCAGGGCCCGCGCCTTCGAGGCGGAATGGTACGGCTCCCGGGACCTGATCCTGGCCCTGGATTACGGTCACCTGACCCATTTGCAGGCCGAAGCTCCGCAGGCGGACCGGGACAGGATCCGAATGCTGCGCAGCTTTGACCCTGCCGCCGCCAGGCTTCCGGCCAGCGAACAGGGCATCGATGATCCCTGGTATGGAGATATGTCCGACTTCGATTCCTCCTACGCCCTGATCGAGGCTGCAGTGCCCGGCGTGGTGGACTACGTCCGCACGGCCCTGGCGGACCGCAGCCGATGACCGCTGCCGCCGGGCGCCCGCTGCTGATCGGCGTCGACGGGTTTTCCGGTGCCGGCAAAACCAGCCTGGCCTTGGAGCTGGCTGCCGCGCTGCGGGTTCACCGCTCCGTGGCTGTGTTCCACCTGGAAGACGTCTATCCCGGCTGGGACGGCCTGCAGGCGGGCATGGACTACTACCGGCGCGAGGTGCTTACCCCGCTTGCTGCCGGACAGCCTGCCGCCTGGCAGGCCTGGGACTGGGAAGCCGGCCGCTACGACCAGCTCCGGGAGACTGACCCCGCGGACATTGTGATCTTTGAAGGCGTGGGCGCCGGACACCGTGCTGCCCGCGGCCTGCTGGACGCCGTGGTGTGGGTGCAGGCGCCGGCGGAACTCCGAAAAGAACGCGCGCTGGCCCGCGACGGGGAGACGTATGCGCCGCACTGGGACCGTTGGGCCGCGCAGGAAGCCGCGTGGGCTGCTGCGGACCCCGCTGCCGCGGAGGCTGAGGTCCTCCTCACGAGCGGCCGCGCAGACTTTCCGCTGCACCAGTATGTGCTGCGCGCACTGGATTCCCTTCCCTTCCCGGCGCCAGGACTCGGCTTGCCCTCCGCCCGGCTTGCGGTCTCTGTCCGGAGTGTGCCGGGCACGCCGGATCCCCAGGCGCTGTTCGGCACCCTGTTCGGCAGCAGCCCGAACGCGGTGTGGCTGGACAGTTCCGATGCCGGCTCCGCAGGCGCCGGGGGCAGCCCTCCCGATCGCAGCAGGTTCAGCATTATGGCCGACGACGGCGGGCCGCTGGGCAGGCATGCCGTGCACAGGGCCGGGAACACCCGGGTGACGTGGGGTCCGGTAGAGGTAAACGTTCCCGGGCCGTTCTTCCGCTGGCTGGATTCCGAGTGGGGCGTCCCCCGGGTTTCGGTTCCGTCCGGGTATCCCGGCCCGTTCGCCCTGGGCTGGATGGGAGCACTGGGGTACGGGCTGAAGCGGGAAACCGGTGCAGCGGCGGAGCCGGCGCCGGGAACCCCGGCCGCGGACGCCGCCCTGGTTTTCGCGGCCCGTGCCGTGGTGCTGGACCATGCCCTGGGCCAGGTTCACCTTCTGGTGCTGCAGGATGCGGATGTCGAGGAGCCCGGCGGCACCGAACCCGGAACGCCCTGGCTGGACCGTGCCCGCGCCGCGCTCAGTGCTGCCCCGGCCGAGCGGTCCGGTGTTGCAGCCGGCCCGGGCGCCCGGGCGCAGGACTCGGTCAGCGCACCCGTGTTCGCCTTCCGGGACAGCCGCAGCGAGTACCTGGCCAAGGTCCGCCGGGCCCAGGCGGAGATCCGGGAGGGCAACAGCTACGAAATCTGCCTGACCACAGCACTGGAGGGATCCCTGCCGGAGCCGGTGCCAGCACAGCAGGTGCAGGAACTGTACGGCGCACTGCGTCGCCGTAGCCCGGCGCCCTTCGCCTCGCTGCTGCGGGTGGGCGGGGTTGCACTTCTGGGCACTTCCCCGGAACGCTTCCTGCGGATCAGCTCCGGAGGGGCTCTGCGCGCCGAACCGATCAAGGGCACCCGTCCGCGGGGATCCTCTCCCGCAGAAGACGCGGCACTGCGGCAGGATCTGCTGGAGAGCGTCAAGGACCGGGCAGAGAACATCATGATCGTGGATCTGATGCGCAACGACCTTTCCCGGCTGGCCGTTCCCGGGTCGGTGACTGTCCCGCGGCTGTGTGTGGTGGAAAGCTACGCCACGGTACACCAGCTGGTCAGCACCATCGACGCGCAGCTGGCCCCGGGTGCCAGCCGGGCCGAAGCCGTGGCCGCTGCCTTCCCTGCCGGCTCAATGACCGGGGCGCCGAAGGTCAGCACCATGGCCATCCTGGACGGGCTCGAAGCGGGGCCGCGCGGCTTCTATTCCGGAGCGGTGGGCTACTTCTCCCTGACCGGCGCCGCGGATCTCTCGGTAGTCATCCGCACCCTGGTCCTGCAGCCGGACGCTGCCGGAGGCACTTCGCTCAGCCTGGGTGTTGGCGGAGCTGTGACCTCCGGATCGGACCCGGAGGCGGAATGGGAAGAGGTCCGCACCAAGTCCCGGGGCGTGTTGGGCGCCCTGGGGTCGGAGGTCCCCGCCGGCTAGGTCCCCACTCGCAGGGGCTGTCTTACTGCAGGGTGGCCGTGAGGCGTGCGACGTTGTCCACGTACCGCTGCCACACGGGACGGTTGCGCCATTCGTCCAGGATCAGCTCTTTGGACAGGCCGCGGTAGGTGTCTTCGATCTGGCGCATCTTCTCTACGATGTTCCCGCCGAACATCATCATGGAGACTTCCAGGTTCAGCGAGAAGGAACGCATGTCCATGTTGGAGGAGCCCAGGACGGCGACGTCGTTGTCCACGGTGAAGTGCTTGGCATGCAGCACCAGCGGCGCGGGGTACTGCCAGATCCGGATGCCGGCCTCCAGCAGCACCTCATAGTAAGAGCGCTGGGCGTGGTCCACCAGGAACTGGTCGCCGCGCTCGGAGACGAACAGCTCCACCTGCACGCCGCGCTGCGCCGCCGTCGTTATGGCGTAGAGCAGGGAATCATCCGGCACGAAGTACGGGCTGGTGATGGAGATCCGCTCGGAGGCGGAGTACAGCAGCGAGGTGAACAGGCGCAGGTTGTTCTCCGTGGTGAAACCGGGACCTGAGGGGACCACCTGGCAGGTGATGTCGCCGGGCTTGGACGTCCCCTCGTACAGGCTCAGTTCCTGTTCGAGGTTCTCGTCCGTCTCCATGTTCCAGTCGGTGGCAAACACCACGTTGATTTCATCCACTACCGGGCCTTCCAGCCGGCTCATGAGTTCAACCCATTTGCGGCCGATCCGGTGGTTTCGGGGTTTGCGGTAGCCCGGTTCCACGAGGTTCTGCGAGCCGGTGAAGCCGATATCGCCGTCGACGACGAGGATCTTGCGGTGGTTGCGCAGGTCCGGCCGCCGCCAGTGGCCGCGCAGCGGCTGGATGGGCAGCATGGGGTGCCACTGGATCCGGCTGGACTTCAGCTCCTTGAGCAGCTGGCGGTAGCCCTTCACCCGCAGGGTGCCAATGTGGTCGAACAGCAGGCGGACCGTGACACCGCGGTCTGCCGCATCCCGCAGGGCACTGAAGAACTCCCGGGTCACGGCGTCGTAGCTCATGATGTAGAACTCGACGTGCACGTACCTGGTGGCGCCGCGGACCGCTTCGGTCATCTGGCGGATGGATTCCTCGTAGTCCCGCTGGAGCTCAACCCGGTTGCCGTCCAGGCTGGGCAGCGAGCCGAGCCGCCGGTTCAGTTCCACGGCGGAAAGCACCCAGTCCGGACCTGAATAGGAGGAGGACTCAGCTTCGAGCTCGCGGGTGTTTTCACGGACCCTTTTGTTGATCATGGTCTGGCGTTCAACCCGCTGTTCGGAGAGCCGGTGATTGCCGAACAGGGCGAACACGATGATCCCAGGGACAGGCAGGAAGAAGATGGCCAGCAGCCAGGCCATGGCCGTAGTGGGACGCCGGTTGCCCGGCACCACGCCGAGGGCGATGATCCGGATTGCGAAGTCGAGAATCGTCAGGCTCGTCGCAAGCCAGTTAGGAGCAGTAACCGTCCACCACACGTGCGCTAATCCCTCCGACCACCCAACCGTCCCTTCAGCCTAGCGCCCGGGATCGGCCGCCGCGGCCACTAGGCTTGCTGCATGACTGTTTTGGTATTCCTGGACCCCGCATATCCGGCCGGCCGCATCGCGGATGCCTCCGTGCCGCAGCTGATGGCCACGGACCTCGGCGCGACCCGCGGCGACGGCGTTTTCGAATCGATGCTGGCCGTGGACGGGCGTCCCCGGAAGCTGGCCATGCACCTGGAGCGGATGGCGTCCTCGGCGGCAGCCCTGCAGCTGGACTTTCCGTCACCGCAGATGTGGGAGCCCGCCATTGCGACAGCGATGGCTGAGTTCACGCGCGTGCACGGCGATGTCCCCGCGGTAGTGAAGCTGATGCTGACCCGAGGCCCCGAAGGCGCCGGAAGCCCAACCGCGTGGGTAGCTGCGTCCCCCGTTCCGGAATCCAGTGCCCGGCAACGCGAGGAGGGCCTGGACGTACTGCTGCTGGACCGCGGCTACGATTCCTCCGTGGCCGAGCGCGCACCTTGGCTGCTGCTTGGCTCCAAGACGCTGTCCTACGCAGTGAACATGGCGGCTATCCGGTTCGCCAAGCAGCACGGCGCCGATGACGTCATCTTTACGTCCTCCGACGGCAAGGTCCTGGAGGGCCCCACCTCCACCGTGGTTCTGGCTGTGGTGGAAGACGGAATGAAGACCCTGCTCACCCCTGAGCTTGAAAGCGGGATCCTGCCCGGAACCACGCAGAGCGCCCTGTTCGCTGCGGCGGAGAAGGAAGGCTGGCAGCTTGGCTACGGCCCGCTGGAACCGTCACACCTGATGCAGGCCGACGGCGTGTGGCTGATTTCCAGCATCCGCCTGCTCGCGCCGGTGAAATCGATCGACGGAAACCCGGTGCCGGTCTCCCGGGAGCTTACCGATGAACTGGCCGCCCTGGTGGAAACCGTTCTGTAGTGCCCGGCTCAGCGCCGGCGGGGACAGCCTGGTTGGCTGCCACCGCCGGCGCCGGGCTTCTAGGACAGGATGAAGTTGAACGTCCCGGCTGCCGCAGCAGCCCACACGGCCGCTGCAGCCAGCCCGAGGCCGTAGGCCAGGACCCACAGATCAATGCGGCTGAAGGTGGACGCCCGGGCCCAGGTCCGGTCATTGCTTCCGAAGCCGCGGGCCTCCATGGCGACGGCAAGCCGGGTGGCGCGGCGGATGGCCTGGATCAGCAGCGCCAGTCCCTGGCCCAGGAAGTTCCGGAACCTTCCCAGCGGGGAGGCAGCGGCGTCGGCCCCCCGGGCGTGCCGGGCCAGTCCCAGCGTGCGCCATTCCTGGACCAGCAAGCCCACCAGCCGCATCGCTGCCAGGGCTCCGAGGACAAACCGGGAGGGCAGGTGCAGCCGCTGCGCCAGGGCGTCCGCGAGGTCCGTCGCATCAACGGTGACCAGCAGGAAGATACCCGGCAGCGCGATCGCCAGTCCGCGCAGGCCGATCGCAATGCCGGCGGCCACCGAGTCCGTGGTGAACAGCAGCGGTCCGGCGTCCAGCAGCACCTCGCCGGTTTTTTCCGCGAGCAGGGCGGTGCCGTAGGCGCCCACAGCGGCGGCGATCAGCAGCGGCCAGATCCGCTTCACCAGGGTCCAGGGATTGATCCGCAGCAGCGGCAGCAGTGCCAGTTCCCCGGCCAGCACCACGGTGGCGCTGACCCAGTCCACCGTCAGCAGCACCGCAATGGTGACGGCGACGGCGGCGCCGAGCGTGGAGAGCGGATTCGCCGCCGCCAGCCGGGACTGCCTCAGACCCGGAACCGCCCGCGGAGCGGAGCTGCGGACTGCCTGGGCGCTCATGCTGCGGCTCCTGCTGCCGGTTCCGCAGGGAGCAGAGAGGCTCGGCCGCCCTGCACCCGGAGGACCTGGCCGCCGAGCGCTGCAATGAATTCCCGGTCATGCGTCACGGACACGACGGCGCAGCCGGAGTTCCGGCGCTGTTCCGCGAGCAGGGAGACCAGTTCCCGCCATGTATTGGCGTCCTGGCCAAAGGTGGGTTCGTCCAGGAGCAGGATGTCCGGTGACGTGGCGAGCATGGTGGCCACAGACAGCCGCCGTTTCTCACCCCCGGAGAGCGTGAAAGGGTTGACCGGCAGAAGCGCGGTCAGCCGCAGCCGGCCGGCTAGTTCATCCACTGTCTCCCGGACCTCTGCCTCGCTGCGCCCGGCCCGCCGCGGCCCGAAGGCCAGTTCTTCCCGGACAGAGCCGGTAAGGAACTGATGCTCGGGTTCCTGAAACACCGTTCCGATGCGGGTTACCAGCTGCGCGGACTTCCACTTTGACGGGACCGCTCCCGCGTCCCGGGCCAGGGCCGGAGCAGCGGTCAGTTGCCCGCCGCGCGGACGCAGCAGCCCGCCCATGGTCAGCGCCAGCGTGGACTTGCCCGCGCCGTTGGGTCCGGTGATGCCCAGGGCATCCCCTGCCCGCAGGGACAGGTTCACCCCGGAGACCACTGCCGGATCCCTTGGGGCGCGGGCAACGTCAAGCGCTTCCGCGGCCAGCAGCTCAGCAGCTCCCGCACCAGGCGGAACCGGCGGCGGCACGTCCAGCGCGGCGCCGGGAAGCCACACCCCTGCCTCAGAGAGGCGGGAACGGGTCCGTTCCGCGGAGAGCACCTCCTGGGGCGGGCCGTCAGCCAGCAGTCCCCCGCCGGCGTCGAGCACTATCACCCGGTCCACCAGCTGTGCCCAGGCAGCCACCCGGTGCTCCACCACAATCAGTGTGGCGCCGGTCCGGTCCAGGACCCGTTCCACAGAGTCCCGGATCTCCAGGACGCCGTCCGGGTCAAGGTTCGCCGTTGGTTCGTCGAGCAGCAGCAGCCCCGGAGCCATGGCCAGGATCGAGGCCAGGGCCAGGCGCTGTTTCTGGCCGCCGGAAAGCGCTGCAGTTGAGTGTCCCAGCGGCACCCGGAGTCCGACGTCGTCCAGCGCAGCGTGCACCCGTTCCCAGATCTGCGTGCGGGGAACGCCCAGGTTCTCCGCGCCGAACGCAACCTCGTCCCCCACCCGGGAAAGCACAATCTGCGACTCGGGATCCTGCAGGAGCAAGCCTGCCCGGCCGCGTGCCGCCTGCGGGTGTGCGCCGTCGAGCCGCAGCGACCCGGTTTCCGTGCCGCCGGTGTCCTCGCCGAGGACGCCGGCGAGGGCATGCAGCAGGGTGGACTTGCCCGCTCCGGAAGCGCCCAGGAGCAGGACCCGCTCCCCCGGGTGAATATCAAAGGACACACCGGCAACGGCCTGCGCCTTGCGTCCGGCATGCCGCCATCCCCAGTCCCGGGCGCTGACCGCCACGGGATTCGCTGTGCCCATGGTTTATGCGTCCGCCGTGCGCCCGGAGGCGAAGGCGGCAAGCACTCCGGTGCGGGCCAGCGCCCTCACTGCCAGCCAGGAGAGCAGGCCGGCCAGCAGCATTCCGGACACCATGGCGAAGACGGTGTACAGCGCCTGCCACTGGAAAGCCCATTCAGGCATGTACAGGATCGACTCGCTCACGCCCAGAAATAGACCTGAGCCAAGGCCGGCAAGCAGCGCCACGGGAAGAGTGAACTTCCGGTACAGGAAGAGCAGGAACACCAGTTCGGCGCCCAGTCCCTGGATGGCTCCGGAGAGCAGCACGGAAAGGCCGAACTGGGTGCCCAGCACGCCGGATACAGCCGAGGCCAGGATCTCGCAGTACAGTGCGGCCCCGGGTTTGCGGATGATCAGCGCGCCCAGGACGCCGGCAATCAGCCAGCCTCCCGTGTAGAGCCCCGCCAGCGGAGGGAAGGCAACAAACAGTGCCGCAACCCCGCCGTAGGCCAGGGACCAGGCCCAGAACACCACACCGGTGGCGACGGCAAGGACTGAGGCGACGACGATGTCCACCACGCGCCAGGATGATCTGACCGGAGCTATGGATCGGGTTTCTTGCATGGAAGGTTCCTCCTGGATTCAGGAGGGGAGGGAAAACCGCCGGCGGCGGTGCACCCCTGAGATCTCGACTCCCTTCGCCGGTACTAACCGGAGCAGGTTCGAGGGTCTGCGGCTTGGTCCGCACTCTCAGCGCCCGAAAACCGGCGTCCGGCGAACCGGAGCCGGGAAGCGGCGCTCCCCTGTCGTGTGTATGCGTGGTCCACTGTACACGCAGTGCCGGGTGGAATCCGGGTGCGGCAGGTAGCGTAGGGGGAAACACCAAACGCACAACATCAAGGAGCACTTATGAACCTGATCCTGAAACTGCTGGGTACCGGTGTCAGCGTGGGCGCAGGACTGGCTTCGGCGAAGCTCCTGGACTTCGTCTGGACCAAGGCCACCGGCAATGAACCGCCCAAGGACAAGGACGGCGCCCTGGACGCCAGCCTGCGCTCGGCCGTCATTTTTGCGCTGGTTTCCGGTGCGGTCAGCCAGGTCATCCGGGTGCTGACCAACCGCGGCACGCAGCGTGCAATCGCCCGCTACAGCCGGACCCCTGAGGTCGTCTAGCGCCTGCCTGCCCCGTTACCTTTTTCGTAGCCCGTTCCTGATGCAGGATATGGGTGTGTTGGCCGGTCGGTTCCGGCATGGTTTTTGCCCCCAGTCACCCATGAT